>JBJEVB010000026.1:0-12605 GCA_051884155.1 Candidatus Coproplasma sp. | reverse complement strand
ATTATTATGCGTTCAGCGGTTGCACCTCGCTTGAAAGCGTAGTCCTTCCCGACGGATTGAAGGCTATAGACCCGTATGCGTTTGAAAATTGCACGTCGCTTAGAGAGTTGAACATTCCCGATAGCGTAACTTCAAGCGTGCGTCAGGCGTTCATGAATTGCAGTTCTATTACGAGTTTGGTTATTCCTGCAAGCATGGCAAATGTCGGTTTTGAAGCGTTCAGAGGCTGTACTTCGCTTGCAAGCGTAGTTATAAGCGAAGGTGTAAAGGGCATCGAAGCCCAGGCGTTCAAGGGCTGTACCGCGCTTGACGGCGTAGTAATACCCGTTAGCGTAACTTATATCTCGTCTTATGCGTTTGAAGAAACTGCGCTTAAAAGCGTATACTATGCAGGCACGGAAACCGAATGGAATGAAATTGTGATTTCTTCTTTGAACGGTGAATTAGCAAACGCTACGATTTATTATTATTCCGCAACCGAGCCCACTTTGTCGGGCAACTTCTGGCACTACGATACGGACGGAAAGACGGTAGTTATATGGTGATAATTAATTAGAAAATGAAATGGGCGGCGCCGAAAGGCGCCGCCCTTATTATGTGGTTAAGATTATTTGGAAGTAGTTCTCACTTAAAAGTCTGGGATTGCCGCAGGGCTAAAGCCCTTCGCAATGACGGAGAAACCCTGCTACAGGTCGCACCTGTTACATTGCGGGGCCGGTTGCGGAAGGGGTGTAAACTCTGCCTAACAGCTCCTGATTGAGCGCATATAAGCCCTTTGCGTCGTGGCCGTACAGCTCGTACTTTCTAAGCATATCTTCGGCGTTCTTTTCTTCTTCGCCCTGCTCTTTAATGAACCAGTCTAAAAACTGCATGGTCTTAAAATCGTGAATGGCGAACGCTTCGGCGTAGATGTTGTTGATTAAAGAAGTTACGTACTGCTCGTGCTCGTAGCCTGCCTTTAAGGGGTCGTTGTGGTCAGAAAATACCTTGTCGGGCTTGCCGATTGCGTCAAAGGTAACCCTTACGCCGTTGTCGATTAAATATCTTCTCATCATCATTGCGTGGTCGCGCTCTTCCTGCGCCTGGATTTGATACCAGTGAGCAAACCCGTCTAAGCCTTCCGATTCGTAGTAGTTGGCGAAATCGAGATAGAGATAGCCCGAGTATAATTCTTTGTTTACCTGGTCGTTGATAAGTTCTGCAATTTTCTTGTCTATCATATTAATATTCTCCTAAAAGTTACTGCTATAATTATAACGCAAGAAATGAAAATTGCAAGAGTGTTTTTAAAATTTATTTTGGTACTTTGCTTTAGCCGTGCGCATAAACTTGCCTATAGCGTTGTGGTTTTTTGTAAAAGGTGGTATAATAGAGATATGGAAAGAATTATTCTGCATTCCGACTTGAATAATTTTTACGCTTCGGTAGAGCGAAAGCTGAATCCGAAGCTTATCGGCGTGCCGATTGCCGTCTGCGGCAACGAAGAAGAACGGCGGGGCATAGTGCTTGCCAAGAGTGAAGAAGCCAAACGCTTTAAAGTCAAGACGGGCGACACCGTGTGGCAGGCTAAAAAGAAATGTCAGGGCTTAGTTATCGTGCGTCCGCACTTCGATAAGTATATGGAATACTCGCGAAAGGTCAGGGCGATTTACGCGAGATATACCGATTTAATCGAGAACTACGGCATAGACGAGTGCTGGCTGGACGTGACGAAGTTCACTAAGGTATTCCCCGAATACGACGGCGAAAAGTACGTGGAAGAGAACGGCGAAAAGCACTTTTCAGACGGATTTTTGCGCCATATAGGCGATACTATACGCCGTGCGGTCAAGAGTGAACTTGGTATAACCGTGTCGGTAGGCGTGTCGTTTAATAAGATTTACGCAAAGCTCGGTTCGGACTTGAAAAAGCCCGACGGCACTTCGGTTATTTCGGCGGTGAATTATAAAAAGGTCATATTCGGTCTGCCCGTGTCCGACCTGTTAATGGTGGGCGGCGCAACGGCGGCAAAGCTGACTTCAATGGGGTACGACACGATAGGCAGACTTGCTCAGGCGGACGATAGACGGGTGATAAACGCCTTAGGCAAATTCGGGCATACGCTGCTAATTTATGCTCGCGGTCAAGACGATAGCGCCGTACGCCCTGCGGGGGAAGACAGGGAATTAAAGTCCATAGGCAACTCTATGACCTGCGTTAAGGACTTGACTTCATTAAACGATATAGAAAGGACGATTTATATTTTAAGCGAAAGCGTTGCGGCAAGGCTGAGAGAGAGTGGTTTGGGGCTTGCCGATACCGTGCATTTATGGGTGCGCGACAGCAGTTTAAGCAGCTTTAGCGTGCAGAAAAAGGTGCGCCATACCTGCCTTTGCGGCGAGATTGCTAAGCACGCAATGGAACTTTTTATCGAACGCTTTACGCCGCCCTATTCGGTCAGGGCGTTGGGCGTAACCGTCTCAGGCTTTGACGTGGGCGCATCTCAGCTCACCTTCGACGAGACGGCAGGCGATTATTTAAAACGCGAAAAGGTAGAGCGCTGCGTGGACGAAATTCGCAAAAAACACGGTTATGCTTCCCTGCAACGTGGGATAATTGCCGAAGATAGTACTGCAATGCACGAAGACGTGAAGGGGACGCATTTAATCAAACCAGCCCGATTTGAAGATTAATTTCTCTTCATATATACGTCGCGTTTGCTGTGTCAGGCTGCGTTTTTCTCGGGTCATTTACGGTTTAGTAAACTCCCCGTCGAAAATACTCGCCTTCCTTGTCTTGCTCGTATCTCTGAAGAGAGAGTTGCTTCGCTCATACCCCGATAAGGTGAAGAGTAGTTAGAAACAGTTACTCGGTTGTACTAACAAAACTATAATTTCTGCTTATAGTTTTTATTAAGACTTGTGAATGCCATATAAAGCTTTATCGGTTGACAATTTTACAATTATTAACTATAATTCTGGTATATAATTTCTTTAGGAGAGATGTTTTATGAATATTCCTGAGACGTTCGGTGAAAACGTATTTAACGACCAAGTTCAAAAGGAAACTTTACCCAGCGAAGTATATAAGCTTTTACGCGCTACTATAGAATCCGGCAAGACGCTCGACGTATCCATTGCAGGTACGGTTGCGTCGGCTATGAAAAAATGGGCTGTATCCAAGGGTGCAACCCACTACACGCACTGGTTCCAGCCCCTTACGGGTTTAACTGCAGAAAAGCACGACAGCTTTATCGAACCTGAAGGCGACAAGGCGATTATGCGCCTTACGGGTAAGAGCCTTATAGTTGGCGAACCCGACGCGTCAAGCTTCCCTTCAGGCGGTTCCCGTGCAACCTATATGGCAAGGGGTTACACCGCTTGGGACCCTACTTCACCTGCATTCGTAAAGGAAGGCACGCTCTACATACCCACCGTATTCGTATCCTACACGGGCGAAACGCTGGATAAAAAGTCGCCCCTTTTGCGCTCTATGACCGCAATCGACAAGCAGGCAAAGAGAGTGTTGAAGTTGTTCGGCAAGGAATGCAAAAAGGTTGCAACTACCGTAGGTCCCGAACAGGAATATTTCCTTGTAGACGAAGAAGAGTATTTAAAGAGAAAGGACTTGCGCCTTTGCGGCAGAACGCTCTTCGGCGCAAAAGTTTCTCGCGGTCAGGAGCTTGAAGACCATTACTTCGGTATGCTCAAACCCAGAGTCGTAGCTTACATGCAGGACTTGGATAAAGAGCTTTGGTCTTACGGCATTTTCTCTAAGACCAAGCACAACGAAGTTGCGCCTGCTCAGCACGAAATGGCGCCTATCTTCGGCACGACCAACGTCGCCGTAGATAACAATATGCTCACTATGGAAATTATGAAGAAGGTTGCGTTAAAGCACCACCTTGTATGCCTTCTTCACGAAAAGCCCTTCGAAGGCGTAAACGGTTCGGGTAAGCATAACAACTGGTCTATGTCCACCGACGACGGTTTCAACCTCTTAAATCCCGGCGATAACCCCGAAAACAACACCCTGTTCAAACTCGTTTTAGCGGCTGTTATCAAGTCGGTTGACGACTATCAGGGTATCTTAAGGGCTTCGGTTGCCTCCGCAGGTAACGACCACAGGCTTGGCGCAGACGAAGCGCCTCCTGCAATCGTTTCGGTATATCTTGGCGACCAGCTCGGCGCATTGGTTGACTCGATTGTAAACGATAAGGACTACGTTCCCAAGACTGCTCAAAAGGGCAGCATAGGCGTACCCGAAAGCCCCATCTTCCCCAAGGACGCAACCGACAGAAACAGGACGTCGCCTTTCGCGTTTACGGGTAATAAATTCGAATTCCGTATGCTCGGCTCACAGGCAAACGTAGCCGACGCAAATATCGTTTTAAACACCATAGTTGCAGACGCGTTCGAAGGCTTTGCAGACGAGCTTGAAAAGGCAAAGGACGTTGAAAAGGCTTCTAACGAGATTGTAAAGAGAGAGCTTAAAGCTCACTACCGCATTATCTTCAACGAAGACGGCTACGGCCCCGCATGGGAACCCGAAGCTGCAAGGCGCGGCTTGCTCAACAACAAGACTACGGCAGACGCAGTGCCCGTATGCTTCGAAGATAAGAATATCGAAGTGTTCGTCCGTCAGGGCGTATATACCAAGGAAGAAGCAATTGCCCGTGCGGACATTCAGCTTGAGAACTACTCAAAGATTATCAACATAGAAGCAAAGACTATGGTTGAGATGGTTAGACGCGACATATTGCCCGCCGTATCCGATTTCGTAGCCGAGCTTTGCGGCAACGTTGCGGCTAAACAGGCGGTATGCGAAGAGCTCCCCTGCGTAGCTGAAAAAGAGACGATTTCCGCCCTTGCTCAGCTCAACGACGAAGTGGTAGCATTAACGGGCAAGCTCGAAGGTGCGCTTGCAGACGTTGACCTTGCAGACGTAGTACCTGCTTCTCAGGCTATGGCTCACGTCATTCTTCCCATTATGGACGATATCAGAAGGCGTGTGGATAAGATGGAAACAATGGTTGCGGCAGACTACTGGCCTTACCCCACTTACTTCGACCTTCTCTACAGCGTAAACAACTAATTACATTTACCATAACAAAATGCGCACGGCGGTCTGCCGTGCGCATTTTATATTAAAACTCTTGACAAGTAAACTTGGCAATGATAGTATATAGTTGCCAACAAAACTTGGCAGGGGTTGAAATATGGAAGAGAATGAAGAATTAGAAGTGCAATGCCTCGAAGAAATTGAGCAAAACGATGATGGGGCAGTTGCGGAAGAGATTAACGCCACGCTATCCAAAGAAGAGATATTAGAAGCTTCGAGAAAGGAAAATAAGAACGGCGACGAAAGGGAAAGGCAAGGCATGCTTACGGCTCAGTCTCTGGCAATGAGCACAGGTCTTTTTATAGGCGGTATAGTAATACTCGTCTCTGTGCTTGTTACAGGCAAAATATCAGTCGAAATCTGGCTTATCCTTTGCGGTATGCAGACAACACAAGCAATAGTAAACGCCGTTAAGATGAGCAAACAAAGGGTAATTTATATTGTATTAAGCGTAATTTTTGCCTTATGTTTTATTGCATTTTGCGTCCTTTGGATACTTGAAATGTGTGGGGTTGCACTTTAAATGGTAGAAGGTAAGCTAATATTTAAAAACAAAATTAAGGAAGAAAGGTTGAATAAAGGGCTATCGCAGGAAGAGCTTGCGAAAATAGTAGGCGTTTCAAGGAACACGATTAGCAGTATAGAAACGGGGCAGTTCAACCCGACTGCAAAGCTTGCGTTAATCTTGTGCATAGCCTTGGATAAAAAGTTCGAAGAGATATTCTACTTTGAAAGTCAATAACGTCTATTCGGCGCCGCAAATCGTTTGCGGCGCCGTAACTTTTGTTACGGAATAAGCCTTTATTCAAGCTTTTAACTTGACTTAAAGGCTATACTATTTTATAATAGTATATGGCTGAATACGTTCACTCATAGGGGGCAAGTTCGCTACACAAAACAAAAAACTCTATTCAGGGGGATAAAATATGCTTACAAGTATCTGCGGAATCAACTGGGGCGACGAAGGCAAGGGAAGAATGGTAGATTTGCTTTCTCAGGACTTCGACGTCGTCTGCCGTTATCAGGGCGGCAATAACGCCGGTCACACCGTCATCAACGAAAAGGGCAAGTTCATCTTGAACCTGCTTCCTTCGGGTATCTTGCGTGAAGAAGTCGTAAACGTCTTAGGCTGCGGTATGGTCATCGACTTAAAGCACCTTTGTGGCGAGATTGATAAGCTTCGTGCAGGCGGTATAAAGATTACCCCCGAAAACCTTAAAATTTCGGATAAAGCCATAATCACCATGCCCTACAACGTATTGCAGGACATTATGGAAGAAGACAGGCTTACTAAGGCTACGGGCAAGCCCTACGGCTCTACAAGGCGCGGCATTGCTCCCATCTACGCCGACAAGTATATGAAAAAGGCGTTCCGTATGGGCGAGCTTTTAAATCTCTCCCGTCTCTACAAGAGATTGCCCGATATAGTTGCCTGGAAGAATATGACCATTAAGGCGTACGGCTTCGACCCCGTAAAGGTAGACGATATGATTGACTACTTCGAAACGTACGGTAAGCCCCTTTGCGACTACATTATCGACACGGGCGTATATCTCAACGAAGCCAACAAGCAGGGCAAAAAGATTATGTTCGAAGCTCAGCTCGGCGCGCTCAGGGATATCGACTACGGCATAGTTCCCTATACTTCTTCATCATCGACCATTGCGGCATACGCACCCATCGGCGCAGGCGTACCCAACTTAAAGCTCGATAATTCCATCGGCATTATGAAGGCTTATTCAAGCTGCGTGGGCGCAGGCCCTTTCACCTGCGAATACTTCGGAAAGAAGGCAGAGCGCTTGCGTGAGCTCGGCGGTGAATACGGCGCGGCTACGGGCAGACCGAGAAGAGTAGGTCCTTTCGACGTAGTTGCTTCCCGTTACGGCATAAGGTGTCAGGGCGCAGACGAAATCGCCTTGACCAAGCTTGACATCTTAGACGACTATGAAGAAATCGAAATCTGCACTCATTACGAGCTTAACGGTAAGATTTTGGACGAGTTCCCCTTCACCGACGTGCTTGACGACTGCAAGCCCGTATTTGAAAAGGTCAAGGGTTGGCACTGCGATATAACCAAGTGCAAGACCGCAGACGAACTTCCTAAGGAAGCTTTGGACTATATTCATCTTTTGGAAAAGCTTTGCGAGTGCAAAATTAAGTACGTTTCAGTCGGCGCAGAGAGAAATCAGTGCATAGTAATGCCCGACTAATCAAAAAATAATTATGTTGACTAAATTTTATAAGATGCACGGCATCGGTAACGACTATATATACTTCGACTGTATGAACGGCGAGCTTGAGAATATCGAACAGCTTGCAATTCGCCTTTCCGACAGGCACTTTTCAATCGGCGGCGACGGCGTAATCCTTTTGTGCCGTTCGGAAATTGCCGACTGCAAAATGCGTATGTTCAACGCGGACGGCTCGGAAGGCAAGATGTGCGGCAACGGCATTCGCTGCGTAGGCAAGCTTGCGCACGATTTGGGTTACGTCAAGGGCGACACCTGCAGTATCGAAACGCTTTCGGGAATAAAGGTTTTGCAGTTTGAATTCAATCGCGACGGCACGGTTGCTTCCGCAAGGGTGGATATGGGACCTGCCGAGTTAAACGGCGAAAAAATCCCTTCCACCTTAAAGGGCGAAAGCGTGGTAAGCCAACCCATTCAAATCGGCGGTACGGAATACAAGGTTACCTTAGTTTCTATGGGCAATCCCCACTGCGTAGTGTATAGCGAACCCTATAATTTAGACGTTGAAAAAATCGGTCCCCTGTTTGAAAACGCAAAATACTTCCCCGACAGAATCAACACCGAGTTCGTCAAAGTAATAAGAAAAAACGAGATGACGATGCGCGTATGGGAAAGGGGTAGCGGCGAAACGTGGGCTTGCGGTACGGGTGCCTGTGCGGTAGGCGTTGCGGCGGTTTTAAACGGCTATGCCGATAAAAACGTGCCCATCACCGTTCACCTTAGGGGCGGCGACCTTATCATCACCTATACCGACGATACCGTCTATATGGAAGGCAGCGCAACCCTTGCTTTCACGGGGTTCGTGGAAATTTAAATTATAATATATCATACCTAAGAGGTGCAAATATGACTAAGTACATTTTCGTAACAGGCGGCGTTGTGTCCGGTTTGGGCAAGGGAATAACCGCCGCATCGCTCGGAAGACTTTTAAAGTGCAGGGGCTATAAAGTCGCTTCTCAAAAGCTCGACCCCTACATCAATATCGACCCCGGCACGATGAGCCCCTTCCAGCACGGCGAAGTTTTCGTAACCGACGACGGCGCTGAAACCGACCTTGACTTGGGACATTACGAAAGGTTTATCGACGAAAACTTAAATAAGTACTCTAACCTTACGACGGGTAAGGTATATTGGAACGTACTCAATAAGGAGAGAAACGGCGAATATCTCGGTCAGACCGTGCAGATTATTCCCCACATCACCAACGAAATTAAGACGTTTATCTATTCCGTCGGCAAGTCTACGGGCGCAGACGTCGTTATAACCGAAATCGGCGGCACCATAGGCGATATCGAAAGTCAGCCCTTTATCGAAGCAATTCGTCAGGTATCAAGGGAAGTGGGCAGGGAAAACTGCTGTTTCATTCACGTTACCTTAGTACCCTATATTTCGGGTTCGGAAGAGTTTAAGTCCAAGCCCACCCAACATTCCGTTAAGGAATTACAGGGTATGGGTATCAATCCCGACATAATCATTCCCAGGGTAGACGCACCTATGCCTAAGGACGTAAGGGATAAGATTGCAATGTTCTGCAATATCGCACCCGAGTGCTGCATAGAGAATATGACTATGCCCGTACTCTATCAATGCCCTACTATGCTTGAAGAGAGCAACTTCTCCGAAATCGTCTGCAAAAGGCTCAACCTTGACCCCAGAGTTATCGACTTGACCGAATGGAACAAGATGCTTGCCCGTATCGAAGCAAGGGATAAGACTGTTAAAATCGCACTCTGCGGCAAATACGTTCAGTTGCACGACGCATATCTTTCGGTTGCGGAAGCGCTCGCTCACGCAGGTTATGAAAACGGTGCAAAGGTAGAAATAAAATGGGTAGATACCGAAATTCTCACCGAAGAGACGGTGGAAGCCCAGCTCGGCGGCGTAGACGGCATTATTGTACCCGGCGGCTTCGGCAACCGCGGCGTAGAAGGTATGCTTCTCTGCGCGCAGTACTGCCGTGAGCATAACGTGCCTTACTTCGGCATATGCTTAGGTATGCAGACGGCGGTCATCGAATACGCAAGGAACGTTTTAGGCTATAAGGACGCTAACTCAACCGAGTTCAACCCCGAAACCAAACACCCCGTAATCGACTTAATGCCCGACCAGCACGGCGTTAAGATGGGCGGCACTATGCGTCTGGGCGCATACCCTTGCAAGGTGCTCGGCGATATTATGAAGGAGAGCTACGGCGAGGATATGATTTCCGAACGCCACCGCCACAGATACGAGTACAACAACGACTACCGTGAAGAGCTTATAAACGCAGGCTTGGTAGTTGCAGGTACATCGCCCAACGGCTCGCTCGTAGAAGCGGTTGAAATACCTTCTTTAGACTTCTTTATCGGCGTGCAGTTCCACCCCGAATTCAAGTCCCGTCCCCAGAGCGCTCACCCTATTTTCCGTGAGTTTATCAAGGCGGCTGTTAAGTACTCGCTTAAATAAATTTGTATCTTACTCGCCTGTCGGCTAAAGGGCAACCCCGTTGACCCCGATAAGGCGATAAAACTCTATAAACCTAAAGGGTAATTTATTATGAAATACAACACTAATTTCAGTAACATAGCTCAAAACTATCTCTTTGCAGAAGTTGCAGACAGGTCGTCCAAATACGCCGCTGCGCACCCCGATAAAAAGGTGTTAAAGCTCGGCATAGGCGACGTAACCCTGCCCCTTGCCCCTGCAGTTATTTCCGCAATGCACGTCGCAGTTGACGAAATGGCGAAAAAGGATACCTTCAAAGGCTACGGTCCCTACGAAGGCTACGACTTCTTAAGGCAGGCAATCAAGGGCTATTATAAAGATTTCGGCGTAGAAATCGGTATGGACGAAATTTTCGTTTCCGACGGCGCAAAGAGCGATTTAGGCAATATCCTGGATATATTCGGTACCGACAACGTCGTGTTGGTTCCTGACCCCGTATATCCCGTTTACGTCGACACCAACGTCATGGCAGGGCGCAAGGTCATCTTTGCAAACGCCACTAAGGAAAACGGCTTTTTGCCTATGCCTGACTACAGCGTTGACTGCGACATAATCTACATCTGCTCGCCCAACAATCCTACGGGTGCGGCGTACTCTGTTGCACAGCTTAAAGAGTGGGTGGACTACGCGTTAAAAAAGGGTGCGGTTATTTTATACGACTGCGCTTACGAGAGCTTTATCACCGAAGAAGGTGCGGCGCGCTCAATCTTCCAGATAGAAGGTGCAAGGGGCTGCGCAATCGAGTTCTATTCGTTCTCTAAAATTGCAGGCTTTACGGGCGTTCGTTGCGGCTGCACGATTATCCCTAAGGAATTAGGCGGCGACGGGCTTAACGCCAACAAGCTGTGGTACAGGCGACAGGCTACCAAATACAACGGCACGCCCTATATCATTCAGGCAGGCGCGGCGGCTGTGTTTACCAAAGAAGGTATGGCGCAGATAAAAGAGAATATCGCGTACTATCAGGCAAACGCCGCAACCATTGCAAGCTGTATGGACGAGCTTGGCATTTGGTATACGGGCGGTAAAAATTCACCCTACATCTGGCTCAAGTGCCCCAACGATATGGGCAGTTGGGAATTCTTCGACCTGCTTTTAAACCAAGCTCAGGTTGTCGGCACGCCCGGCGCAGGCTTCGGCAAAAACGGCGAAGGCTTCCTTCGTTTAACTGCATTCGGCAGCAGCGATACTACACAGGAAGCTGTTTCAAGAATAAAAAAACTGTTAAGCAAATAATATAACGTAAGCTAAAAATAACGGGAAACTATTATGATAAAAAAAGAGAGAGGCTTGGGGGTTTTATGCCACATTTCGTCCTTACCCAACGAATACGGCATAGGCTCGCTCGGTAAAGAGGCGTATGAGTTTGCGGACCTGTTGAAAAAGGCAGGCGTTAAGTATTGGCAGATTCTCCCCCTGCAACAGACGGGGTACGGCGATTCGCCCTATTCGTCAGTTTGCTGCAATTCGGGCAACCCCTTTTTTATAGACTTAGTCGACCTTCAAAGGCAGGGGCTTTTGGACGAAAGCGAGTTGGAATCTGCTAAGGTACCCTGCGGAAAGGTCGATTACGACAAGGTTGCAGGCAAGCATTACGAGCTGTTGATAAAGGCATATACCCGCTTCAATATCCGTTCTCAGGCGTTCGTTGACTTCATAAACAGCGGCGAGTACGAAGATTACGCCCTGTTTATGTCGCTTAAAAACCGCTACGGCGACAGCTTCTATAACTTCCCCGACGCGTACAAGTACAAAGAGCATTTGGCTATGTACGAGTTCAGAAATTCGGTATATCGTGCCGACTACTGCTTCTGGCTGTTCGTGCAGTATCAATTCAACCGTCAGTGGCAGGCGTTAAAATCTTACGTCAACAGTTTGGGAATTAAGATAATAGGCGATATTCCCCTGTACGTCGCCTACGATTCTTCCGACTTATGGGCTCGCCCCGAGCTTTTCCAGCTTGACGAAGACTTAAAGCCCGTTAAGGTGGCAGGCGTTCCCCCCGATTATTTTTCGGCAAAGGGTCAGCTTTGGGGCAACCCCTTGTATAATTGGAACGCGGCTAAGGCGGAAAATTACGGCTGGTGGATGGCAAGGGTAGCTAAGGCTAAAGAGATGTACGACGTAATCCGTATCGACCATTTCAGGGGTTTCGACCGCTACTATGCAATCCCTGCCGACGCTCAGGACGCAACGCAGGGTGAGTGGGAACAAGGTCCCGGTAAAGAGTTCTTTGACGAAGTTACAAGGCGACTTGGCGAAACGGAAATTATCGCCGAAGATTTGGGAATTTTGGACGACGGCGTAATCGGCTTAAGGGACGGTTGCAACCTTCCCGGTATGAATATCCTGCTCTTTGCCTTCGACGGCAACGAGAGCAACGCCTACCTGCCCAAAAACATTGTGGAAAATTCCGTAACGTACACGGGCACGCACGATAACGACACGGCTGTCGGATATATTAAACAGCTATCCGAAGAAGAGTATGCGGCGTTCAAGAAAAGACTTCGTGCTTCTATGAAGGAGCAGGGCGTTTACGAACCTTTAGTTACCGAACAGGACGTAGGCTGGGCGCTGTGTAAAGTGGCGGCGTATAGCAAGTCCTATATGGCAATTCTGCCCATACAGGATATCTTAGGTCAGGATAATTCATGCCGTATGAACGTGCCTTCGACCCCCACGGGCAATTGGCAGTACCGCTTAGAAAAGATGCCTTCAAGGCGCAATATGGCGTTACTTAAAAAGCTAATAAAAGACAGCGGAAGAGATTAA
>JBJEVB010000025.1:0-14444 GCA_051884155.1 Candidatus Coproplasma sp. | reverse complement strand
AGCCGACTTTTGTCGGCGTGGCAATCCCAGACTTTAAAGTGAGTACTGTTTCCAAATATTCATAGCCTTACTCTCGCTTTCCTAAAGAAGAGAGCTGGGGTAAACGCCAAGCCACTCGGCTTCCCTGAAGAACAGGGAAGCTGTCCCGTAGGGACTGAAGAGTTTGACGTTTCTACTAATTCCACAATATGTAGAATAACGGGGGTAAAAACCCGTTATTTTGATTTTTACGAACAAAATAATGAATATATTCATTAATTTTTATAATTTTAGGCTGGAAATTTTAGCTAACTACTTGAAAAATAGTTAAACTTATATTATAATAAAAAAGTTGATAGGGTGAGTAAAATCTGCTCATCGTGTCTATTCATCGGGAAATTAAAATAATAAAACAAATATAAAAATCGACAGGAGGGTTTTTATGGCAAAAAAGTATTGCTACCTTTTCACCGAAGGTAATGCAAACATGAGGGAGCTTTTGGGCGGCAAGGGCGCAAACCTTGCAGAGATGACCAACATCGGTTTACCCGTTCCGCAGGGCTTTACTATTTCTACTGAGGCTTGTACACAGTATTACGAAGACGGCAGAAAGATTAACGACGATATCAAAGCTGAAATTATGAGCTATATCGACAAGATGGAACAAATCTGCGGCAAGAAGTTTGGCGATAAAGAAAATCCCCTTCTCGTTTCCGTCCGTTCAGGTGCAAGGGCATCAATGCCTGGTATGATGGATACCATCTTAAACCTTGGCTTAAACGAAGAGGTAGTTAATGCCATCGCAGAAAAGTCCGGCAATCCCCGTTGGGCTTGGGACTGCTACAGAAGATTTATTCAGATGTTTTCCGACGTCGTTATGGAAGTCGGCAAGAAATATTTCGAAAAGCTTATCGACAATATGAAGGAAGCTAAGGGCGTTGAGTTCGACGTAGACCTTGACGCTAACGATTTAAAGATTTTGGCAAATCAGTTCAAGGCAGAGTACAAGGCTCAGCTCGGTACCGATTTCCCCGACAATCCTAAGGACCAGCTCTTCGAAGCAATCAAGGCAGTATTCCGTTCATGGGACAACCCCCGTGCAAACATCTACCGTATGGACCACGATATCCCTTACAGCTGGGGTACCGCAGTAAACGTACAGATGATGGCGTTCGGCAATATGGGCGACGATTGCGGTACGGGCGTTGCATTCACCCGTAACCCTGCAACGGGCGAAAAGGGTCTTATGGGCGAATTCTTAATGAACGCTCAGGGCGAAGACGTAGTTGCAGGCGTTCGTACGCCTATGCCCATTTCCAAGATGGCAGAAGTTCTTCCCGACGTATACGACCAGTTCTTAAAGGTATGCGACACGCTTGAAAAACATTACCGCGATATGCAGGATATGGAATTCACCATCGAAAAGGGCAAGCTCTATATGTTGCAGACTCGTAACGGTAAGCGTACCGCCGCAGCCGCAATCAAGATTGCTTGCGACCTTATCGACGAAGGTATGATTTCCGAAAAGGAAGCGTTAATGCAGATTGACGCAAAGTCACTCGATATGCTCCTTCATCCCCAGTTCGACCCTAAGGCTTTAAAGGAAGCTGATAAGAACAACGTAGTCGGCAAGGGTATTGCCGCATCTCCCGGCGCTGCTGCAGGTTCAATCGTGTTCACCGCAGAAGACGCAGTTACCGAAGGCAAGAAAGGCAAGAAGGTCGTTCTCGTCCGTTTGGAAACTTCCCCCGAAGATATCGAAGGTATGAAGTACTCTCAGGGTATCTTAACCGTTCGCGGCGGTCAGACTTCTCACGCGGCAGTCGTTGCACGCGGTATGGGTACCTGCTGCGTATCCGGTTGCGGCGATATCAAGATGGACGAAGAGAACAAGCAGTTCACTTTAGCCGGCAAGGTTTACAAGGAAGGCGATTCGATTTCCTTAGACGGTTCAACCGGTAACATCTACGATTGCCTTATCCCCACCGTACCTGCTGACCCCAACTCCGGCTACTTCGGCAGAATTATGACCCTTGCAGATAAATACAAGGCTTTGGGCGTAAGAACCAACGCAGATACCCCTAAGGACGCAAAGCAGGCAGCAGCCTTCGGCGCACAGGGTATAGGTCTTTGCCGTACCGAGCATATGTTCTTCGACCCCGACAGAATCGGCGCATTCCGCGAAATGATTTGTTCGGATACGAAGGAAGAAAGGGAAGCGGCTCTTGCTAAAATCGAGCCTATGCAGCAGGCAGACTTCGAAGGTCTTATCGAAGCTTTGGAAGGTCAGCCCGTAACCATTCGTTTCCTTGACCCCCCTCTTCACGAGTTCGTTCCTACCGACGAAGCCGATATCGAAGCGCTTGCAAAGGCACAGGGTAAGAGTGTTGCTCAGATTAAGCAGATTATCTCCGACTTGCACGAGTTCAACCCCATGATGGGTCACCGTGGCTGCCGTTTAACCGTAACCTATCCCGAAATTGCAGTTATGCAGACCAACGCAGTTATAAAGGCTGCAATCGCCGTTCAAAAGCGTCATCCTTCCTGGAACGTAGTTCCCGAAATAATGATTCCCCTTGTCGGCGAAG
Source organism: Candidatus Coproplasma sp. (assembly GCA_051884155.1). Classification (GTDB taxonomy): domain Bacteria; phylum Bacillota; class Clostridia; order Christensenellales; family Borkfalkiaceae; genus Coproplasma. The sequence goes on along the minus strand of JBJEVB010000025.1, from coordinate 11,877 downwards.
TTAAGGAGCTTGCATTCGTTAAAAAGACGGTCGTTGAAACTGCAGACGCAGTTATCAAGGCAAGCGGTGTAGACCTTAAGTACGAAGTAGGTACTATGATTGAAATTCCCCGTGCAGCGCTCACCGCTGACGAAATTGCAAAGGAAGCAGAGTTCTTCTGCTTCGGTACCAACGACTTGACGCAGATGACCTTCGGTTTCTCCCGTGACGACGCAGGTAAATTCTTACCTTCATACTATGCAGGCAAGATTTACGAAAGCGACCCGTTCTCCCGTCTTGATACGGTAGGCGTCGGCAAGCTTATGGATATGGCTGTCAAGCTCGGCAAGAGCGAAAGGCACGACCTTCACTGCGGTATCTGCGGTGAACACGGCGGCGACCCTTCGTCCATCGAATTCTGCCATAAAATCGGACTTGACTACGTTTCCTGCTCGCCTTACCGCGTACCCATCGCAAGGCTCGCAGCTGCACAGGCAAACATCAAGAATCCCCGCAGCATCGAAGATAAAGTCGATAAGGTTGTAGAAGGTATCAGCAAGGGTATCAAAAACCTTTTCGGCAAAAAGAACAAGTAATCAAACCAATCACAATCACAAAGGGCTGTTCGTTCGAACAGCCCTTGAATATTTTTTATGTTATTTAAGACAGGTGTCGGCGGTGACGCCCGACTAATTACTCTTTTTCGCCCTTTTCTTTAAGCAAGAACGCTATGAAAACGAGCACGATTCCCACGCCCAACGCCGCGTGGAAAATACCTGCAATTCCGCTGATTGCGCCGTTTGCGCCGATAGTAATAGTAAAGTCCGTCGTCTTTGCAAGTATTTCAAGCGTACCCCTGACAAGAAGCATTGCGCCTGCGCCGCTTACGCCTGTTAAATAGGTAATAAGCCCAGCCTTAAACAGCTTGCTCTCCGCCCTTGAAAGCTTGTCCGCCACGAGCCCTATAATCAGCGTAAAAATCACGCCGAGTACTAGAAAGTGGGGGTGTGTAAGCCCTAAGGTCAGGTATTGATTGGTAACGCCGTAAGCTTTGCTGAACTCTCTATAAAAGACGCCGCAAGCAAGCCCAACCGCTAAAAACACTACGGCAATTTTAACGAATTTTTTCATTTTTTCCACCTTTTAAGAATATTTAAGTTTGTAACGAAATTATTTTATCATAACGCCGTTAAAAAGTCAATGCCGCTACGTAATTCGGCGTTTTAAAGCAGGAAAAATCAACCTGCAATATTTTGTTCTATGCTCGCCTGTGCGCTTGCTATTTTGGATATACTATGATAAAATATCTAAGCTACAAAAGAATTTAAGAGGTTTTCTATGAGTGGATTTTTTGGCGTAGCTTCTAAAGAAGATTGCGTATTCGATTTATTTTTTGGCACCGACTATCACTCCCATTTGGGCACGAGAAGGGCAGGTATGGCAGTTTACAGCCCCGAAACGGGCTTTGAAAAGTCCATTCACAGCATAGAGAACGCACCTTTCAGGACGAGATTTTCCGACGATTTCAATTCAATGAAAGGTACGCTCGGTATCGGCTGTATTTCCGATTATCAGGCTCAGCCCATCTTTTTGCGTTCGCATCACGGCTCTTTCGCAATAGCAACAATAGGTAAAATCAACAATGCAGACGCAATTTTAAATAATATTATCGACAGACGTACGCACTTTTTCGAAATGCAGAACGGCGAGATTAACGCAACCGAACTCGTCGCCGCAATTATCAACCAAAAGGATAACTTTATCGAAGGTATCCGCTTTGCACAGGAAATAGTAGACGGTTCGCTGTCAATGCTCATCTTAACTCCGCAGGGCATCTACTGTGCAAGGGATAAGCTGGGCAGAACGCCTATCGTCATCGGCAAGAAGGACGACGCATATTGCGCAAGCTTTGAAAGCTTTGCATATCTTAACTTAGGCTATAGCGACTATAAAGAGCTCGGTCCGGGCGAAATCGTAGTTATGACCGCAGACGGGGTTAAGACCTTAGTTGCGCCTGGCAATAAGATGAAAATATGTACCTTCCTTTGGGTATATTACGGCTATCCTTCGTCGTCTTACGAAGGCTTAAGCGTGGAGAAAATGCGCTATAACAGCGGCGTGTATATGGCAGGCAGAGACGACGTCAAGCCCGACTTCGTCGCAGGTATACCCGATTCGGGTACGGCGCACGCGATAGGCTATGCAAACGCGTCGGGCATTCCTTTCGCCCGTCCTTTTATCAAATACACGCCCACCTGGCCCCGTTCGTTCATGCCCCCCACACAGCAAAAGCGCAACTTAATTGCCAAGATGAAGCTCATTCCCATTCACGATTTAATCAACGGCAAAAAGCTGCTACTTGTAGACGACTCTATCGTAAGGGGTACGCAGACGAGAGAGACGACCGACTTTTTATATCAAAGCGGCGCAAAGGAAGTGCATATCCGTTCAGCTTGTCCGCCCATTATGTACGGCTGTAAGTACCTTAATTTCTCTCGTTCGACTTCCGAGATGGAGCTCATTGCGCGCAGAGTGATAGCGAGATTAGAAGGCTGTATTCCTACGGATGAGATGTTGGAAGAGTACTCGACGCCGGGCACCGAAAAGTATTTAAAGATGGAAGAAGAAATTTCTAAGGAATTGCACTTTACGTCCTTGCGCTTTAACCGCTTAGACGATATGATAAAGGCTACGGGTTTACCCGAAGAAAACCTTTGCACCTACTGCTGGAACGGCAAGGAATAATAGATTAACCACCCCGACTTAACGAGAGTCGGGGTAATTTTTTATCTTGCAAAATCAAACGGCTATTGACTTATCGTTCGACCAAGCGTATAATATTTAGCGAGGTGGATTATGAAAGATTTTGAAAACGTAAGAATAGTAGACAACTTTTACCAAACTTCGTCCTTTTTCCCTATGCCGACGATACTCGTTTCAACAACGTCGGAGGACGGCTTAACCAACTTGGGCGCGTACTCTCTGTGCTTTCCCTATTACATAGCTGGCAAGGACTATTACGCAATGATTTTAGAGAGCAGGAACAGCTCTAACACGGCGCAAAATATTTTGCGTACGAAGAAGGCTACGCTCAACTTCATTCCCGATAAGCGCAGGTATTTTAAAGAAGCGGTGCGCTTAGGCTTTCCCGGCGAAACGACTGCCGAGAAGATGAAAAACTGTATTTTCACCTTAGAAGACAGCGACCTAAGTGCAGACCGCCCCAAGCTCGTTAAAGAGAGCTTTCAGGTTTTCGAGTGCAGTTGGGACGACAGTTTAGAGGACGCTTACCTCGACAAGGCAGGCTGTTTAGAAGGGTACGAACCGCCGTACAGGCATTTCAACGGCATAACGAGTAAGTTCGGAGCGCACTTCATTTTAAAGATTGACAGAATTTTAATGAAGAAAAAGCACTATAACGGCATATTAAACGGCATAGACGCAAGCTGTTTCCCCAACGTGCCCGTCGACTACGGCTATAGGGATAGCACTAATTTCTGGTGCAGCAAATTTAAACGCCCCTTTGCCGAAAAGGTACAGGCAAAGGAAGGGGACGTAACGTCGGTTATCTACGCCGCAAAGCGCATAGACCCCGAAATATCCTTTACCGACGCCGCTTGCGCAAAGCTGACTAAAATCCCCAGAATCTTTTTAAAAGCCGCCCTAACCCAGATGGTTGAGATAGCTAAGGAAGAAGGATTTAAGGTCATAGACGAAAAGGAACTGCAAATTATCAACGATAAGCGCAGAGAAGAAAAGAAGAAAAAATAAACTAATAACGCCGAATACAGTCTATTCGGCGTTTTAATTTGCGTGGGTATTTTAAAGATTTACACATATTATTTATCCGTAATTAACAAAACTTTAACAACGGTTTGGTAAAATGCGGATATTCGCAGAATATATAATTAAAACGTGAAAGGTTACGGTGCGTCTATGGTAAAGATTTTAGTTGTTGAAGACGATAACGCGTTAAACGAAATAGTATGCTCAAGCTTGATAAAAAACGGCTATCTTGCGGCGTCCTGCCGCAACGGAAGACACGCGCTTGATTATTTACAGGACAATCAGGTCGATTTAATAATAACGGATATAATGATGCCAGAGCTCGACGGCTTTGCCATTGCTTCAAGGGTGAGAGAGACGGATAAGAGCATACCCATTCTGTTCATAACCGCGTTGGACGACAAGGCGTCCAAGCAAAGGGGCTACGGGCTGGGCATAGACGATTACGTAGTAAAGCCCTTCGACGTCGATATTTTACTTCTTAGGGTGGAAGCGTTACTTCGCAGGGCAAATATAGAACGGTGCAAGGAATTAGTTGCAGGAAACCTTCGTATGAACTCGCAGGAACATACCGCCTATATCGACGGCGAAGAAATAAGCCTTACCGTCAGGGAATTCGACCTGCTGTTTAAGCTTTTGTCCTTCCCTAAAAGGACGTTTACAAGGACTCAGCTTATGGAAGAGTTCTGGGACTTCGACTCTTCCGCAACTTCACGAACGGTAGACGTGTATATGGTAAAGCTAAGGGAAAAGACCAAGGGGTGCAACGGCTTTGAAATAGTAACGGTTCACGGGCTGGGCTACAAAGCGGTACTAAAATAAGGCGGTGCTAAAATGCGGAAAAACAAAAAGAAGATACGCTCTTTAACGGGCGCAATACTTTTCTTTATATCGATATCCATAGTCGTAAGCGTTGCCGTAATCGTTTTAGAGCTCGTTTCAAAGTACACCGAAAATAAAACGGTCGTTGCAGTCGTAATGTTAATAGCGATAATTTTTTTGTCGCTGATAGCAACGGTAATCGACTATTTTCGCCGCAAAATCACGGTGGATAAACCCGTTAACGAGATACTCTCGGCAACCGACAAAATTGCGTCGGGCGATTTTTCCGTGCGGCTAAAAATAACCCACGATTACGCTCATTATAACGAATACGACCGCGTCAAGGAAAATTTGAATAAAATGGCGGCAGAGCTTGAAAAGACGGAAGTTTTGCACACCGACTTTATATCCAACGTCTCGCACGAGATAAAGACGCCGCTTGCCATAATTTCCAACTACGCCTCCGCCTTGCAGGGCGACGTAGACGGCGAGACGCGCAAAAAATATGCGCAGACGCTCGTTTCAGCTTCCGAAAGGCTGACCGTGCTCGTGCAGAATATTTTAAAATTAAACAAACTTGAAAATCAACAGCTCACCCCCGAGCTTAAAAGCTTCAGTTTGGACGAAAGCCTTGCTCAAATAATCATCTCTTACGAAGAGTTAATCGAGAGCAAGGGCATAGAGTTGGATTGCGATTTACAGGAAGTTACGGTTATCTCCTGCCCCGAGTATTTAGAAATCGTCTGGCATAACCTTATTTCAAACGCAATCAAATTTACCGAGCGCGGCGGAAGGGTGGGCGTATATTTAAAAAAGGAAAACGGCAAAGCCGTCGTCCGCGTCACCGATACGGGCTGCGGAATTTCCAAGGATATCGGCGAACGCATTTTCGATAAATTCTATCAGGGCGACACGTCTCACCAAAGGGAAGGCAACGGGCTTGGGCTTGCGCTCGTCAAAAAGGTAATCGACGTGCTCGGCGGTCAAATCACGGTCGAAAGTCAGGTGGGCAAGGGCAGTACCTTCACCGTAGCAATCAACGCTTAATATGAAAAAATTTTTATCCTTTTTAAAACTCCCGCCCGTGTGGTTTTTAATAGTGTGGCTTACAATTACGCTGTGCGCAATCGCCGCCGCAGTCGCGTGTATGGTTTTGACGGTCGGCGTGATAAATTACTTGTTTTACGCTATATCCGCGCTATCACTTGGCTATTTGATTTATTTAATAGTCGTCACCGCACCCAAAATAAAGGGTGGGATTAAGGCGGCATTGCAAAAGCGTAAGTTCACTAACAAGCTCATGAACCAATACAGCTTCCGCACCGTTGTATTTGCCGTAGGCTCGTTCATATTAAGCGCCGCATACGTGGCGTTTAACGGCGTTATGGGGGTAATATCAAGGTCGGTTTGGCACGGCTCGCTTGCCGCTTACTACCTGCTTTTAGCGGTTATGCGCGGCGGTGTGCTCAACTTTCACCGCAAAAAAGATAAGCTCTTAAAAGAACGTGAAGGTCAGGATATTAAGGCGTTGAAAACCTACCGCCTTTGCGGGGTAGGGTTGATAGTACTGCCCGTTGCGCTCTCTGCGGCGATACTGCATATGGTGCTCGGCAAAAACACTTTTCAACGCTACGGCTACACGATTTACGTTTCGGCGCTGTATGCGTTTTACAAAATAATTATGGCTGTCTACAACGCCGTCAAGGCGAAAAAAACTAACGACGCGGTTATAGGCGCATTGCGCAATATAAACCTTGCCGATGCGTTTGTTTCAATTCTCGCCCTGCAGACTGCGATGTTCAACGAGTTCGGCGGCGACCTTCAATTCAAATTGCAGATGAACGCCGCAACGGGCGCAATAGCGTGTGCGCTTACCGCCGCGTTAGGCGTCGCTATGATAGTTTCGGCGAATAAAAAACTAAAGGTAATTAAAGATGGAAGAGAAGTTTAACTATACTTATTCCGCACCGACGGAAGAAGAACGCAGAGAGATAGAGAGCATACGCAACTGTTACTTGCCGCAGAGCGAAGAAAAGAGTAAGCTTCAACGGTTGATAGAATTAGATAAAAAGGTCAAAAACGCCGCCCGAATAGTTGCCCTTTCGTTCGGTGTGGTCGGCTTGCTTGTATTCGGGCTGGGAATGTCTATGGCAATGGTGTGGGGGCTTTATATCTGGGGTTCGGTCGTCGGCTTAGTCGGCGTCGCCTTAATGGCGGCGGCATACCCGTTAATGCGCTTAACCTACAAAAAGCAGAAGCAGAAATACTCTCAAGAGATTTTACGGCTTTCGGAAGAACTTTTGAACGCTTAACAAAACTTTAACGAAAGACTTACTTAACGTTTACAAATAATTAGCAATTTAATAACTTCCGCAAGTTATACTACGGGTACAAAATCAATAAGGAGTTATTAAAAATGGAAAACGTTCAAGAACAAAAAATCGTAGAAGAAATCAAAAAGAGCTACAGCGAAAAAAGTCAAAGGGAAAACGACCTGACCGAACTCTGTAATTTAGACCGCAAGGTGCGTATGCCTGCCGAAGTTACGGCTTTCACGCTCGGCACGGTCGGTTCGCTCGTGCTGGGTGTTGGTATGTGCCTTGCAATGAAAGTGCTTACGAGTGCGGCGTTTGCAATGCCTTTGGGTATAGTTATCGGCTTAGTAGGCATAGGTATCGTCAGCGCAAACTACTTTATCTATAAGGCGATTTTAAAAAGGCGCAAGGCTAAATACGCAAAGCAGGTTATCCAGCTCAGCGATAAACTCTTAAACAACTAATTTTTTAAATAAAAAACGCAAAAAAACGTGAAAATACACGCCACCGCACCCGAATGCTTCGGGTGCGGCGGCTGCGTTATCGCCAATTTTTTTAGTAATCTTTTCGACCTAAAAGATAATCTATATCTTCGTCAAAGTAATCGGCAATTTTAATAAGGTTTTCTAAAGATATCTCACGTTGACATAAAATATATCGAGACAGCGTAGGTTGCGGTATGTCTACCTTCTTTGAAAATTCGCTTAACGTCATATTTCCGATTAACTCTTTTAAGTTATTTGAAAAGGCTTCCAAATAGTACTTCATACAGTTATTTTATACCAAATGGAATAAAACTATTGACATTATACCGTTTGGTATGGTATGATACGGCTGATATAAAATAAACGGTTGCGCTTAATTTACATAGTGCAAACAGTTTTAAAATTATTAAGCGGGGTAGTATTATGAGCGGCAAAGTAAAGAAAATTTTAACGTTATTCGTTGCAATAGCCAGCGTATCTGCGGCGGCAGTAGGTCTTTCCGCCTGCGGCGGCAATCAAGCCGATAGCAGGGACCCTGCTATAGTCGCCGTATACAATCAGTACGTTGCATACGCCGAAAGTACTAATCAAGAAGTTTTAGGGTACGAAGAGTGGTTGAATTCCATTCGCGGCGAGAACGGCGCCAACGGCATTAACGGCAAATCTGCATATGAAATATGGCTTGATTTGGGTAACGTAGGTACTGAAAACGACTTCTTAAATTCACTTAAAGGCGAACAAGGTATACAAGGTATACAAGGCGAAAAGGGCGAACAAGGTATACAAGGCGAAAAGGGCGAGCAGGGTATGCAAGGTATACAAGGCGAAAAGGGCGAGCAGGGTATACAAGGCATTCAAGGCGAAAAGGGCGAGCAGGGTATACAAGGTATACAAGGCGAAAAAGGCGAACAGGGTATACAAGGCGAAAACGGCGAAAACGGCGCTGACGGTGCAACGTGGCTTTCAGGCTTGACCGCACCTGACGCAAGCATAGGTAAAGTCGGCGATATGTATTTGGATACGGTTACCTATAACGTTTATGTAAAGACCGCAGAAGGTTGGGGCGAGCCCGTCAGCAATATTAAAGGCGAGCAGGGCGAACATACCCACGCCTTCGTTAAAGAGATAACGCCGCCTACCTGCGAAGATGAAGGTTATACTACGTATACCTGCGAGTGCGGAAGTAGCTACGTTACCGACAGCGTTAAGCCGCTTGGTCATACCGCGACTGCGCCCGTACGGGAAAACGTCATTCAAGGTACTTGCACGGTCGACGGCGCCTGTGATGAAGTCGTCTATTGTTCAGTATGTTCAAAGGAGCTTGCCCGTACGCATGTATCATTAGGCAAAGGCGCGCACACGTTCCATAACGGCGAATGCGAAGAATGTCAAGAGCCTATTGAAAACTTAGCCAACTTTACTGCGGCAGAAGGTTTTGAAATCAATAAAGACGGGAATATTTCTACAATCACGTTAACCGTATCAAACGCAACGGCGAGCATAGATTTATACAAGGCGTTTACGGTAAACGCAGGCTGCAGCTGGAAGCTTTACAAAGGTTTCTGGGGCGAAAACGAATATGCGCTTAAGGGTATGGATTTATCGGAAGGGCATAACGGTGCGTACGTCGTAGTGTACTACGACGCCGAGCCCGACTACTTTACTCGCTATGCACTCGATATCTACAGATTGCACGAATATAACTACTCTTTTGTAGATAAGGACGGAACGGAAGTGTTTAGCGTCACTGCCGAAGAAGGGGCTGAAATTTCCGCACCCGAACAAAATCCTACGAAGGACGGTTATTCCTTTACGGGTTGGTCGGTCGATTCAAACGTCGTTTCTTTCCCCTACGAAATAACTCAAAACGTAACCTTTAAAGCCGAGTACGAAGCGGTTAAATACGCCGTAACGTACGTTCTTAACGGCGGCGTAAACTCAACGAAAAATCCCACCGAATATACCGTAGAGAATAGTATAACTCTATATGGGGCGCAAAAAGACGGCTTCTTTTTTATTGACTGGTATTTAGACGAAGAATGCACTCAAGCTTATTACCGCATAAGCAAGGGTACGACGGGAGATATCAAGCTTTACGCCGGTTGGGATGAGATGATAAGCTTTACACTTCCCGTTGAAAACGTTAATGTAATCAGAAAATATGAGTTCAGTAAAGTGGGTAATATGTTCATAATGCACTACGGTATTGATTTTAAAGGGGACGTAGACACTCAGGTATTTGCTGTGGCTGACGGAACTGTGGAGAACATAGACGACGCTGACCCGCTAAACGGACCTATGATAACGATAACCCATAAACAAGGTTATCAAACTGTATATCAATACGTTGATTCGGCAGGTCTTTCCGTAGGCGACGAAGTTAAGCAAGGCGACGTGATTGCAACCTTATCCGAACAAACGGGCGAAGAATACGCAGACGGTCCGCACCTGCATTTTGAAGTACTTGAATACGGTTCACAGGTTAATCCCGAAGAATATCTTAATCTGAATTTGTTTAAATATACTTTTGTAAATAAAGACGGAAAAGCAGTGTCAAGCGGTTATGCCGCAGAAGGCGCTACGGTCACCGCCCCCCAGAAGAATCCTACCTTCAGCAATTATACGTTTATAGGTTGGTCGGTCAATTCGGAAGTTGTTTCATTCCCCTATAAAGTAACCGAAGCTTTAACCTTTGAAGCAAAGTACGAGGCAGATAAATATACAATAACTTACGTGCTTAACGGTGGGGTTAACTCAAATGATAACCCTGTGGAATACACTATAGAAGACGATATAATTTTCTTAAATGCGTATAAAGCAGGTTATAAGTTCTTGGGTTGGTATTCGGACGCAGATTGCACGCAGGAATATAAAGGCATAAGCAAAGGCACTACGGGCAAAATTACCGTGTACGCTGGCTGGGAAGAGACGATTAATTTTGCAATTCCCGTTGAAAACGTAAACGTTACCAAGCGGTATGATTTCTATCAAACCGAAGAAGAAAATACGTGGAATTTTCACGTAGGTATAGATTTCGGCGCAGATGAAGGTACACAAGTTTTTGCGGTGGCTAGCGGAACTGTGATAAGCATTGTTATAAACGACCCGTTATACGGGTCAACGATTACCATATCCCACGATAGCGGCTATCAAACCGTTTATAGGTATATCGTACCCAAGAGTGAGCTTGCCGTCGGCGACGTGGTTTCTATGGGGGACGTAATTGCAACGGTATCCGCACCGACGGGAAGCGAAAACGCAGACGGTGCGCACCTTCATTTTGAAATACTTGAAAACGGTTCATACATAGACCCTGCTACAGTGCTTAAAGTTTCCAACCAAACCGCAGAATAATTCTGTGATATAATTAAATAAATTCTTAAAAGCAAGCCGCCGCACCCGAATGCTTCGGGTGCGGCGGCTGCGTTATCACAAATTTAATTTAGTAATCAAGCCTGTTTAAGATATTCGTCTATGTATTCCCACACTTGAGTGTCATAGTTTTTAAAAAGCGAGTAGTTTTCTTTGTTGAATCCGTGCCCTGCACCGTCAATAACTTTTAGCGTGCAATTTTCATACAGGGTTGCGGCTTGTTCGGAATAGGTTTTATTTACGATAGGGTCCTTTGAGCCGTGAATAATCAATACGCTTCCGCTGAAATTGCCTATGTGCGAGTAAACGTCGTAACCCTTTAACGTATCGCTGAACGCCTGTCCGTAACCGCCTAAACTGCCCCAACCAGAAAACTTTTCTACAACCTCAGGAATGTTGAAAGCAGGGTAGAGAAGTATCTCGCCTTTAATGCTCGCCGAACATTCTTCGGCGGTAAGCGCCGTAACAAGACCGCCTTGACTTGTACCAAAAAGATAAATATTATTTTCATCTACGTTGTCCATTGTGCTTACGGCGGCTATGACCGCCTTCAGGTCGTCGCACTCGGAAAACAAGGTCATATCGTCGGTATTTCCGTCGCTTCTACTCTTCGAGCTTGAGCCGCAAAAGTCAAAAGCATAGGCTATAAATCCCCTTTCGGCAAAAGATATAGCATATGAATTCATAGAATCGGCATTAAGGTTTGCGCTGTGCGAAAGTATTACGGCAGGCATTTTGCCTTCTACGTCATTCGGAACGTAAAGCTTGCCGTAAATTTTCAGCTCGCCTTTTGAAACGTAGACTTCTTCTACCGTATAAGGATATTTATCAACTGTTTTATCCGCGTCGGTCGTGGTATCTGTATCGGTCGTTGTGCCTGTGTCCATCATTGTATCTGTATCGGTCGTTGTGTCCGTGTCAGGCGTTGTGTCCGCAACATTGTTTTTTGCACAGGCAGAAAGCGTAAACGGCAGCAATGTTATCAAGGCAACGGAAAGAAATAAGCAAATAATTTTAACGTGTTTTTTCATCTGCTAATCCCCTAATAAAATTGAATTGATTTTACCACTCAATTGCAACGATGTCAATAGCTATTTACGTTTTTAGTAAGCCCGTAC
>JBJEVB010000024.1:0-14646 GCA_051884155.1 Candidatus Coproplasma sp. | reverse complement strand
TGCAAACGGCAACGGTACAAAAAATGACCGTTGACAATATTTTACTGCCGTGATATAATATGGATATCCTGCTTGATATGGGCAGGATAAGGTGGAGAAGAGAATGAATAAAGAGAAAAACGACGGCGGTTTAGGAGAGCAGACCGCACGTCCTATCGGCGTTCAGGACGAAAACGCCGAGTGTGAGCTTCCCGAAGTTGAAGTTGCCGCCGCAGACGCCGCCCAGCTACTGCCTACCGAAATCGAAGACGAGACAATCCGCGACGATTTAGGGACTTTCGGCGATAAGGTCGTAGACGTTATTTCCATAGAGAACAGCGTGGAAGAAGTATGCAAACGCACAAAACTTCCCGAAGTTGCCGCAAAATACCTTATGGGTTTGGTCTATATCGTGCTTGGCGCAGTCTGTGCGGCGATACCCCATTCTATAGAGTCTATTCTTCCCTATATAGTGGGTGGAATTATGGGCGTCTTTGCAATCGTGCGATTTATCTTCGCTATGATAGATAAGGAATACGAGCATACTCATTCTAACAAGACGGCGTCGTCAATCATAATGCTGGGCGTGAGCATAATGATTGTGATTGAGCACGAATGGGCGCACTCTTTTATACCCACCGTTTGGGGCGTTTGGGGACTGTTCGAAGGCGCACACGCATTCAACCACGCCTTTGCCCGTATAGCTAAACACAGAAGATATTTCTTCTATCTCGTTAAAGGTATCATAGAAATAGTCGTAGCTTTCCTGTTGTTATACGAACCCAACCAGTACGGCGAGCTGCACATTATAGTGTTCGGTGTTTCCCTTATATTCGACGGCGTTATCGCACTTCCTGCCGTACATAAATTCCTTGCAAGAAGGTAAATTGATGAAAGCTTCTAATTTAGATTTAATGCGCATTGCCGCCGCGTTTGACGGCGAGTTCTCGCTATCCGACTTTTCGATAGACGAGTTAGACGCGCTTGCAGGTTATATAACCGACGACGACAGTCCCGAAGACATTAAGCGCAAATATTTTGAGTTTTACGACGATATAAAGGACAGGGTTTTAGATACGCATAAGTGGAGCGATTAAAAGTAAATACGATAAAACGGCGCGGCGAAGGACTTCTTCGCCGCGCCGTTTACTATACGGTTTTACTTATTTTTTTGCGTTAACAACGGTCTCGCCGACCGCCTTATGGGGATAGCGGATAAGCTCTTCCCTGTCCTTATCTTCAAATTCTACGGCGCAAATTCCAAAGCTTTCGTAGGTGGAATAATAATACCTGCCCGTTTGGGGACTTATGCAGGAAGAATAAATCGTCTTTTCCTGTCCCTTCCCCACATGGCAAATACCCGACGGCTGAAAGACTGTATTTAAAACGTGGAAAAATTGCATTACCCCGTCCTGCTCGCCTTCGGTTGCGGTGGAATTTGCACAGGCGAAAGCCGCCCTTACGAACCTTGACTGCGACGACCAGTCGCCGGGCAACCCCATTCCGCCCATACCCCTGCTGTACGCATTTAGCTGTACGCCGCCGCCAAAGTCGGCATTGCGTTCAGCCGCAGTCACGTTGCGGTAGTTGTTTAAATTGAACAGTTGATAGTCAAAGGGCGGATTGTTGGTCAATACGCCTACGGGATTTTCGTAAATCTTAAGCCCTTCCTTAACGCACTCTACGGTTATGCACCTATCCTTGTCGGCAATAAGCCAATGCAGCTGCGCCGTCGGCATTTGTTTATCAAAGGGCGTTCCCGTAATAACGGCGTTACCCAGCTCGAATATCACCCCGTCAACGCTTGCGCACTTGCACATAAGATAGGGTATTAATTCGAACTGCGCAATTTCCTTTTTGCCGTTGCCGCATTCGGCATAACAGGCGTTGCCCACGAAGTTTAACCCTGCGATATACAGCCCCCTTTCGTTCATAGCGTCATAGTACAGGGGGAAATTATCTAAAACCTTTGCCGTACCGATGAACGCAAAGTGATTTGCGCACTCGCCCATACCTTTAAAGTTGAACGGAAAGCTTCTCGGCGTTATTACCACTTCTTCCCCGTAGCTGAAATCGTAGTCGAGCGTCCTGCCAAAGTAGACGCCGCCCTTATCTGCGCCCTTATTTAAATAAACTGCCGTACACATATTTCTGCCCCCCTGTTTGAGTTAAGTTTGTTTAAATTTTAAAATTATATTCTGCTTTGCATCTTCAAAATACTTGAATACAGCTTGGCGAGCTTTTGGGGCGACTGCTTCATTCCTGCACGCACCCAGGCGCACTCAAGCGCAAAGAGATTTGCTATAAACAGCTCGTTGTAAAAATAGCGCATTTCGCTCTCTTCCTTTTCGGGAATTATCAAATAATACGCCTTTTTATAACAGCTTAAGAGCAACAAGTCCAAATTCTGGTCCAAAAACAACTTAATGTAATCGGCGTACAGCTTAAAGTTTTCCAACGCCGTCTCTATTATCTTTGCCGTCCTTAAATCCAGAGGACGCTCCTGCTCAATCTTTTTAACGGTGTTTGTAAACACGGTCAAAACGAAATCTTCTATTACGCTTTCCTTGCTGTCGTAGTTCCTGTAAAAGCCCATTCTGCTCACGCCCGAACGCGTAATTATCTCGGTCACGGTTATTTTATCGAACGTCTTTTCCTTCATAAGCGCAAAGAGCGCTTCCCGTATGCACTCCCTTACGAATACGTTTAACTTGTTTTTTCTCTCGTGATACATTTTTACACCTTAAATCACACTTGCACTTTCTCAAGTGAATTAAATTTGCCTTTAAAAATTATTAGTGCTATGATATAAGACAATTGTATCACTTTGAAAATAATTTGCAAGCAATTTTGCTTTTTAAGGAGATTTATGATTAAAATTATTACGGACGGCGCGGCGGATATATCTTTAGAAGCCGCAAAAGAGCTTGGGATGAGAGTTATCCCCATAAAGGTAAATTTCAACGGTGACGAATATATTCCCCTTGAAAACCTTTCAAACGAGCAGTTTTACTCGATGCTTAAAGAAGCAAAGCAGTTGCCCACCACTTCGCTTATAAACGAAATAACCTATAAGGAAGTGATTGAAGAAGAGTTATCTTTAGGCAATCAGGTTTTCGTTATGGCGCTCTCTTCAAATTTATCGGGCTCTTACGCGGCGCTTGAAAGGGCGGTTGCGGAGATTAACTCACCAAACGTTGCTATCTGCGATACGCGCCTTGCCACCGTCTGCCAACAGATTTTGGTGAGGGAAGCGGTTAAAATCGCAAGAAGCGGCGCAAGCCTTTCAGAGCTTAAAAATAAAGTTGACGCGTTAAAGCAAAAGGCTCGCCTTATAGCTATCGTAAACGACGTTACCAACCTTGTCAAAGGCGGCAGACTTTCTGGCGCGGCAGGCTTTGCCGCTTCCGTGCTTAAGATTAAGCCCGTAGTAGTGTTGCAGGACGGGCTTGTTAAGGCGGTGAGCAAATCGGTAGGCGTAAGGCACGCAACCGAGACGATTGTCAAGATGATTAAAAACGTTGACGCGGACAGAGAAATGTGCTTCGGTCATTCCGACTGCCTTGACCGCCTTTCAGTGTTTATAGCGGCGGTTAAGTCCAAAACCGCAATCAATACGGATGCGGTTTACGAGCTCGGTGCAGTTATAGGCACTCACGCAGGTCAAGGCTGCGTGGGCGTTGCATACTTTGAAAAGTAATTGACTAAGGAAAAAACGCTATGATTAAAAACGTAACGGTAAGGCTTATATTTCAGGTTATATACTGCACTCTTGCAGTGATAGGGATTATGAGCAGTCTCGGCTATTTCAACAAGTCTTTCAACGGCAATTTCTACGTGTTTTACACAAACCTTAGCAACTACATATGTATGGGCTTTATGGCTTTTGCGCTCGTACACACGGTTAAAAAAGCGATAAATAAGCAAGACGGCACGCAGAGCATTGCCCCTGCATTCAGGTTTGCCTGCAACATACTAATTCTCGTTACCTTTTTGGTCTACAATATCCTGCTCGCTAAGGATAATTCTGCAAGCGACTACTTCCTGTCGTTGGGCAATCTGATAATGCACCTTGTTTTGCCCGTTATGTTTATCTGCGACTGGATACTCTTTTACGAGCACAGCGGTGCGAAATGGTACTACCCCCTTTTATGCGTAATCATGCCTGCAATCTACCTTGCGTTTATCTACGTTCGTGCGGCAATATTGCCCAAAGACACCACCGCTTTGGTCTATCCCTACTTCTTCTTAAACGTAGATAAACTCGGCGCTGGCGGCGTAATAGGTTGGATATGTGCGCTCGTAGCCGTATTCGTAATGATAGGATATATCTTCTATCTTGCCGACAATTCCAAAAAATTCATTGCCGCATACAAGCTGAAAAAACAGCAAAAATCAACGAAAGAAGATAATTAAATGCCGACAGGCTAAATATAAAAGCAGTCCCCTGACCTAAGGTTTGGTCAGGGGATTTTAGTTTGTTTTTATAAACTTTGCTATTTCTTAAAATTCTACGGTAAACTTACTGCCTTCGCCGAGCTTGCTCTTTACGCTGATATTCCAACCCGATTTACGGCAAATCTTTTTAACGACCGCAAGTCCCAAGCCAAAGCCGCCGTTCTTGCCGCTATGCGATTTATCGACGGTGAAAAAGCGTGAAAAGACTTTGTCTAAATTCTCTTCGGCAATGCCTATACCCGTATCTTCTACGACAAGCCCGCTGTAGTTTAGAGTGACTATAATCGTGCCGCCGTCCTTATTGTATTTTATGGCGTTGCGCACAAGATTGCCAAACACTTCGCTCAAGCGTTCGTGACGGGACGAAACCATAACTTTTTCGTCGATATTTTCTATTACGGTTATATTGCGTTTGTCCGCTTCGGGCTTTAAAGAGAGCAAAATCTCTTTTGCAAGTGCGGAAAAGTCCACTTCGTACGAAGGCAAATCGTCGTTGTCTATTTCGCTGTAGTTAATTATGCAGGCGATTAAATTCGTCAGCCTTTCGCTCTGCGCAAGTATCGTGTGATAGGCTACGTCCTGTTGCTCTTTGGTCATACCGCCGGCGCTTAAAAGTTCGGCGTAGCCGTGAATGGAAGTTAAGGGCGTGTTCATCTCGTGCGTGACGTTGGATATAAATTCGTCCTTAGACGCCCTTGCCCTTTCCAAAAGCTCCTTTTCGGAACGGATTTCGTCCATCTGCCTTTGAATGTTGCGGTTTCTCTCGTTCAGAATATCGGCAACCGACTCGAGTTCGGGATACTTAGTTGTAACCGAGCTGTTTGCCGCAGCTTGAGAAGCAAGCTTTTTGACGGGGCTTAAAATGAAGTAGGTTGCCACGAACGCAAGGACCATACACAGCACTATCATCAGCCCTGCAAACGCCGCAAACTGCGGCAGGATACTTACGAAAATACTCCAATCCGAATCGGTAAAAACTGCAATACGCACTAAAAAGCTATCGTTAAAATTCTTGCAGTAGTACACCATGTTTTTGCCGAGCGTAGAGCTTGAACGCACCGCAAAGCCTTCGCCCTTTAATATGGCGTCCTTAACTTCCTGCCTGTCGGAATGGTTTTGCTCTAAATCGTCCGTTTCGCTGTCCGCAAGCACGTTTCCGTGTACGTCCATAAACGTTATGCGCGCCCCGTTCAGCTTTAATGAAAATTCGTCCGCACCCGACTTATCTAAGGTATATTCGGCGGTGTATTCGTTCATATACACCTTTAAATAGTCCTTACTGCCGTCTATTGAAGAGTTGTAATAGACCTGCGTTGCGCCTATGCCGAATATAAGCACGCCGAGCAGGGCTATCCCTAACGACAACAGCCAAATTCTCCATCTCATAATTTATACCCCACGCCGAAAACGGTCTCTATCTTTACGCCTAATTTTCTTAGGCGCGCAACGTGATTGTCAAGCGTTCTCGTCTCGCCCGTGTCGTATCCCCATACTTCCGTCAAGAGTTTTTCACGGGATAAGACCTTGCCCGAGTTTTCCATAAACACCTTTAAAAGCTCGTATTCCTTTCTCTTTAAAAGTGCGGGCACGCCGTCGATTTCGCAAGCCATAGTCTCGGTATTAAGCTTGATATTGCCCACCGCAAGCACGCACTCTTTCTGTTTTTTTCTAAGTCTTGCGTTTACCCTTGCGGTAAGCTCCAACACGGAAAAGGGCTTTGAAACGTAGTCGTCCGCACCCATATTCAGCCCGTTGACCTTATCTTCTTCCTTGCTCATAGCCGACAGCATTATACAGTCGACGTCCGCAAAGTTTTCCTTTATATATTTAAGCGCCTGCAAGCCGCTTCCGTCGGGCAGCATTATATCTAAAAGCGCTACGTCGGGCAGCTCTTCGGATAGATGCGCAATAAACGCCTTTAAGGTTGAAAACGCCTGAACGGTCAGCCCGTTCATCTCAAGGGCGACTTTGACAAGTCCGCTTATGCTCTCGTCGTCCTCTAAAATAAAAACCTTACCTTTCATACAATCACCTTTACGTTAAAACCGCCATCAAAACCGTGCCTACTGTTAAAAGAGCAAGCCCTATCCACGCCTTGACGGGCGGTCTTTCCTTGAAGAATATAACCGAGAATATTACGGTTATGAGAATACTCAGCTTGTCGATAGGCACGACGACGCTCACCTGACCGTGCTGAATTGCGTAGTAGTAACACAGCCAGCTTGCGCCCGTCGCTATACCCGACAGTACTAAAAAAATAACGTGCTTAAAGTTGAGTTCTTTGACGAACTTAGTTTCCCTTTTGCAAAAGACTATAAGCCACGCCATAATTAGCACCACGCAGGTGCGTATTGCCGTTGCCAGGTTGGAATTAACCCCTTCTATGCCCACCTTTGCAAGTATGGAAGTTGCGGCGGCAAACACGGCGGACAGCAGGGCGAATATAAGCCATACAAGCTTACTCTTCCCGTCTTTTTCGCCCTTTTTGATATCTATCATAAGAAACGTGCCGACGCCGATTGCCGCAAGGCAAATAAGCTTTATCCACCACCCGCCGCGCTCTTCGGGGAAGATGATTATCGCAAACAGTACGGATAGAATTACGCTCGACTTATCGACGGCGGCAACCTTGGAAACTTCGCCTATAGAGAGCGCCTTGAAATAGCAAATCCAGCTTGCGCCCGTAGCTAAGCCCGAAAGAATAAGGAATATAAGCGACTTTACGCTTATTTCCCCAATTCCTTGATATGCTCCCGTGATAAATACCATTGCCCAGGCAAACACCAAAACGACAGCCGTGCGCACCGCCGTAGCCACGTTGGAATTGGTATTTTTAAGCCCGACTTTAGATAGAATTGACGTTAAAGCCGCAAAGACGGCGGAAAGTATTGCCGCAACTATCCACATAGCATTCTCATCTCCTTGCGGTTTAATTATATCACGCTAAACGCAACGTGCAATAATTTATTTGCAATTTATTTAATAAATTATAATTAACCGAAACGCCCGTTGATATAATCGTCCGTGCGCTTATCCACGGGGGAAGAGAATATTTTTTTGGTCTCGTCCATCTCTATCATCTCGCCTAAGAGAAAGTACGCGGTGTAATCTGCAATTCGGAACGCCTGTTGCATATTGTGCGTGACCATAATTACCGTCATATCCTTCTTGAGTTCTAAGCACAGCTCTTCAATCTTGCCCGTTGAAATGGGGTCGAGAGCGCTGGTCGGTTCGTCCATTAAAAGGATTTGCGGCTGAACGGCGAGCGCACGGGCTATGCAAAGCCTTTGCTGTTGTCCGCCCGAAAGCCCTAAGGCAGACTTGTTCAGTCTATCCTTGACTTCCTCCCACATAGCCGCGCCCTTTAAAGAGTTTTCAACAATTGAGTCAAGCTCGTCCTTCTTTCTTATGCCGAAGGTTCTCGGACCGTAGGCTACGTTGTCGTACACGCTCATTGCAAGGGGGTTGGGGCGCTGAAACACCATACCCACGTTCTTCCTTAATCGGGGCAAATCACACTTCTTATCGTAGATATTCGTGTTGCCCACCTTAATTTCACCCGTGATTTTACAGCCTTCAACCAAGTCGTTCATTCTGTTTAACGACTTTATAAGCGTAGACTTACCGCACCCCGAAGGACCGATTAACGCCGTCAGCTTTTTTACGGGGAAGTCCATATAAATACTTCTCAAGGCGTGAAAACTGCCGTAGTATAAGTTCATTTCCTTTACCGAAACGGCAATATCTCCGTTAATTTCAAAATCTTCAATTTTCTTCATTTTTGCGTCTCCTTGCCTTTATCTTTCCCACTGCACGTTTAATAAGACCCTTTTTACCTACCGACTTGTTGTGGAAATGCTGTTCTACGAAGAACACCAAAAGGTTTAATAATATTACGAAAATAATCAGCACCGCGCCCGTCGCGTAGCACTTATCCACTTCTAAGCCTTCCGCCATAAAGGTGTACATAAGCACGGCAAACGTAGCGCCGGGCGAAGTCAAGCCCTTAGGCATTCTTATAAACGAACCTGCCGTAAAGATTAAAGCCGCACTCTCGCCGACAATTCTGCCTATTGAAAGTATTACGGAAGTTATTATACCTGCAAGCGCTTGGGGCAGAACCACGACGAAAATGGTCTTGACCTTGCCTGCGCCTAATGCGTAGCTCGCTTCTCTCATACTGTCGGGTACTTCGGAAAGGCTCTGTTCGGTACTTCTTATAATCGTAGGTAAAATCATTAAAACCATCGTGAACGAGCCGCAGAGTATGCTATAGCCCATATTGAGTACGTTGCCGAAGAAGATTGCGCCGAAAATACCGAAGATTATGGACGGCACGCCTGCTAAAGTATCGGTAAACAGCCTAATGACTTTAACGAACTTACTGCCCTTTTTTGCGTATTCGTTCAAGTATATTGCCGCACCTATGCCGAGCGGCAGGGCGATTGCAAGCGAAATTAAAATGATTAATCCCGTCGAAACGAAGGCAGGGGCTAAGGTTACGTTTGCGTTGGTACTCTTGCCGAATAAAAAGTCGCCCGTTATATGCGGCAAGCCGTTTGCAAGCACGAATACGATTAAAAATACCAACACGACTGCAACCAAAGCGGCGATAACGTAGGAGAGAATCCATAAAACGTCCTGCACGCTTCCGCCCTTTTTAAACTTGAGCTGGCTTACCCTTTCGTTGCCTTCCTTCATCTTTCGGGTGAAGAACTTGTTGTTTGAAATGGCGTTGTTGTTTTTAAACACCCACAGGCAGACGTTAATTATGAGTATGAACAATAAAAGTATAAAGCCCGTGGCGATAAGGGCGTTTTTATGTAAGCCCGTCGATTCGCCGAAGCCCGAAACTATGTTAGAAGTTAGCGACCTTACGGGCAGGAAGAATTTGGAAGGGTAATTTATAGAACCACCCAAGAGAAGCTGCACAGCCATAGTTTCGCCGATTGCCCTGCCTATGCCGAGTATAACTGCGGCGATTATGCCGTTTTTTGCGGCTGGGACGCAGGTCTTCCACACCGCCTGGTTTTTGGTACAGCCAAGCGCTAAAGCGCCTTCGTAGTAGTGCATAGGCACGTTTTCCAAGCTATTCTTCGTGACCGAAGTTACCGTAGGCAAAATCATTATGCTAAGCACTAACCCTGCAAGCAGTATGCCCGAAGAAGATATTACCCCGAACGTCTTCTGCAAAAGCGGGTCAAGCAGCTCAAGCCCGAAAAAGCCGTACACGAGCGACGGAATCCCCGCAAGCAGATTGACGATTTGCGTGTAAATCTTTTTCAGCCACTTAGGGCAGTAGTACACCATAAATACCGCCGTAAACACGGCGAGCGTTCCGCCTAAGCCCACCGCAAACAGGGTTAAAACCAAGCTCGTTAAAATCATCGGGAAAATGCCGAACACGCTGTTTTCAGGGTTTTCATGGTCGACCTGCCATTTATCGGTGAAGATAAACTTTAAAAAACCTATCTCACGGAAGGCGGGTACGCTCTCTATTAACACAAACACGATTATTGCTAAAACCGCCAAAATGGAAAATGCCGCAAAGGCAATAAAGGTTGCCCTTGCGATGTTTTCCTTAGTAAAGACGTCTGCAATTTTTTCTTTGAAAAGGGGCTTCCCCTTCTCTTTAGTATTCGTCTTTGACATATTTTTCCTTATTTTATGCTACTGAAATATAACCGTTGGAAGTTACCACCGACTGACCTTCCGAGCTCATAATCCAGTCGATAAACGCCTTAGCCGCGTCGGAAAGCTCTGCTTCGGACTTATATACGATATTGAAAGGTCTTGCAAGCTTATAGGTGCCGTTTGATACGTTGGCAGGGGTTGCCGCTACGCCTTCAAAGTTGAGAGCCTTAACTTCGCTGTTTAACGAACCCATTGAGATATAGCCCACAAGGTTTGCCTGAGCGTTTGCTTTAATCTTGGTTACGACCGAAGTCGTGGAAGCGTAACCTTCTTCAAAGCCCGTTCCAGAGAAAAGGCTTGATATGCCGATAAGCTCGTGGAAGGCGTCTCTCGTACCCGAACCGTCTTCTCTTGAGATTGCGCCTAAAATTTTATCCTGCACGGCGGTACCGCTTTCGTACAACGCCTTAACTTCCGCCTTAGTTACGTTCGTAACGGTGCAGGCGGTGTTTGCGATAATTGCAATACCGTCGTCCGCAATCTTCTTGGAAACGACGCCCGTTTCACTGCTCTTCAACTCACGGGATGCCATACCGAAGTCGTTCTTGCCGTCCTTTGCGTCGGATACGCCTACGCCCGAACCGCCGCCGCTGACGTTGATTTCTACGTTCTTGTTCTTTTCTTCGTACTTAGCCGCAAGCTTTTCCATAAGGGGCTGAACCGAAGTCGAACCCGTTATAGTAACCGTAGCCGTTTCACCATTATTTGCACAGCCTGCAAACGCCGCCATGCTTGCGCCGATTGCCGTAATGCAAAGGGCTGCAGCCAAAACCTTATTAATTCTTTTCATTTTACTTTTAATCTCCTTTCGTTTTACTGATTAAAGTGTAAAATACAAAAGTAACAAATTCACCCCGTCACTTGTAAAAAAATTGTAAAATGTGGTGCGACCACAGCGAAGTATCTTAGTTGCCTTAACACTTGACCAACTCTTCGCCAATCAAACGGTGGTGCGACCACTATCCCCACCCGTCATTGCGAGAAGTGACCGCAGGGAACGCCGTGGCAATCCCATTGGGTATACGCGGACTGTTTAAAAAAATTTTCACCGCACGCCTTGCCTTCCCTGAAGAACAGGGAAGGTGGCACGAGCCTTAGCGAGTGGCGAAAGAGTTTGATACCTTCACCCGTTAAACAATGGTGCGACCACTTCGGGGTATCTTAATCGCCTTGTCACTTGACCAACTCTACACCAATCAAACAATGGTGCGACCACTTCGGGGTATCTTAATCGCCTTGACACTTGACCAACTCTTCACCAATCAAACGGTGATACATTTGTAAAATAAGCCGCTCGGGCGGTAAAATTCTCTATATATTTATATGGTTATAGGGCGATAGACGCTTGAAACGAGTAAAATCTTTTTTAATACGTTAGGAATTTGCATTAGCACTTGACTTTTTTTAGTAGAATTTGTATACTTTAACTGCCAAACAACTCAATATATTCGCAGGGATATTTTATTTAATTTCACAGCATACTAATAGGGCGTACTGTACCCTTTTCTCTTTGCTGTGGAATTATTCCTGCGTGCGTTAAAAGAGTTGTTTGGCGACGTTAGGGTACTTTATGCGGGCGACCTTAACGGTCGCCCTTATTTTTTGCCCGTAAAAAAGGAGGTTCTCTATGAAAAAGAAGTTGTTAATTACATTCCTTGCACTCGCCTGTGCAGGGGCTTCTGCGTTCGGGCTTGCCGCCTGCAGCAGCAGTACGAACGGAAGCAAAGACGAAGGCGGCGGTTCAGGCGAAGGCGAAACGCACGTCCATACTTATTCCAATGAGTGGACGAGCGACGCACAATACCACTGGCACGCCGCCACCTGCGAACATTCAAGCGAAGTCAGTGGAAAAGCCGCACACGACTGGAATAACGGCGAAATAACCGTACAGCCCACCTGCACAACCGCCGGCGAAAAGACTTATACCTGCACCGTCTGCGGAAAAACGAAAACCGAAACGGTTGAAAAAACTGCACACGTTTGGAACGACGGCGTAATCACAGTTCAGCCCACCTGCACAACCGCCGGCGAAAAGACTTATACTTGTACGCTCTGCGGAGACACCAAAACCGAAACTGTTGCAAAAATCTCACACGTTTGGAACGCCGGCGAAATTACCGTTCAGCCCACCTGCACAACCGCCGGTGAAAAGACTTATACTTGCACGCTATGCGAATACACTAAAACCGAAACGGTTGCCGCAACGGGTCATACATATTCCAATGAGTGGACGAGCGACACGCAATATCACTGGCACGCCGCCACCTGCAGGCATTTCGAAGAGATAAGCAATAAAGCCGAACACACTTTTGCGGATGGCTATTGTTCCATATGTGGTAAAAAAGACCCGTCTATTTCAAGCGAAGGACTGGAGTATACTTTAAGTAGCGACGAAACTTATTATATCGTAACAGGCATAGGAACGTGTACGGATACCGACGTTGTTATCCCTTCAACGTATAACGGATTACCCGTTACAGTAATTGGAGAAAGAGCGTTCGATAATTGCTGTTCGCTTACGAGTATAGCCATACCAAATAGTGTGACTATCATAGATTCTCATGCATTCTGGGATTGCAACTCACTTACTAGTATTAGTATACCCGACAGCGTAACAAGTATAGGCGATTCTTCGTTCCAATGGTGCAGTTTACTTGCTAACATTACTATACCTGACAGTGTGACGAGCATAGGAAAAGATGCGTTCAAGGAGTGTCGTAATTTTATACAAATCGAAAACGGTGTACATTATGCAGATAAATGGGTAGTAGACTGCTATACAAACGTGACCCAAGCTTCACTTAGGAGCAATACTGTAGGTATAGCAGATTATGCTTTCTATGACTTGTCACTTACTAGTATTAGTATACCCGGTAGCGTGACGAGTATAGGAGAATATGCATTTGCTTCTTGCAAATCGCTTACTGAAATAATTATACCTGACAACGTGACGAATATAGGCAGGGATGCTTTCTCTGATTGTAGATCTCTTAAAACTATAGACATACCAGAAGGTGTTACTGGTATTGAAGATTATACGTTCTACTATTGCAATTCACTTACTAGTATAACCATACCCGACAGCGTAACGAGTATAGGATTCTGTGCTTTTCAAGCTTGCTATTCACTTACTAGTATAACCATACCAGACAGCGTGACTAGTATAGAAAGTTATGCGTTCGAATCTTGCGAAAAATTGGTAGAAGTATACAATTTTTCTTCGCTTAGCATTGAAAAAGGCTCTAAAAGTAACGGTTATATTGGATATTATGCGCTTGACGTGTATACTTCTAAGTACGAGCAAAGCAAGCTTTCAACCACCGAGGACGGTTACATTTTCTATGAGGACGGCGATACCGTTTACTTAATGGGTTATACGGGCACGACTACAGTATTGACACTGCCCGATAAATATAACAATAAAAATTATGAAATTTATGACTATGCGTTCTATAATTGCACCTCGCTTACAAGCGTAGTCATTCCCAATAACGTGACGAGCATAGAATATGCAGCGTTCTATAATTGCACTGCCCTTACGAGCATAACCTATGAAGGAACTATTGAAGATTGGAAATCAATTCTCAAAGGCTCAATTGGGAACTCAAGCACAGGTAACTTCACCATAACTTGCACGGACGGAACGTTGGATAAAAGCGGTAACGTAGTTTCTTAAACGGCAAAATTTATGCGGCGCACGTTGGCGACTTTCGTCCGCCGCAGGGCAATTAAAACTAAATAAAATGGCTCTGTGGGCGGCTTTTTCAAGCCGCCCACAGTTATATTTTCGTCGCGCACTGTTTAAAAAAGTTTTCACCGCATGACTTGCCTTCCCTGAAGAACAGGGAAGGTGTCACGTCAGTGACGAAAGAGTTTGATTACATCCCGTTATTGCGAAAAACGCAGTGACGTGGCAATCCCAAAGTCCACACCGCCGTCATTGCGAGAAGTGACCGCAGGGAACGCCGTGGCAATCCCAAAGTCCTAAGTGACTAATACTTCTAAATCATCTTAACCACACTTATAAAATATGGTTAATAATCATTTAGAACGCCCCACTCATACCCGCCGAGATTGCCACGCCGCCCTTTCAGGTTCGGCTCGCAATGACGGTTTAAGAGATATAACTATTACGCAAAAAGAAAAAGAGCAGTGCCTTTGCACTACTCTTTTCTTTTTGAAATCCGGCAACTTCATATCCTCCCAACACGTGATGTGTAAGTACTTTCTGCGTAAACGAGCTTAACTTCTGTGTTCGGAATGGGAACAGGTGGATCCTCGTTGCTATCGTCACCGGAATGGCTATATAAAGGGGTTACCCCCGAGATATACAATTGCTTTAAATGTTTCCCCACTTAAAGCATACGTTTTTTCAGTCCTTCGCCGAAGCGAAAACTGACAACTGCATAAAGGTTAAAGAATAAGTACGTTAAAGGCAAAGCCTCGTTAAAATCATAGCTATAATCTCTTAAATTAAGTGGATTCGTAAAATTCGTTTAAAAAAGCTTATCTCAA
>JBJEVB010000023.1:6960-14854 GCA_051884155.1 Candidatus Coproplasma sp. | reverse complement strand
ATTAAATATGCTTACAACACGCAAAAAAAGGCGGACGCAAAGTCCGCCTTTTTAAACTATTCTAAATTAAAGCTGTTTGATTTCGGTGTATGCCATAACGAACGGTCCCGTACCCTTTGCGTCGTTTTCTACGACGGGTTCGGAGATGTAGTACTCGTAAGAGCCGTCCCTGCGCCTGTTATTTTCGGGACCTAAGCCTGCAACTAAGCAAATACCGCCTAAGTTGAGCTTGCCGTCCGTTTCGGTTAGATACTTATTGCAGATACCTTCAAACACCTTCCTGCCGACTTGGGCAAAACGCTTATCCGTATAGCCCAGCCTTGCGCCCTTCATCATTGCGTATGCAATCATGGAAGAGCCTGAAGTTTCGGCATAGTTGCCTTCCCTGCCCACAAAGTTGGGCACCTGCCAGAACATATCCGTTTCGGGGTCGATATACTCTTCTAAACCTTCTATCGTCGTCTTGAAAATATCGCCTAAAATCTGCTTTTCTTCTACCGCGCTTTCGGGAAGATAGGAAAGGACGTCTATAAGTCCTACCGTGTACCAACCGATTGAACGAAGCCAGAAGTTTTTGGAAAGACCCGTCTCCTTATCCGCCCAGAACGCCTGCTTGGACGTATCCCAACCGTGATAGTAAAGGCGCTTTTCCTTGTCGTACATATGCTCGAACACGCCCTGAAACTGTTTGATTATTTCAGAAAAATCGCCGTTGCCCTTCTCTGCCATGTAGCGAGTGTAGAAAACTTCGGACATATAAATGCCGTCTAACCACACCTGATTGGGGTAAATTTTCTTGTGCCAGAAGTTGCCGTATTCGGTTCTCGGCTGTTCGACTATCTGCTTATACAAAAGGTCTATAGCCTTGACGTACTTCTCTTTACCCGTCTCCTTGTACAAATCGAAGAGTATTCTGCCTTCGTTTAAATTGTCAAGGTTGTAGGTCTCAAGGTCGTAACCCCTAATAGAGCCGTCTTCAAAGACGTAGTAGTCTACAAAGGTGTCGATAAAGTCGAGATATTTCTTATCGCCCGTCTGCTTATAGATGGAATAGAGCGAAGTCATCATACAGCCGTCGATATAGTTCCAGGCAGGCTTTTTACCCTGCCTTATGTTCTCGATATTCCAGATGGGAGCTTCGGGCTTGGTATCCGCAATAAGCCTGTCTATATATTTGTCTATAATCTCAAAATTCATATTCTACTCCCTTAAGCTTATAATACGGTTACCTTTCCGCAGTTTTTCTGAATGATATGCTCGCCTTCAACGCCGTCGAAGGTTACGTTTTTAAGCACAACGTTTTCTACGTTGTCGATATAAATACCTTCCTTGCAGTAGTCCCTTACAAACTCAAGCATTGCAGGCTTGAAGGGCTTTGCGTCCTGCTTGAAGGAGAAGCTTACGTTTTCGATTACTACTTCCTTTACGGGCTGTTCTACAAGTCCGTCGAAGTAGGCGCACATACATTCGCAGTCGGTACACTCGATATTCTTAAACAAGAATTTGCCAAGATAAGGGGTGTCGTCGCCTACGGGTTGCTTTTCCCTTGACCAAACGTATTCAGTGTGACCGTCGGGGTCGCAGAAATAATACATATTGATTACGAAGGGCGTGATGACGTTAATCATCTTGATATTTTCAAATACTACGCCGTCGATAATCGAATCCTTGCCCCTGCCCCTTCTGGTCTTGATGCGCAAGCCCCTGTCGGTGTGCTTGAATACGCATTGGCAGACGGAAAGGTTTTTAACGCCGCCCGAAATTTCACTGCCCAAAACTATTGCGCCGTGACCGTCCTGGAAGAGATTATTGCGGATAGTGTGGTGGTTTGCAGGCGTCTTGTACTTTGCGCCCATATAGAGCTTGCCCGCCTTGAGCGCAACGCAGTCGTCGCCAACCGAAAACACGCTGCCTATTATCTCTACGTTATCACAGCTTTCGGGGTCAAGTCCGTCGGTGTTGGGTCCCGTGTAGGGATTTTGAACACGGATATCGTAGAACCCGAGATTCTTCGAGAAGAAGGGGTGCAAATTCCACGCTGCGGAATTTTTGCAGGTTACTCCGTGGAATACCACGTTTTCGCACTTGTTTAAGGTTACGAGGCGGGGACGGGCTACCGCCCTGCCCTTAGGCGTTGCCCACCAGGTTGAATGGTCTGCATTGCCGTTGATTGCGCCTTCGCCGACGATTTTAATGTTGCTCTGCTTATATGCCGAAACGAAGGACTGGTGGCAAGGGTAGGGATTGCCTTCCCAAGTTGCCAAAATTTCTTCGGTGCCGTCGTCGTGCTCGATTTTTGCAGGGACGTAAGGGTAATGCTCTTCAACGATATCGCCGAGCAATTCGCCGCCCTTTTGAATTTCTATAGTTATATCGGACTTTAATACTATGGGGCGAACGTAGAAGCTGCCTTCGGGAATGATAACTCTGCCGCCTTTAGGGCAGGAATCGATTGCCATTTGAACGTAGTAGGTATCTTCCGTCTTGCCGTCGCCCTTCGCGCCCAAGTCCTTGACGTTTACCGTGCCGCTTTCCTTATCGGTGTGAACGGTGAGCGTTGCGCTATCAAGCGTCGTACCGATAACGTAGTCGGTATCGGGCTGAAGATTAAAAAGTGAAAATACGTTGCTTTCCCAAACTTTATCGGTTTTCGTGCCGTTTACTATTACCTGGTATTTGTCAGGGGCATAGTAGGGGTTTGTGTTTTCAAGCTCAAAACACGCACTGGTAGATGACTTAAAAAGCTGCTTAAACATCATATCTCTCCTGTTATTTCTTTTTGTTCTTATTCTTTCCGTTACTCTTTTTGCCTTCGCCATTCTCTACGGCAATTCTGCGTAACTTTTCTATTTCGTCGATTTCGCCTTCGGTTTCAGCATTATTTTCGCCGTCCGACGGCGTTGCGTCGCCGTTTTCAGCAGTTGCGCCCGTTTCAGCGTTTGCGCTCTTCGCCTTAGCGTTCGCACCGTTCGCCTTACCGCTCTTTGCGTTAAGACCAAACCCTTCTTCTACCGCCGCGTCGATTTCCGCTGCCTCAAGCGCCTTCTTTTTCTTGGAACGCTTAACAAGGTAGACTATCAAGTCCTTAATTCCTATGAACGCCATATCGACAACCGTAGTCAGCGTTGCAAACACCAACGGGCTGAGCCAAATCTGTAAACCGCCCAAATTGATAAGGTTGGTCAGTACGTTTACAAGGAAAATGACGCCGAAATAGTATATTATGTTCGCAAAGAAAGTCCAAAACGCCTTGAACGGGAAGGGAAACATCATATAGGCGTTGTATTCCTTATCAGGCGATTCCATAAAACGGAATATGGGATTGACGAATAAATCGACTATTATACCGTACACCAACGCCGTTAGACACATCAAGTCAAGGTCGTTCGTAATATAGTAGCCCAAACCCATCATTACGAAGTAGCAAACGCAACCTGCAAACCACCATTTAATGAAAAGCGATTTTAACCAGACGGGTATGTTTGCAAGCTTATCTCTTTTATACGGATTAAATTCCGCCTTTTTACTGCCGGGCTTAGCGTCAATCTGCTCACCCGTTATTTCAGCAATATTAGTGGAAACTTCTTCTTTGGACTCACCCGTTCTCAACGCCTCGACAAGGTCGTCGACGGCTTCGGTGCGTAAGTCGTAGTAGTTCTCTATCGTAGTTTCCTTTTCTTGCTTTTTTTTCTTTCTTGCCATAATCCAACTTTTAAAAATAACCGACTTATTAGGCCGGTTATTTCGTTTAATATTTAATTTAATATCCGGTATGATTAGTCAACCATATCAATTTCTTCGGTGATATCGTTGCCTTCAACTTCCTTAGCGGTGTTGACCTTAAGAAGAAGCTTCTTATATACGGGGAACAGAGCAAATACGATAATGCTGAGACCCTGTAATACGATATGTGCGATTGCATAGGTCAAGGACTTAAGCGCATAAGGCGCAGAAGCAAGACCTGCTTCGTTTACACCCTTATCGATATAGATAAACTTATAAACTTCATAGTAATATAACACGTCCATAGCAATCATGGCAACCATGAATACGAATATCAAAACGATAAGCGCTATGTTCGGTTTGCTGCGCTTGGGGAAAGCGTTAAGGAAAAGGAAGATTATAAGTATCGAAAGCATGGTGTTTACGAATATCGACAAACCTGCGTAGTCGATAGTCGAAAATCTTGATGCAGTCCTTGAGAACGTGAAGAGCCAGAAGAGCCAAATTATGGACACGATGGTGATAAACAACAAAGGAATTCTTTGGGGTTTACGCTTTAACGTAACCATCTGCTTACGAGCCCATTCCTTTACCGCTGCACCGATAGCTGCCTTTTTAGACGCTTTAGCAGGCTGTTCTGCCGCAACAGCAACCTCTTCGGTTACTTCTTCGGCAACGACTTCTTCTGCAACAACCTCTTCAACAACCTCGGTTTCAACAGGTTCAAGGCTATTTTCTTTCTTTTTAGCCATAATCAACCTCCTATTGCCTTACCGTATTCAACAACAACTTCTTCGCCTTTATCGTTAGTTCCCATAACGGGTCTTTCGAAGAAGTGCATCTTGTCCTCTTGGAAACCTACTGCAATCTCGTCGCCGAACTTGTAGTTGCACCACTTTGCGAACTTGCAGACGACGATTTTATTGCCGATTTTGCCATGAACTAACGTGTTCATACCAAGGTTTTCGTTGTTGGTTACGTCAAATTTAATTACACCGTTTTCGGTCATGTTTTCAGGACGAACGCCTAAAACCACGTCTTTACCTTCATAATCGGCAAGCTTTGCCTTCTGCTCTTCGTTAAGCTCGTGCTCGAACAAATCGCAGACGAACTTACCGCCTTCAATCTTGCCGTCGAACATATTCATAGGGGGTAAGCCGATGAAGGTTGCAACGAAAGTGTTCGAAGGATGCTCGTACAGGTCGATAGGCAAACCTATCTGCTGAATATGACCCATAGACATGCAGACGATTCTGTCAGCCAAAGTCAAAGCTTCGGTCTGGTCGTGAGTAACGTACATAATAGTTGCGTTAAGTCTCTTATGCAAAAGCATAAGCTCACGTCTCATTGAACCACGAAGTTTTGCGTCGAGGTTGGACAAAGGTTCGTCGAATAAGAATAACTTAGGGTTACGAACGATTGCACGGCCGATAGCAACACGCTGGCGCTGACCGCCTGAGAGCTGCTTGGGCTTTTTGTTGAGCTGGCTCTTTAAATCGAGAATTTCAGCCGCAGCCATAACCTTACGGTGGATAACGAGCTTATCTTCCTTACGAAGGGTAAGAGAGAAAGCCATGTTTTCGTAAATGGTCATATGGCCGTAGAGAGCGTAGTTCTGGAAAACCATCGCTATGTCTCTGTCCTTAGGCGGAAGACGGGTACAATCTTTACCGTCGATTATGAGTTCACCTTTGGTGATATCTTCTAGACCTGCAACCATTCTAAGCGTGGTAGACTTACCGCAGCCTGAAGGTCCTACGAGGACTATGAATTCGCCGTCAGCAATATCGAGGTTGAAATCCCAAACGGCTTGAACGCCGCCATCGTAAATTTTATCTAAATGTCTAATATTAACTTCAGGCATTATTCCACCTCCGAATTACCTTCAACCGCAGCCGAAGTCTCTTCTATCTGTTTAGCCTGTTCAGCTTCTTTAGCTTCTTCAGCAGCAAAAACAGCGTTCATATCAATTTCACCGCTTTCGACAGCCTTTAAGTGGTTTTCAAGGCGCTTGATTTGAACGTAGCCGAGTATAGCAGAGGCTGCTAAACAAGCTGCAGACGCAACGAGCCAAATAACCATCATAATGAACTCGAAAGTGCTTGTGGTGGGATAAATCCAGAAGTAAGGAATGGTAAGGATATTATTCTGCAAGCCGTATAAGGGGAAGTAGAAAATCCTTGCAATCTGGAATACTGCAATTACCAACAAGGGAATGCAGAATTTTTTGTTATAGCCCTTGATACCTTCGGATGCAAGGAAGGTAACGAGCAAGAGCACGAGCGTTAAGATAACCGAAACGCCGATATCTATCTGCGACCATCTCGTTTCGCCCGTTCTGTCTTTAATGCCGTACAGCAAGCAGAAGTACAAGCAGTTAAATACCAAACCGAGCAAAGCAAGCGTTGCAGGCAGTTTGTTCTTTCTATATAAAAGGGTATCGCTTTCAATGGTAGCGTTTTTAACTTTCTTAGCCATTGCGTTATGCAACCTCCTTTTCTAAGCCGTTTGAAAGGAGTTCCTTTTCTCCCTTCATAAGCTTTATTTTCCATATTAAGTTATACACCCAAGCAAGGCAGTTCACAAGAACTATCAAGAATACGACAATTCCGATTATGAACATTGCGGGTGACTTGCCGACTTCCTTCTGGAACTTAGGGTTCCAACTGTAGATTTCACGGATTTGTTCCATGAGTTCCCAGTCGACTTTATTATAGAACGAATTCATAAGCACGATTACCATAATAAGACCGTAAAGCGCAATCACTGCGGACATTGCTACTACGAGACCTACGGCAACGTAATTCGTTATATAGTAGTTACGCCTTGAATTATTGCCCATAACGTAAGAGATGGCAATAACGACGAAGTACACGATTACTAAAACTTCCAAAGCGCTTACAAACGTCTGGGCGGCGTTAATAAACACGTCTGCACCGTTGTACGCATCGTCAACGTATTTGCTTCCATAGCTCATTATATCGGCAAGGTTGCCGGTAAAAAAGCTGATGGCATACACGAATACTACCGCTGCAATAATAAGCGTTAAGAGCGATAATATTTTTTGAAATTTCATTTGAGCTTTCATTTCAAAATTCCCCAAAAAAATTTTATTGTGCCCGCCCGCTGACGAACGGGCACAATATTTCAGTTGATTACAACTTAGTTTGCCTTACGGCAGGGTTACATTAACCGATTTTGAATGCGGTCTTGGTCTTAGTCCATGCAGCGTTGATTGCCTGTACACGACCGGACATGTTGTTTGCAGTACCGTTCAAGAATGCGATACAAGCTGCGCCGTCTGCAGGAATCTTACCGTTACCTTCTACACCGCCGATGTCCTTCGTGGTATCGAATCCATAGTAGATAAGGTCGATATACATGTTGGTTATCTGGTCGGTCTTAGAAGTGTTAAGGAAGTACTTACCGGAAATATCGGTCTGAGCAGGCGTCTTAAGGAATGCCTGAGTCGTGGTGTCAAGTGCGAACGACGTAGGGCAAATCATATACCATAAGCTTTCGCCCTTATCTACGGAGAGCTTAACGTGCTTGATGGTGCCGTTGAGTAAGTTCTTACCAACGTTGCCGGTTCCTTCGAGTGCGAAGCTTTCAGTTGCCTGATATTCGAAGCCCTGGTTCTTGTTACCGATAGGAAGCGTCGTACCTATAACCTTACGAGCGTAGTTGGTGTAGTTCTGCTTAGCGGAAATCTTAAGGTTGCCCTTACCCATCGTAACGTCGTTTACTGCGTTGCCGTTATAGAAGCTGTAGCTTGCAGAAGTCATCTTGGGAACGTAGCCGCCTGCATAAGCCTGACCCTTATAGAGCTTGCCGTTGTAAGCGAAGTAGTCTCTTGAACCGTCTGCGTTAGCCTTTACGGAGTACTGTGCAGGTGCGTAGGAAGATTCGCCGGAAATCAATTCAACCTTTTCAAGGTTAGAAGCGATATCAAGTCCTTCGGTACCGTACCACCAACCGTTGGGGTTAGTGTCGCCGGTGGTAGAAATCTGACCGTAGGTCATAAGAATCTGACCGTCGTTAGAGAACAAGTAGTCAACGAGTGCAAGGCAAGCGGAAAGCTTATCTTTGCTGGAACCTGCACCTGCCTTGGTAAGGCAGAAACCGGTGTTCTTAACCGAACGCCAGCTTTCGGTAAATCTCATAATCGTAT
>JBJEVB010000023.1:0-6860 GCA_051884155.1 Candidatus Coproplasma sp. | reverse complement strand
CAGAAACCGGTGTTCTTAACCGAACGCCAGCTTTCGGTAAATCTCATAATCGTATCCTTAGTACCGTCGTCGTTGGTATCCCACTTTGATACGGGGGTGGAGATAGGTGCGAGCTTAGCCTTGTTGGACCAGTTAGCCTTTGACTGAGTGTTGGAATAGTCATGCATCATAAGCATAGAAATAGTAGAAGTGATGTCACGAGCACTACCGTCAAGCTTCTCGGTACCGGTGAAGATAAGACCTTCTTCGGTGAGCTTGCTCAAGTTGGATACGAGATTGTAGGAATCAGCGTTAAGACGAGCGTCCTTAATGTTGCCGTCAGCGCCGATATACATATATTCGTAACGGGATTCCATACCGCGGATACCGTAGAGTTCGCCGGCAAATGCGGTTAAGTCTACACGTCTCTGGGTGGTACCCTGACGAGCTGCAAGACCGTAGATGTTCTTAAGGTTATCAGCAGAACCGCCGAGAAGGGTGGGGTTGGTAACCGTGCAACGATACATAGCGGTCATAAGGTCAACGTCCCAAGCAGCGTAGGTTGAGTTGAACACGTCGGAAAGCTTGGTGTTAACGCCGTTTACGGTTGCGCCGTAAAGCTGGTTGTAGGTGCCGTTTTCAGTATCGGAATACTTATAAGCAACCTTGATGTATTCCTGCGTGAGCTTAAGGAGCTGACCGCCGGTTACAGCGCCGTTGGTTGCGTTGATTGCCTGGTTCTGAAGGTCTACGATGTTACCGGAAGTCTTATCGATGCTGGTTACGCCTGCAGCGGTAAGAGCCTTAGAAAGTTCGGAATTAGCGTCGTTGAGAGCAGCGATAACTGCGTCGTAGTCTACCTTTACGTAGCCGACTGCAGGAACTGCGCCGTTGTCGCCGGGCTTGGAAGTAGCAACCTTCCAGCTGCCCGTCTTGCCCATATAAGAAGTTGCCTTAGCCTGAGTTACGGTAAGGTTCTTAGCGGTTCCCTGCTGAGCGAAGGTTACGGTTTCATCGCAAGCGGTAGCGTCAAGAATCTTTTCTACCCAGCTATGTTCGGTCATAACGTACTTTTCGATATCGTCGTTACCATCGTAGTAAGGAGCGTAGTACATTGCGCCGGTCGTAGGGTTGGAAGTTAAGGACCATCTCGTTACGGGGTTAGCCTCGAGGAATGCCTTGTAGTTGGGCATATAGTCAAGGTACTCGTTAAGGTTTACGAGAACGTCGGTATTCTGAGTGATTGCTGCAGCAGATGCAGTAATGATGTCGTAGTTAGCTAAGGTACCCTTTTCGATGGGGTCGGTAAGCTGAGCGTCAGAGCCGAGATAGGTGTAGGTATCGGAAATGTTTACCTTAAGCTGAGACTGAAGTGCAGCCCAAGCGGGTTTAAGGTCGCCTGCATTGTAGGTATTACCATCGGGCATCTTAACCGAGCCTGCAAGTTCACTTTCTCTGTAAGCGATAGACTGGCAGGATGCAGCGTCGGTACCGTTACCTGCGTTCACACTGATTGCAGTTCCTTCAGCATAGGTAAGGCGGTGATTTTCGTCATAATTGATATCCGAACGGTCTTCAATCTTGGGACCGGACGAGCAACCAAACATACCGAAAGCCAACGTGCCTGCCATTACTACTGAAACAGCAACAGAAGCAATTTTGAGTTTCTTGTTCATTTATTTTTCTCCTTATAAAATATTTTCAATTTATTTACACGGCTTTTGCCGCATATGACTTATTAATTACTCTTTTACGCCGCCCATATTTACGCCCTTTGCAAAGTACTTCTGAATGAAGGGATAGATGCAAAGGATGGGGATTACGGCGCAGATAACCATCGTATAGACGACGGACATAACCGATACGTCGGTCGATTCGTAGCCGGGTCTTATGGTCTTAATCGAATACTCCCACTCGTTACCTTCGATAACTTCCTTAATCAAGCCTGAGTAGCTATCAATGAAGTTTCTGATGTAAACCTGTACGGGCCAGCTGAACCTTTGGTTAGGCATCATACGCATTGCCCAGAAATAGCCGTTCCAACGGGAGATACCGAAGAACAATGCTACGGTTGCAATGGTTGCCTTGCTCATAGGAATGTACACGTTCATAAGAACCTGCATTTCGGTCGCGCCGTCGATTCTTGCCGCTTCTTCGATTTCGGCAGGAACGCCTTCGAAAGAGTTTCTTAAAAGGATGACGTTGGTAGCGTTCATACCCATTGCAATGATGATGAGCCATTTCTGGTCCATCTCGGCATAGGTCGTGCCGCCGAGTGATGCAAGGATGTCGCCGGTTGCCTGATAGTTAAGGAACTGGGGAACGATACCTGCTGAGAACCACATCGTGAATACGAGAATGAAGTTGAACACTCTTCTGCCCATCAAACGCTTTTTGGAAAGCGCGTATGCACCCATAATCGAATAGAGCATACACCAGATGGTACCGACGAATGCAAGGAACAAGGTGTTTGCATAGCTTATCCAGAATACGTTATCACCGAATACGAATTCGTATGCAGTGGCCTGGAAGCCGACGGGCCAAAGGATAACCTGACCGCCGTCAACGGCTTCAGCAGAGCTGAACGAGCTTGCAAGCGCATATATGAAGGGATATACGCACATTAGAGCAAAAACGATAAGGAATACGTAAGCGATAATTTTGAATATCAGCTCCGATTTTTCCATTTTTCTTTTCATAGAGCTTATCCCTCCTTAATACAACGATACGTCGCTTGCGCGCTTTGCAATTGCGTTTGCGCCGAGCACGAGTATCATACCAATCAAGTTGTTGAGCATTTCCGCCGCAATACCGAGCGTCGACTGTGATTCGTCCGCCCATCTGTTTGCAAGCGTTGCAACGATATCTGCCGCACTGTAGTTCTTCGGGCTGGACATAAGGTATACCTTTTCGTAACCTACGGAAAGCAACGAACCTACTTTCATAATAAGCATTATGACTACGGTCGAGAGAATGGAAGGAAGCACTACGTAGCGCATCTGCTGCATCTTGCCTGCGCCGTCTATCTGAGCCGCTTCGTAAGAAGTAGGCGATACGGCGATAACCGCCGCGAAGAATACGATTGAGTCGTAGCCGCCGTGTTCCCAAATGCCCGTAATTTCATACAGAGCACGGAAATAGTTAGGCGAGAAGATAAGACCGCCGGCGGTTGACGCCGCAGCCTCTAAGTTAGCTGAAGGGAAAATCGCAAGCAAGAGCTTGGATACAACACCTATACTGTCGTCCATTATACCGTCGGTATGGGGGCCCTTGAAAAGAACGATTGCAAGGGTGGTTATAATAACGGTAGACATGAACTTGGGCAGGTATACGCATACCTGAATGATACTTCTCGTTACGTTAGAACGGATTTCGTTGAAGAAAATCGCAAGGATGATGGGGAACGGGAAACCGAACACTAAGCCGTAGAATGCTATAGCGAACGTATTCCTGAACGCCGCCCAGAACATGGGCGTATTCGCGGTCGTACCGAAAAGTAATTCCTTAAAGTTGGTAAGACCGTACCAATCCTGATTCGCAACGTCACTTGCCAATACGCCGGGTGTGTTGGGGTTTTTGAACGCTGCCAAAAGCTGCGTCATAGGCATGTAACGCCATAAGAAGTAGACGAGCAACATCGGAACAAGCATTAAATAAAGACGCCAGTCTTTAAGTAGCGTGATGCCGACCGTCTGCCAATTCTTGCGTTCATGCTCATCCCTTACCTGCTGCTCCTTGGACATTGAATACGTCCCGGTGGCTTCGTCGTAGATAAGGAAATCGTCGCACTTAAGTTTGAACATTGATTTTCCCTCCGTATCACTTACGTTTAAGTGATTATTTTATTGTTTGCGGATAACCTTTTGAATTATCCGAACTAAACCGTTTTCATTAATTATATATGTCGGCGCGTCTGCGCAGCTTTAAACACAAACGATTTGCGCGCACAAAGCGATTAATACAGGTCGTTATCGCTCTTTTTAAGAATTTCCAAAGCTTCTTCGTCTAACTCTACGCCGTTTTCGTAAAAGGCGTCTACTCTCTGCTTTTCCTTGCGCTCGTTATCCAAACGCCTTAAAAATTCGTTCTGGTCTTCCGTCATGCCGTCAAGCTTACGCAAAACGACCATTACGATTACACCCATAACCAACGAAAGCAAATCGGTTTGCGCAAAGGTTATAAAGCCGCTTGCCGCCGACAGCCCGTCCAAAGGCGAAATCGAAAACGCAATCGCCCAAACGATTGACTTGCCGAGATATACGCACAGCCAACCGCCTATCGCAAACAACGCTATGCCCCACCACTTTGACGTCATCTTCTTTACGCCCAAAAGATATCTGGGAATAAGCATTATTGCAACGAACGCATTGCCCACTAAGTAACACGCCCACTGATGTCCGCTGACCTTGCCGACGTTCAAAAGGCAGACGATTAAACCGCTGAATAACGCGTATAAGACCGACGGCCACCCCCAACGCAGCATAACGATTAGAATTATGGGGATTGAAAACGATACCGTAAAATAGGCTTCGTTAGGCATAGCGCCTGCGGCAAAATAGCCAATCAATTCGGATATAGCAAGTATTACCGCAAAAAGGAATAAGTCGGTAAATCTATATTGTTTTACGGAAATCTGCCTTGAACCGTTCTTACGCATATTATAACAAACTGTACACTTTGAGAGTGCGCTTTTTGTGACATTATCACATTTAGCTTAATCATTATAACACGCGAATTTGCAAAAATCAATACTTTTTCTAATTGTTTCTCAAAAAAAAACGTGATATAATAACTACTGTAAAAAGGAGACGTTTCTATGAAATTTTTAACGGTTACACCAGACGACGATTTACCAAATATATTGTCCAAAATAGCCGAACCGACCACAATATATATGAAAAACGGCGTTTATCGAAATAAAATCGTAATTTCTGCCGACGACGTGACTTTAGTGGGCGAAGACCGTGAAACAACGCAAATTTGTTATGACGACTACGCAAAAAAAGTCAATATTGACGGCAGGGAATATAATACCTTCCGTACTTTCACAGTGTGCGTAACGGGTGAAAGGTGTACGATAAAAAACTTGACGATTGCCAACTTAAACACCAAACCCGAAGAAGTCGGGCAGTGCGTTGCGCTGTCTGTCAACGCAAAAGTTTTCAAGGCGGAAAACGTCGATTTGCGCTCTACGCAGGACACGCTCTTCACCGCCCCCTTCCCCGACGATTTGGTTATACGCTATTCGGGGCTGACCGACGACCCCACCTACTACGACGGCTTTATCCCCCGCGAACAACTTTATATGGAAGGCGGTTCGGTTCAGCTTTACGAAGGCTGTAGAATTTACGGCAACGTGGACTTTATTTTCGGCGGTGCGGAAGCTTACTTTATCGACTGCGAGCTAATCTCTATTGCCGAAAAGCGGACGTACGGCTACGTTGCCGCGCCCTGCCATTCGTTAAAGCAGGAGACGGGCTACGTATTCTATAACTGCACTTTCCGCGCGGAAGGCGCAGGCGACGGCACGGTGTACCTTGCCCGTCCCTGGAGAGATTTCGGTAAGTGCGATTTTATCAACTGCCGTTTGGATAAGC
Source organism: Candidatus Coproplasma sp. (assembly GCA_051884155.1). Lineage (GTDB taxonomy): Bacteria > Bacillota > Clostridia > Christensenellales > Borkfalkiaceae > Coproplasma. The sequence goes on along the minus strand of JBJEVB010000023.1, from coordinate 1,284 downwards.
ATATCCACCCCGACCTGTTTGACAAGTGGAACGACACCTACCGCAACAAGACGGCAAGGTTTGCCTACTATAACTTGACCGACGCCGATATTGCACCCGTTGAATGGGGCAAACGCCTTACGAATAAGCAAGCTGATGATATTATAGATAGATTCATAGAGCGCAAAACCGAATTTTTTGGCGAAGATTAAGGAAAAATATTAGTTTGCCGTGATTTGTATTTTTTTAATAAAATTACGTCGGCGAGTGCATGAGCGCTCGCCGACTGTTTTTTTACCTATTGAATTACGTTGCCTTAATCAAAATACCTATCTCAGCTATAGAATTTTGTATCGGTTAGAGATTTTACTGTTGCGTAATAAAACTTTTAAACTCTTTCTTTGCCAAAAGGTTATACCAGCGTTCACCCTTTTTACAGGCGAAAAATTCCCAAACTACGCCAAAAAGGAATACCAAAATAACCATTAAAAGAGCTATTCCGTAGGCGTTGAAAAAGGGTACGCCGTCGAGAGCGCTCGCTTGCAGATACATAGCGTTAGGCGCTTCTAAGCCGCAGACGGCAAACAACGAATTCGTTAAAAAACCTATTGCGCCGCACAGCAACAGCCCTGCAACAAGGGGCAAAATATTATATACCCTCACCTTAACGAATCCGCCCGTAAACAGATATAGACCGCCCAACAACATCGTAGAATGGCTTAATAGGCTTTTTATAACCACACAATCCAACAAAGTAGGGTTATAGAGATAATAGCTCGGGTAAAAGAGCGATATAAGTCCGCCTATAACCGAACCGTATGCGGTAAAGGTCGCAAACCAACGGTAGGCTACTCTATCCTTATTCCTGATAATTCCGGATATAAACAGAAAGAGCATAAGCAGATTGCAAAAATAAATAGGGAAAAGAAAATAATCGGATATTTCCGCCTTACCGTTCATAAGGAATTCCACCCACATTGAGCAGACGTGGAGAACCATTGTTGCAATACCTATTAATAATAAAATGATTTGCCTTGCCTTAAAGGACTTAAACCTGGTAAATAGAATCAAAAGCCCTACGGTAATCACTACCGAAATTATTATGTAAAGAACGTGAGTTAAATCAAAAAGCACGATAATCTTCCTTTTTTTATTTCTCAAAATAACGTTTGACTTAGTATAGCACACCGTTGCGTATTTACCAAGCGTTTACCGTTATAAATAAAGTTTTAAATCATTTATTTTCTGTCCGCTTAAAACGGTGATAATATTAAAACGCCCTGCACGGAAAGTGCAGGGCGAATA
>JBJEVB010000022.1:5145-15181 GCA_051884155.1 Candidatus Coproplasma sp. | reverse complement strand
AAAAAAACGTGATATAATATCAAGTGACGAAAATTAATTAAGGAGAATTAATCCAATGACCAACGAACAGAAAATCGAACAAATCAAGAAAATGAAGATTGTTCCCGTAGTAGTACTCAATTCTATCGAGGAAACGTTGCCCAAAATGCAGGCTCTTGTAGACGGCGGACTTCCCTGTGCGGAAATCACTTTCCGTACGGCTTGCGCTGAAGAAGCTATCAAGCTCACCGTTAAAAACTTCCCCGATATGTTCGTGGGCGCAGGTACGGTCATCAACCGCGACCAGTGCGAAAGGGCTATTGCTGCAGGTTCAAAATTCATCGTTTCACCCGGTTTTTCCGAAGAAGTTGCAGACTGCTGTGCAGAGCACGGTATGTTATACCTTCCCGGTATCGTAACCCCTACCGAAGCTATGGCGGCAATTTCCAAGGGTCTTACGGCGCTTAAGTTCTTCCCTGCATCCAACTACGGCGGACTTAAGACCATCAAGGCAATCTGTGCGGCATTCCCCTATCTTCGCATTATGCCCACCGGCGGTATTTCTGCTGACAACATTTTGGAATACCTTGCATACGACAAAATTCTCGCATGCGGCGGCAGCTGGATGATGAAGGGTACCCCTGAAGAGATTAAGGAAGCTACCGCAAAGGCAGTTGCGCTCGTAAACGGCTAAGCCATAATACAAGTTAATACAATAATATCAAGCCCCCCATTGCGCAATCTACGCAATGGGGGCTTTTAAACTTCTCGTTTGACCTGTGTGGAGTTGGTCAAGTGAATAGCAATTAAGAAACCCCGCAGTGGGTCGCACCCGTTTGACGGGTGATGGGTTGGTCAAATGATTAAGCAATTAAGAAACCCCGCAGTGGGTCGCACCCACTAAGAAACCCCGCAGTGGGTCGCACCCACTTGAATAAAATTTTCAGAAAAAGCAATTAATTTTCATTTCGGGTTTGACAATACAATAAAGCTATGATAAAATAAGCTTAGCGAAAAATCGCGTTTAGCGCGGTTTTTTATAATGGAGATTTAATTATTTGGAGGAAAATAAATTGAAAAAAGTAACTAAGCTTTTGTCCGTATTTATTATTGCGGGCGCAATAGGTACGGGCGTTGCAGGCATTTCTGCTTGTAGCAATACTACGGTGGTAAATCCCCCGCACACCCATACCGCCGCAACCGAATGGCAGAGCGATGCAACTAACCACTGGCACAAGTGCACGGCAGACGACGGCGCAGAGCTTGATAAAGCAGCTCACGTGGACGAAGACAAAGACGGCAAGTGCGACGTATGCGAATACGTCGTGGGCGTTGCGGAATTCGTCGTTCCCGACGGCGTTACGGGTCTTGTAATCGAAGGCGTAGAAGAATCGGTTACTCTTTCTACAACCAAGACTTCGCACGATATCGACAAGTCGGCAATCAAGGTTTACCTTGTAAATAAGGGCAACAAGGTCGGCGAAGTTCCCGTAGCTAACTACGAATTGAGCTTATATCTCAATGGTCTTACCGAAGTTGATACCTGGACCAACCTTAAGGACGACGCAGACTACGTTATAGTTGCCGAGCTTAAGGACGCAAAGAATGCGGCAGGCAATAAAGTAAGCAAGGAAGGCGAAATCACCGTATCTATTTCCAACCCCGTAACGGGCATTGCGCTTAAGAGCGGTACCACAACTCAGGAACAGAACTCTGTAAACTCTATGACTGACTGGACGTTTGAAGCAACGAGAGCTAACGGCGACAAGTTCGACGTAGCCGCAGATAAAGTAACCGTCGGCGTTATGGATACCGTAACCAGCGGTACCCGTTCGGTTAAAATTACATACGGCACCGTAGAGGGCACCGTAGAGTATACCATCACGGCAAGCGCTGCTATGGTATCTCAGTCCTATGCAATGAACTTCAGCTATCTGTCCGATGCTGACCAAGCGGCTATTGTGGCAGGTAACTCAATTTCTCTTGAGAACGACCGTTTCGTAATTCAGTCTTCCACGGGTGGTTCGGTAGACAGCCATGCTAAAGAATACGACGGCAAATATTTCATTAAGAGATTAAAGACGAACGGCGCATCAAGCGCAAAGGGTTGCGCTCGTTATATTAAAGTCCACGCAGACGGCGAAGGCGTTATAACCGTAATCGCTTATAACAACGGCGGTACTCTCGGCGACGGCGCAACCAGGGGCGTTGAATTATACGCAAGCCGTACGGTTGACGCGGCAGGCGATATCTACGACGGTAAGGTCGGCAGCACTCTTGCAGTTTCTTCCAAGGAACACGCAACAGCTACGTTCACCGTAACGGCAGCAGGCGACTACTATATCACCTGCGACGCAGCTATGACCTTCTGCTACGTTCAGCTTGACCAGCTTCTTCCTGCAGGCTCTGCTGAAAACGTTCCCCTTACGGGTGAAGAAGAAGTAGGCGCAGTAGAAGTTATCGAACCCGAAACCTCAGCTAAATTCAAGGTTGGCGATACGTTCAATACCACGGGCTACACCGTAAAGGCAACCGTTGTTAATACGACGACTTGCGAATCCTACACAAAGGACGTAACCGCAACCGCTACGTTCAGCACACCCGATATGAGCGTACCCGGCAAGAAGGAAATCACCGTAACCTACGGCGGCGTATCCGACGCATATACCGTAACGGTTGAATCACCCGTGGACGGTATCTACGACATAAAGGCGTCTTTGGCGGCAACCGTAAACACGCAGGTTGAAAGCGAAACGAGCAAGCTCACCCTTAACAAGGACCAGATAGTCATTAAGATGCTCGGCGAAAATGAAGAAGCAACCGTAACAGCATACACCCTTAAGGTCGGCAACGAAGAAATTACCACCAGCAAGGAATTTGCAGTAGGCGAATATACCTTGACCGTTACGGCAACGATAACCGCAGGTTCGCAGACGGCAACTATTTCGGACGATATCGTTTTGAAGGTAACCGTTAAACCTGCACCCGGCTCGTTGGCTAACGTAGTCGTAGGTTCTACCGAAGTCAATGTAATTAAGGGCACGGGCACGTTAACGTCCGCTAAGGATATCGTAAGCAACGAAAACGGCAGAGTATTCGTAACCGCTTCCGCTACGGCTAACGTATCAATCGACGGCAACAATAAGTCCTACGACGATAAGAGCTTTAGCTTGAGAGTTAAGCTCGGCGGCGCAGGTTCGGTAGACTACCGTACAATCGGCGTCGAAGTTAAGACGGGTGCAACCATAGTTATCTATGCAATGTCGTCTTCTAGTAAAGAAGCTGACAAAAGAGACTTAAAGTTTATGAACGGCGACGGCGACGTTATGACGGACGTTGAATCAACCCTTGACGGCGGCGCAATGGGTCAGCTTGACGGCGCATCGCTTCACAAGATTACCTATACCGTAACCGCACCCGGAACGTACTACTTCGGTTCTGTAACGGGCGGCGTAAACGTATACGGCGTAGAGATTATCTATCCCGCAGCGTAAGCAAGATAATTAAATAACCTAATAAAATTATGCGCAAAGCACGCCCAACGGCTGAAAAATGCCGTTGGGCGTAAAGTGCCATATACAGCAAAATAAAAATAAAAGGAACGATAAGCTATGAAGGCAAAAAAATTTTTAGCGACATTATTGCTTTGTTCGGTAGCCGCAACAGGCGTTGGTATGTCAACCGTTCTTTCTGCTTGTAATAACGGCAATTCGTCTGACGTAACCGACGTAAACGGAACCATAACGCTTAGCGAAACTAAGGTTTCACTCAGTTCAAACGGCAATAAAATTATCAGGGCGATTCTTACCGACGGTTTAAAGGATAAGCCCGTCACTTGGGAGAGCAGCAGACCCGAAATAGCAACCGTAAGCGGCGGTATGTTAAGGGCGGTCAGCGCAGGTAAAACGACGATTACGGCAACCTGCTGCGGAAAGAGCGCAACCTGCGAAGTAACCGTATGGGAAGGCGCAGTAAACGACGTTACGGACGAAACAGCCGAAATATCTACTAAGGTAACGGGAAAAACCTACTACGTATCCCCCACGGCAACGGCTACGGGCGACGGTTCGCAGTCAAATCCCTACCAAATCAGAAAGCTTTTAGACTTTGAACACAACAACGACGATTCGGGCGTAGATTGGGGCGACCCTATATTGCAGCCCGGCGACACCGTTTTGGTTATGCCCGGCGAATATAACCTTGACGAGCGTATTCAGATAGGTTACAGCGGCGATTATCTCAACCCCATAACCATTAAGAATGCAGACCCCACCCAAAAGGCGGTGTTAAAGTTCTACGGTATGGCATTCGACGGCAATAACCGCGGCGTGCAAATTAACGGTAGCTATTTCATTTGGGATAGTATCGACATCTGCGGCGCAGGCGATAACGGTATGTACATAGGCGGTAGCTATAACGTAGTTTCAAACTCTGAATTCTACGATAACCGCGATACTGGCTTACAGCTCGGCAGGGCGTACGGCACACAGTCCAACGTAAACCAGTGGCCCAGCTATAACCTTATCAAGAATTGTACTTCGTACAACAACTACGATAACGAGACCTACGGCGAAAACGCCGACGGCTTTGCGGCTAAGCTTACCGTAGGCTACGGCAACATCTTCGACGGCTGTATCGCTTACCGTAACTCCGACGACGGTTGGGACTTGTACGCTAAGGTGGACTCGGGCAATATCGGTGCAGTTATCATAAACAACTGCGTTGCGTTTGAAAACGGCTATATTGCAGAAACGCAGGCAAGCTTTAACGCAAAGTTCCCCACGTTCGACAGCTCTAAGGAAGAGACCAACACGAATTCGTTTAAAACGCGTGACGGCGACGGCAACGGCTTTAAGCTCGGCGGTTCAAAGATGGAAGGCGAAGTGTTCGTATACAACTCACTTTCATTCAACAACCGTATGCACGGCGTAACCGATAACTCAAACCCCGGCGTTTTGATTTGCGAAAACGTTACTTCCTATAATAACGCGGCAGGCGTAGACAACGAAGAATACTTCGCATACGACGCAGAAGGTAAGCTGCTTGAAGACGTTGCAATCAACAAGAACGACGACGGCACCTTTACCGTTGTAAGAATGGAAGTTGCTACGGACGACGACGGCAACGAAAAACTTGACGACGACGGCAATAAGATTATGAATAAAGTCGAAATTGAAGATGCACGCGTAGTAAAGAACGAAAAGTTCGGTTGGATTTCCTATAACGAAGACGCCGACAGCTGTGCGAATATCGACTTAGCCCGTCAAACCTACAGCTATAACCACGTTGCAAACGTGCTTTCGATAATTAACGGCAACAACTTTGCAAGCAGCGACGCCTATAGGGGCACCGTTGTAAACAGCGTGCTTACGTCCGAAAATAATAAAAAGCGTATCTATTACAAAATAGACGGCGTAAACGAGTACGACACCAACAAGGGCGATTACGGTCCCGTAATGTCGGCTAACCCCGTTGCAAGCGAAGTGTTTAAGGCGCTTCCTGCACTCAATCTCGGTATTACGGGCGGCGAAGGCTATCCCGACTACTACAACTATATCCATAAGATATGGCGTAATGCAGACGGTTCAATCAACGTAGGCGATATTCTTACTCAGAAGGACGCAAACTCAACCTACGGCTGTGTACTCAACAAGACTTCTTACGACGCGTACAGCCATTGGGATTACAGCGACGTAACCACCTGTGCAAACAGGCAGGAAGGCACCGCGCAAGCAATCTACGATATGTTATATTTGCCCGTTCAGACGGAAAACTGCTATCAGGATTTCTTGGTAGTTGCGCGTATGATGGGCTATCCCATCTATTGGGAATCGAGCGACGAGAGCATACTTAAGGTATCTGCAAAGGTATACGATTCTATCTCTGGCAGCTTTATGAACAGGGTAGAAGTTTTGCGCTCGGACGAAGGCGACAAGAAGGTAACGCTTACCGCTACGATTAACGTGGGTAACGTTGCAATCAAGACTAAGACGTTTGAAATCAACGTGCTTAAAAATACCTATAAGGTAGGCGACGTGCAGGTTGAAGGCGTAGTTGACGACGCAATAATAGTCGATATGTATTCAGGCTATACCATTACTGACCCCGTCATTGTGAACGCAACCAGCGACAGCGGTAAGACTATCGACGCTTCTAAGTACGATTTAACTTACAAGTACGAGCTTGCTGAAAGCGGCGGCGACGGCACGTTCGTAGCAAAGAGGTCGTTCAATTCCGACACCAGCGGCGTATGGCGCGTTACGGTAACCATAACCTTAAAGGACGGCGTTGAACTTAAAACTCAGGGCGACAATTCTAAGACCTATCAGTATTACGTTTATGTAGCGTCGTCTAACGCTAAGCTCGACTTCACGTTGGGAACCGAAGGCTTCTATCTCAACAAGGACGGCTTTACCATCTACGGTCAGCCCACCAACCCTACGGGTACCTTGTACGTTATGACTAAGCCTGCAACCGAAAGCGCACCCACCGCAGACCAAGTGATTGCCGGCGGTGAAAAGGTCGAGTTCAGGGCAACCAACCTTAACTACAGCTTCAAGGCTTCCAACTCTCAGGCATACAACGTTTACTATGTATTTGAAAGTGTGGATAAGAGCCAGAAGTCAGACGTCAATAAGTTTGAAGTAACCACTCAGGACATCTTTACCAAGAGCGATTTTGAAGCTATGCTTGCAAATAACAGCAACTTCGTAATCTATCGTCTTATGGCTGATATCGACTGCAATAACGGCGGTATCAATACGAGCGCAAACAAGTTCGTCGGCTACTTCGACGGTATGGGTCACACCATTAAGAACGTAAACCTTGTAAACGGCGACAATAAAACCGAAAGCTTCGGTATATTCCGCTACGTTAAGAACGGTACTATCGCGAACGTATGCTTCGAGAATATCAGCATTACGGACGCGGCTAAAAAGACGGGTATTGTAGGTCTTATGTACGGCGGCAGCATCTACAACGTTAAGATTCACAACATCACCGTAAAAGGTAACGAGAGAGTTGCTGCAGTCGTAGGTCACATCTGTGCAAACGGCAACGAACAGACGATTAACTCGATTGAAAACGTAGAAGTTATAACCGACGCTAAGTACACCCCCGTAACGTTAAGTGAAACGAAGTTCGGCTTCCGTAAGTACTACACGTTAAACGACGGCGTATACACTCTTGCGGATAAGTACGACGCAACCGCAACGTATTACGAAAGAGTAATTGATATTACCAACAATGGTAAGTATACGGGCGGTATTGTAGGTCTTATTCAGGCAGGCGACGGCGGTTCAGGTTGGTGCAACGTAGTCATCAGCAACTGCTATGTAAACCTTACGCTCAGCGGTGACGACTACTGCGGCGGTATCGTCGGCAGAAGCGACGACAGAAACGTTAGAGACGACTTATTAATCAGCAACTGCTACTTTGCAGGCGTATTCAAGGTAAGGGTGCGCGGCGCAGGCATTATCGGCGGCTTCTCAGGCAACGGTAAGACGGCGATTAAGGGCACGTTAAGCCTTGGTATCGGCTACTACGGTAACAACAGAGATATCGTTACTACGGCTCAAAAGAACAGCTCCGGTATCGTTGGTAACTTCGCATCTCTGGCAGATATGACGGTTGAAAAGTGTTATGCAACCTTCGGTGAATACAACTCTGACTACGACGTAACTACGACAAACGAGTACCTGTTATCCAACGGCAATTATAAAGAGCTTTGGGAAACTGAAATGGGCTTCGATACGTCAAAGACTTGGGAATATGTAAAGGAAACGGAGACTGCAACCAAGCTCACCGCGCCTTATATCAGGCTTAAGAACGTAGGCAAGTCGTCTACTGCAAACTAAATAAGTTTATTGAAAAATAAACGAAAAAAAGGGCGAAGCGTAATGCTTCGCCCTTAATTCTTTTGGGAGAGACGTTAAGTATAGATAATTAATTTGTTGCGTTTTTCCTTTCTAAGGTATAGCTTAAGTGGTAGGCGGAGATGGAATTTCAAAGCTTGGCGGGGGCAGGTGGTTACGCATTTTAAACAGCGTATGCATTTGCCGTTCGTAACACCTTCAGATATGGCGTTAAACGGGCAGTTGTCGGTACATACTCCGCACCCGTTGCAGTCTGAAGTTTTGTAAATCTTTACGTTACACCTGCTCCTTAAATTTGGGAAGAGAGAGGCAAACGGGTTTTTATACAGCTTGGGGAGCTTAACGGGCGATGGGTGGTTAACTTTGTTTAAAACGGGGGTTAAACTGTCCCAATCGCTAAAGCTCTCACTGCCTTTGTAGGAGTGTTTTGTAGGGATATATGCTCCTGCTATCAATTTAAAATCATACTTTTTTTGTATCTCCTGCAAGACGTTTCCGCAGCACATCTTTCCGTAGGTGGCAATGGCCGTAAGATTTTCTATCTTTACCGAGTTTAAAAACCTTTTAACGATATGCGGCACGTTCTGGCAGTGCACGGGGAATATTAATACGAGATTTTCGTAGCTTTCGTGGCAGACTTTCTCTATATTTAAAAGCGGATAGTTCAATCTCTTGGCAAAAAAATCTGCAACCGCTTTGCTTTCCCCCGTGTTGGAATAAAAGGCAACTGCGTTCATTGCTCTAAGTACCCCTTCATTATGGTACATTCGGGCAATTCCTCAAGCGAAAAACCGAGTGAGTAAGTCATCTCTTCTATGGCCTGTTCACGGGTAAGGTTATTCTCACCGCTTGCAATCGCCATCTCAAGTGCGCTGAAGGGTATCATAGAACTGCGCATATGATAGAAGCGAATGAATTGGGAATATTCCTTGCACTTTTCAATTTTGCAGCTGGTGTGCAACCCCTTTTCTGCTTGCTCGGGGGCAACCCAACCGCACTCTTTTTCTATCAAATGCTTAATCTTCCGCCATTCGTAATTACCACCGCAGACCTCGTTTAAGTCAACCTGAACAAAGGCAGGGATATTGCCCGTCCAAGACGAGGAGCGAATTGCCCTTTTTAAAGGTTTAACTATCTCGGGTATCTCGCCTATTGCCTTGCAGACGTTGGTTAAAAGTTGGTTGGTGTATCCCGTCAATTTCTTTATGGGGTTGTCCCCGTATGCAAGCTGCTTCATTGTAACCAGCGTATGGAACTGTCCTTTTTTAAGGGGCGGATGCAACGAAATAATTCTGCCGACGTTAATTAAAAAATTCAGCGGTTTATTGTTGGGGAAGGTGTAGGCAATTTCGGGCGCCATGTTGTTGAAGTACAGCCCGAGTAGCTGGGCAGGCTCGTTGCCTGCAACAAAGTAGGGCACCCTGTTTGCAACCAGCTCGGGGTAGAACAGCACATATGCCAAAGAGGGACAGGCGCAGGTGTTTTCGCTTAACGAATAAAGTTTGGTGTAAATTCTTTTCAAATCGTCGTCTGCAACCTTTCTTGTTATAAACTCAACAGATTTTAAGGCATATTTGGCGTTTTCAATGCTCTTTTTGGCACTGTCCGACATAAACGGAATTTCCCAGGTTAAGGCCAACACCTTAAGGTTTAACACCTTAGAAAGGTAGTATAAAAGGTAGGTGGAATCCTTACCGCCCGTGTAGAATACGGCCACGTCAAAGCGTGATTTTTTTGACTTGGGGAAGACGTTCATAATCGGCACAACGCTCTTTAAAGAACGCGTCTTTGCCTTTGACTGACAGATAGGGCATCTGCCTTGACCGTCGAATTCCAAACCGGGAATAATAAAGTCGTTAGCCGCGCAGCTTACGCAGAACCTTGCTTCCTTTAGAGAAGTGGGCGTAACCTTTTTATCTTCGCTTTTTACAATCTGTACGCCGATAAGCCCCTTTAACAAAGTGACGTCATCGGGGGTTAATTCGCAGGGTAGCTTTGCAATTAATTTGCGTTGTTTTTTGGTAAGCTTAACTTGGTTTTTAAGGGTATCGGGCTGATTTCTCAAGCCGTAATATCTTAAAACTTTTCCTTCAAGCTTCCATCTGTTCTGAAGTTCGTACATAATTATTTTGATATAGTTTGATTAGTGTAAAGTTGGTCAGGTGAATAGCAATTAAGAAACC
>JBJEVB010000022.1:0-5045 GCA_051884155.1 Candidatus Coproplasma sp. | reverse complement strand
GTTATGTACTTGCTCTTGCCTATGCTCTCGATAACGCCGTCGATAATGAACGCCTTAGCGAACAGACCTAAGATTGAGAATAGCCCTGCCTGAATACTACCCGTTACGAAGAAGGTGGAAAACGCGATAGCGAAGTCGGTGATAAGAAGAGCTTTGCCCGTATCGAGACGGGTGTATTTTTTAAGTATCAGGGCGATTATGTCCGTTCCGCCGGAAGACGCCTGGCAGTTGAAGATAATCGCGCTGCCTATGCCCGTCAAGAGCATTGCGTACACAAGTTCCATAAACGGTTGGTTGGTCAGGGGAATTAGCTGCCCTGCGTCGTTTTTGGGGAAGGGCAAAAGCAGCTCGAACAGCAAATTTTCAAGCGAATACACGATTGAGCAGTACGCCGTTTTAAAGGTGCAGCCCTTGCCTAAAAAGATAAACCCGAATATAAGCAAAATGACGTTGACCGCCATATTTATATTCGCCTGCGTGATAATAGTGGGTGCGTATTTTGAGAACAGGTTGGAAAAGATGATTGAAATACCGCTTACGCCGCCCGTCGCGAAGTTGTTCGGCACTTTAAAAAAGTACACGCCTACCGCGACTAAAAGAGTGCCTATATTGAGCAGTATCCAATGGATAACGGTGTCTTTAATCTTCTTTTTTCTCGGCGTTTTCTCTGCCGAACCGTCGGACATTACGGCGTTGCCTTTTTTCATTTTTATCCCCCCGTTTAAACGGTTTAGTCTAAACCGCAAACATATTAACATAACGCTAAGCCAAAGTCAACGGCAGTTGACAAAATACTTAAAGCTACTTTGGGCAATATCAAAAAATTGCGTATTGACTTTACGCGCAAATTATGATACACTTTGAGTTGTTAAAATAAGAGAGAAAACTATGATTAGCAGAGAAACGCTTTTTACAGACGAAACAGAGAACTTCAAGACCCCGTACGAACCCAAGTCAGGCGATAGCGTAACGCTTACCTTCCGCACTATGATTAACGACGTAAACAGGGTATATGCGGTAATCAACGGCACTCAGCACAAGATGAAAAAGTCGGCAAAAAAAAGCGAGAGCTTTGATTATTATACCTATACGTTTAAGTGCAGGGGCAAGGCGGTCAGCTACTACTTTGAGATTGAAGACGAAGACGACAGGATTTATTATAACCGTTTAGGTCCCGTCAACAGCAATCAGGACGAGTACAACTTCGGCTTCGTTGTCGGGCAAAAGGTACCCGATTGGGCAAAGGGCAGGGTGTTCTACCAGATTTACTGCGACAGGTTTTGCAACGGAAATCCCGATAATGACGTAGAAGACAACGAGTATTACTATACGGGCGGACACTCAAGAAAGGTCAAGGATTGGTATTCCCTGCCTAATACTACCGACGTAAACCGTTTTTACGGCGGAGATTTGCAGGGCGTAGAACAGAAGTTGGACTATTTGAAAGATTTAGGCGTGGAAGCGGTTTATTTTAATCCGCTGTTCGTCTCGCCGTCGAATCATAAGTACGACACGCAGGACTACGATTATATAGACCCCCACCTTGCGATAATCGAAGAAGACGAAGAGCATACGATGCAGTCGTGGGAGCACCACAACGGCTACGCACCTAAGTATATAAGGCGCGTTACGAGTAAGACCAACTTAGAAAAGTCCAACGAGTATTTTAAAAGCTTGGTTAAGAAGATGCACGATAAGGGCATCAAGGTCATAATGGACGGCGTGTTCAATCACTGCGGCTCGTTCCATAAATGGCTGGATAGAGAAGGTATTTACCTTGCGCAGGAAGGCTATGAGAAGGGCGCGTTCCAGTCCGTGGACAGCCCGTACAGGGGGTACTTCAAATTCTTCCAGCCGCAGCTTACGACCAGCGAGTACGAAGGCTGGTGGGGCTATAAGACCTTGCCTAAGCTCAACTACGAAAAGAGCGAAAAGCTGTGCGAGAGCATTTATCAAGTCGGCGAAAAGTGGGTTTCGGGCGATTACGGCACGGACGGCTGGCGACTTGACGTCGCCGCAGACTTGGGGCATAGCGAAAGGTTTAACCATAAATTCTGGAAGAAATTCGCCGCAAGGGTGAGAAAGGCTAACCCCGAAGCGTTCATCTTTGCCGAGCATTACGGCGACCCCGAAACGTGGCTTAAGGGCGGCGAGTGGGATTCGGTTATGAATTACGACGCCTTTATGGAACCCGTAACCTGGTTCTTAACGGGTATGGAAAAGCACTCTCAGGGCTTTGACCCAAACAAATATTTAGACGGCAAGGCGTTCTTTGCGTCTATAACGAAGAATATGGCACGCCTTCCCAGGGCGGCTTTGGACAGTGCGGTAAACCAGCTTTCAAACCACGACCATTCAAGGTTCTTAACGCGTACCAACCGCAGGTCCGGCACGCTTAAAACTAACGGCGCGCAGTCGGCGAGCGAAGGGATAGACGTAAACGTATTCTACCTTGCCGTGCTTATGCAGATGACCTGGCCCGGAAGCCCTGCCCTTTATTACGGCGACGAAGTGGGCGTGGTCGGCTGGACCGACCCCGACAGCCGCAGAACCTTCCCTTGGGGCAGAGAAAATTGGGAAATATATAACGTGCATAAGTCGGCAATAGCCCTTCGTAAGAGCATTCATTGCCTTAAAATGGGTTCGCTTATGCCGTTGGACGCGGGCGACGGCTACGTTGCGTACGCAAGGTTCGATAAGGAAGACTGTGCGGTCGTGATAATCAACGCGGCGGAAAAACCCGTTGCGGTCAACATACCCGTCTGGCTCGTCACGGGCGAGCGCACGGATAAGCTTGTAAGGGCGTTTTCAGTCGGGCTCGGTAAGGACGGACTGCCTGAAAATTTAGAAGTAAAGTTCGGGCGTGCCTATATCGAATTGCCCCCTAAAACGGGCTGTGTATACCACAAAAAGTTTTAATTAATTTTAGTAAAATCAATCGCAAAGATTGTAATAAATGGGAGATATTTAATGGAAAACAGATTTTTCGGCGATTTAGACAGGTATTTATTCCACCACGGTACTCATTACGAATTATATGAAAAGATGGGTGCGCACATAAGAGAGATTAACGGCGTGCGCGGCACTCATTTCGTGCTGTGGGCACCTGCGGCAAGGGCTGTCTGCGTCGTATCCGACGGCAACGGCTGGACGCCTTGGCGCGACATAATGGAAAAGGTGGACGATTCCATTTGGGAGCTCTTCGTGCCCGGTATGTGCGAAGGGGTTAAGTATAAATATCTCGTCGTTCAGGCAGACGGGAAGGAAGTCTATAAAATCGACCCCTACGAGTACGGCAGCGAAAAACGCCCTGCCAACGCTTCGGTTGTAACCAATCTCTCTACTTACGAATGGGGCGATGGGGAATATCTTGCCCAGAAAAGGGGTGAAAACTACCTTGAAAAGCCTATGTCCGTGTACGAAGTGCATTTGGGCAGTTGGAAAAAGGACACATGGAAGCAGGACGAAGACCAATTCTTAGACTATCGCCGCCTTGCCTACGAGCTGTGCGAATACGTTCAGTATATGGGCTATACACATATCGAAGTTATGGGTATCTGCGAATATCCCTTCGACCCTTCCTGGGGCTATCAGGTAACGGGCTACTTCTGCCCTACCGCAAGGTACGGTTCTCCGCAGGACTTTATGTACTTCGTCGACTATATGCACAAGCACGGCATCGGCGTAATTTTGGACTGGGTGCCGGCACACTTCCCTAAGGACGCGTTCGGGCTTGCCAACTTCGACGGCACGCCCCTGTACGAATACGCAGACCCCCTGCGCGCAGAATATCCCGAATGGGGTACTAAGGCGTTCGACTTGGGCAAAAAGGAAGTTTCAAACTTTTTAATCGCGTCGGCGTTGTTCTGGGTTAATAAGTACCACTTAGACGCACTCCGCGTAGACGCAGTTGCGGCAATGCTGTATACGAGCTTCGGCAGAAGCGAATGGCGTCCTAATATCTACGGCGGCGACCACAACCTTGAAAGCTTTGAATTTTTCAAGCACTTGAACAGCGTTTTGCGCAGCCGCACGGACGCGTTCTTAATCGCAGAAGATTCGTCTATTATTCAGGGCATAACCGCACCCGTAAAGGACAACGGCTTGGGCTTCGGGCTCAAGTGGGATATGGGTTGGATGAACGACACCTTATCCTACATAAAGAAGGACCCCGTATACAGAAAGTATCACCACTTCCTTATGACGCACACGCTTGACTATATCTTCGACGAACACTATATCTTAGTGCTTTCGCACGACGAAGTCGTCTACGGTAAGGGCAGTATGTACAACAAAATGCCCGGCAGCAGAATGGATAAGTTCGGCGGCTTAAAGAGCTTCTATACGATGATGATGGGTCACCCCGGCAAAAAGCTGCTCTTTATGGGTCAGGACTTTGCTCAGGAAAAGGAATGGAACTTCAAGACCAGCCTTGATTGGCACCTTTGCGACGACCCCGGTCATAGGGACGTAATGAACTGCTATCGCGCCCTGTTGCATTTATATAAGGAGAGACCCGTTTTATATAACGATACCAGCTATAAATCGTTCGAGTGGATAGAGAGCGGCGACGTTGCCCGTTCAATCTTCGCGTTCATAAGGCGCAACCCCTGGAACTATAACGACGCACTCGTATTCGTCTGCAACATGACCCCTATGGGCTATTCCAACTACGGCGTAGGCGTTCCCGTAGACGGCAAGTATAAGAGAATTTTCTCTACCTATCCCGAAGGCGATTTAATGGAAGTGGAAGCGGAAAAGGCGCTCTGCAACGGCAGAGAGTATAAGCTTTCGTTTATCCTGCGTCCTTTCGAATCGATTATATTCGAAGTGCCCTATCACGAGAGCACCGAAGAAGAAAAGGCGAGCGAGAAGAAGGAAAAGAGCCGCGTAAAGCGTGCGTACAAGGCGGTAAAGAGCGACGTCTCTCATATCCCCGTCGACGAAATCCCCGAAGAAGTCGCCCCTAAAAAGGCTAAATCTTGTAAGACTAAAAAGACTAAGTAGTATATTTGAACACCGCAGGGCAAACCGCCCTGCGGTGC
>JBJEVB010000021.1:15013-15265 GCA_051884155.1 Candidatus Coproplasma sp. | reverse complement strand
AAAATACCCCGCATCAGTCACGTAAACGTGACAGCTTCTCCCCAAAGGGGCGAAGTCGAGAGTCCGCCCTTAAGTCTATGAGATTGCCACGTCGTTCCCTACGGTCACTTCTCGCAATGACGGCGGTTTGATTTTGGTCGCACCACTTTGACGGGTGTTCGGTTGGTCAAGCGAAAAGCAATTAAGAAACTACGCGGTGGTCGCACCACTTTGACGGGTGTTCGGTTGGTCAAGCGAAAAGCAATTAAGAAA
>JBJEVB010000021.1:0-14913 GCA_051884155.1 Candidatus Coproplasma sp. | reverse complement strand
CTACGCAGTGGTCGCACCACTTATAATATAGGTCTTGCATATTTTTAAGGGCTATCTGGCAAATTTCGTCTTCGCTCTTGCCTTCTTCAAGCAGCTTGTTAATATATATGGGCTTGCCTACAATCATTTTGCGCTTCTTGCCGTTTAAAAGGTATCCGCTGTAGACGGGCAAATCAACCTTGCGCATTTTGTAGTAAAGCTTTGCAAGCGTTATAAAGCCCTTGTTAAAGGCAAGGGGCGGATTTAAATAGCCGTTCGTAGAATCTTCGGGGAAGATTAATATGGGGTTGTCGGTGTCTAAAATCTTACAGCTCGTCTTTAAGGAAGAAGCAAATCTTGCGTCGGTATAGGTGGGGATAAGCCCTATGCCCCTGTAAATTCTCTTGGAAATCATGCCGAACACCGTCGCTACGAAAAACGACTTAAATCTTCCCCAATGCAGTTTTTGGCGGTAGAAAACGTGATATAAATAATTCCACCTTTCCTTATAAGAACCGAACATCTCGTGCGCGCCCCAGCCCGTGTAAATAAGGGGGAAGTACATCTCGTACGTCATAGGTCCGTTCGCGCCTGCGTGGTTGCTTAAATAAATCGCCTTGCCTTCAAGCTCTGCGCCACTCTCGTTTATAAACTGCGGTCTGGACTTGAAAATTTTTAAAAATGCGCTTAACAGGCGCATACCTACGCCCCTTTTAAGCTTTACTTTGTATTTATAAGGTTTTATCTTCTTGCTCATCTACTTCTTTATCTCCCGAAAAAACGTAATAACAAAGCATATTATAAAACATTTCACAAATAAAAGCAATGGGTTTTTGCGGTATATTTTATTACAAACGACTTAAGAAATATTACAAATTACGGCGGATAGCCTTTGGGCGGCGTTGACAAAAGCAACCCAAAGTCCTATAATTATGTTGTTAAACTTTTGGAACTTTAGTATGGACGATATAAAAAAAGTTAAATTAAAAACGGGTACGCAGGCGGCGTTAGCAAAGCTGATATTTTATTTCAACCGCCATATTAAGGGCGTTAAGGCAAAGAATAATCTGCGCTATAGTACCGATAAAACTAAATACCATACGCTGGATATTGCCTATCCTAAAAAGATAAAGGACGGCGGTTATCCCTGCGTTATCTATCTGCACGGCGGCGGCTGGACGGCTTACGATAAAAGCCTTTTCCGTTCTACCGCAAAGGAGCTGGCGGCAAGGGGTGCGGTCGTCTTTAACTGCAACTATCGCCTTGCGCCCGAAAACAACTTCGCCGATATGGAAGAAGACGTCGGGTTAATCGTAGACTACGTTAAGCAGAACGCCCAATGCTTTGGCGGCAATCCCGATAAGCTTATCTTTGCAGGCGATAGCTCGGGCGCACACCTTGCCGCACTTTACGTAAACAAGGCGTTCAGTCAAAATCTGCCGATTGCAAAGTCAATAGTAGGGTGCGTATATTTTTACGGCGTGTACGACCTTTCAACTGTGGGAGACGTGGAATTTAACAACAAATCGGCGTACACTAAGGCGGCTATACCCCTTGATATGCCCGAAAGAGAATGGTTTTTAAGGGATTATTCGCCCATAAATTACCTGTGCTCTACCTTGCCGCCTACGCTCTTTTGCAGCGGCGGAATAGACCCTTTGAACACAGGGCAGACAGAAGTTTACTCTTCCGTATTGCATAATATGGGCGTACGGGTTGAAAGGCTTATATTCCCCATTGAAGATAAGACGGCAGGGCATAGGTTTATCACCTTTTCAAAGTGTGCCGCCGCACAAAAATCTTTCTCAGTCTTCGGCGAATTTATAAAAACGCTTGTAAACGGCGATAAGCAATGATATAATAGTAGCGGTTATTATTTTTCTGCGTTCATTTCGCACGGCGAGCTAAGGCGCAAAGGCAGGTTAATTTTGGAAAGGTACGTTGCTTTCGATATCGGGGATAAGCGTATAGGCATAGCCATTTCGGACCCGTTTAATACTTACGCACTGCCTTCCGTGACCTATCACCGCAAAAACTTTAAAGAAGATATCGCCGCACTCGTCAAGATTGCAAAGGAAAAGGGAGCAACGACTATAGTGTGCGGCTTGCCCGTCAACTTCGACGGGTCGGAAGCGTTGCAGACGCAAAAAACTCAGCGCTTTATCGACGCGCTTAAGGAAGCGGTAACCATTCCCGTCGTGTGCGAAGACGAGCGGTTTACGACTATGATGGCGCACGAAACGCTCATTTCCGAAGGTATGCGCAGGGAAAAGCGAAAATCGTACGTAGACGCACTTGCGGCGGCTAATATATTAGACGGATATTTGCAGAGAATAAATAATAAAAAAGGAGATTAAATTATGGCTGATATGGAGACTAAGGAAGCAGAGATGGACGAAGACGGCATTATCGAACTTTTGGACGACGACGATAACGTGGTTAAATTCAAGCTCGTGGACGTAACCGAATATAAGGGCGAAAAGTATGCGTTTTTACTTCCTGCCGAGCCCAACGATTTAGTCGGCGAAGACGAAGTTGCCGTATTCCTGTTTAAGGAAGAAGAGCAGATTTTGGCGCCTATTGAAGACGAAGAGCTTATGCAGGAAGTCTTTGACTTCTGGCAGAGCGAAGAAGACGAAGAAGAGTAAGCTCTTTTGGACAACTTAGAAAAATGTAAAAGGAGAAAAATATAATGAAGAAATTTTTAAAGGCAATTACGGCTGTGCTTGCAGTCGTCGTTATGGCTGTGGCTTTGGTTGGTTGCGGCGATAAGTACGGCAGTATCAAAAAGGCGTACGAAAACGAAGGCTATACCGTAAGCGAAGCAATCGTTTCGGATAAGGAAAGTGAGCTTAAGACCTACATCAGTACCGAACAGTACGACAAGATTAAGGACGGCAAGCTTTTGGTCTGCTCTAAGACCGTTTTGTTAGCGTTCGTTATTACGCTTGGCTCTGCGGACAAGATTAAGGATTTCTACGGCAGCGAAGAAGATTATAACAAGGCGGTTGAAAGCGGCTACGTAAACGGCAACTGCGTGCTTTTATTCGGTTCAACTTCCGCCGTACGCGAAATTTTTGCTAAGGCGTAAAAGGTAACAATTTAATTCTTAAAGTTTTCGGGCGGAATTGCAACGGGAAAAGCAATTCCGCCCGATTTTTTGGCTTGTTTACCGCATTTTTGCTTTACAAAGGGCGGGGCGGT
Organism: Candidatus Coproplasma sp.; assembly: GCA_051884155.1. Taxonomy (GTDB): domain Bacteria; phylum Bacillota; class Clostridia; order Christensenellales; family Borkfalkiaceae; genus Coproplasma. The sequence continues at coordinate 11,730 of JBJEVB010000021.1, read as the reverse complement.
ATGTTAAAATACCAAAGCTATAAAAAATTCACACCCGTAAAGCAGGTATTCCGTGGCGGAAAAATTCTTTCAATTCCGCAATAAATACCCATTTGACTGTGTTTACGGGGAGGTTTAACGGAGGTTTTATATGGCAGTTATCACTATGAAACAGCTCCTTGAGGCAGGCGTGCACTTCGGTCACCAGACCAGAAAGTGGAACCCCAAGATGGGCAAGTACATCTATGCGGCAAGAAACGACATTCACATTATCGACTTGCAGCTCACCGTAGGTCTCGTTGAAGAGGCTTACAAGTTCGTGTGCGACACGGTTAAGGAAGGCAAGTCCGTCCTTTTCGTAGGTACGAAGAAGCAGGCTCAGGACGCCATTAAGGAAGAGGCAGAGCGTTGCGGTCAGTACTACATCAACGCACGTTGGCTCGGCGGTACTTTAACCAACTACAAGACCATTCGCTCGAGAATCGAGAGAATGACCAAGCTTGAAAAGATGGAAGAGAGCGGCGAGTTCGACCTTCTTCCCAAGAAGGAAGTTGCTAAATTAAAGGAAGAGCTTACTAAGCTTCAGACCAACCTTGGCGGTATCAGGGATATGAAGAGCATGCCCGGCGTTATGTTCGTGGTAGACCCCCACAACGAAAAGAATGCAATTGCAGAAGCAAGAAAGCTCAACATTCCCATCGTTGCAATCACCGACACCAACTGCGACCCTGACCTTATCGACTACGTTATTCCCGGCAACGACGACGCAATCCGTGCCGTTAAGCTTATCACCAGCGTAATCGCAAACGCAGTTATCGAAGCAAATCAGGGCGAAGCTTATTCCGTTGAAGAAGAACCTGCACAGGAAGCTACTTCGATTGAAGAAGTCGTTGCTAACGCAGAAGAGTCTGCTGAATAATTTTCAAGTAATTTAATAATAGGAGTTATATTATGGCATTTACCGCTAAAGACGTAATGACGTTAAGAGATAAGACGGGCGCAGGTATGCTCGACTGCAAAAAGGCTTTAACCGACGCTGACGGCGACATGGAAAAGGCTGCGGAGCTTTTGAGAGAACGCGGCATCGCTAAGGCAGTTAAGAAGGAGAGCAGAGTAGCCGCAGAAGGCGCTGTAGGCGCATACGTTTGCCCCTGCGGCAAGGTCGGCGTGCTTTTGGAAATCAACTGCGAGAGCGACTTCGTTTCTTCCGGCGACAAGTTCCGCGCTATCGTAAAGGGCGTTGCTAAGGTCATCGCAGACGAAAAGCCTGCAGACGTAGACGCATTGCTTGAATGTGCTATCGAAGGTATTACCGTTAAAGATTATATCACCAACGCAACCGCAGTAATCGGCGAAAAGATTGCTATCCGCAGATTCGCGATTTATGAAACCGAAGGCAAGATTGAAACCTATATCCATATGGGCGGCAAGGTCGGCGTTATGGTTGAAGCAGTTGACTGCGCAGAAGGCTGTGAAGAGACCCTTCACGACGTAGCATTGCAGATTGCAGCAAGCAATCCTTCCTACGTTACCGACGCAGAAGTTCCCCAGTCCGTAATCGATAAGGAAAAGGAAATTATGCTCGTTCAGATGCAGAACGACGAGAAGAACAAGAACAAGCCCAAGGAAATCCTTGAAAAAATCGTTATGGGTAAGATGGGCAAGTTCTATTCCGAAAACTGCCTTTTAAAGCAGGCTTTCGTAAAGGACGATTCCCAGACCGTAGGTCAGGTTATCGGCAACAAGTTCAAGGTTGTTCGTTTCACTCGTTGGACGATGGGCGAAGGCATTGAAAAGAGACAGGAAGATTTGTCCGAAGAAGTGGCAAAGCAGGTTGCCGCTATGAAGAAGAACTAATCTTTAGTCAATCTAAAATACAAGCAAAATTAAAAAGGTGTTTCGTTTGAAACACCTTTTATTTTTTGTTATTGTAGTGATTATTTTAATCAAACTCTTCAGTCTATTTAAGACAGCTTCCCTATTGCGTCGCCGCAAACTGCGCTTAAAGCAATTTGACTAAAGCCAAATTGCAACTTTACTTCGCTGCAGGTCGCACCTGCCTGTTTGACTTGTGATAAGTCGGTCAAGCGTTCAGGGAATTAAGATACTTCGCCGCAGGTCGCACCTGCTTAAGCCGCATTTGATAGGTTTTGGCTCTCGTGGAAGGAATCGATAAAGTCGTTAATCTTGTTTAATGGTATGCAGTAGTTGTCGTCGTCGGCGTCTTCAGCGCCCCAGGTGTTTAACCCGAGAAGATTTCCGTCTATATCGCAGAGTGCGCCGCCGCTGTTGCCGGGGTTGATAAGAGCGTTGTGGTGCAGTACGTTATAGCTTACGTTGCCGATTTTCGCCCAGCCTATCGTTTCGCCGTAGGTTACGATATTGTTTACGCCGCTGGGGTTGCCGACTGCAAGCACGAACTCGCCTAATACTACGTTGGTATCCTTTCTCGCCGTATAATCGACCTTAGGCAGGGTATAGCCTACGTTCAATTTCTTTTTAAACTTAATAATGGCAATATCGTTGTCGTCGCCGTCGGCCGTAACGAGAGAAACTTCGCTCGCGGAGTATTCCGTGCCGTAAATATCGGTAACGGTGTAGTAAACCTTGTACGCCACGCCGTCTATTACGTTGGTGATAACGTGGTTGTTGGTCAAGGCGTAGTAGTAATCTTCGTCTTCTTCAAATACGACGCCGCTGCCTAAGCCCGTACCCTGTAGGCGTGAGAGCCAGCCTTGATTTCTATAGTACAGCGTATCAATCGAGATGTTGAACTCACGGATTTTTTCTCGCGCGTTCATAAGGCTATCCGCGCTGACCGCCGTTTCGGACTTGTAGTCGGAAACGGGTGCGCCGTTGTTTTTTAAATTTGATAATAAACTGCAACCGCAAAAGCTCGCCGTGCAAGCCGACGCAACGATAGCAAAAATTAAAGCTCTTAATTTCTTCATTTCAGCACCTAAATCTAATTTAAATATATAACAATTTTCAAGCCGATATTGTTGGGAATAATTCGAAAATTGTAATTTTTTATTTATTATATTATTAATTTACGAAGCTTTCAAGTTTTTTCAAGGATTTTCGCCAAACTTTCACCTTGTCGTAATAAATTAATTATCCATTTAGTATTGCTTTTATTCGGGTTAATATGTTATAATTATACGGTAAAAGAGAAAATAGGGGGAATATGTTATGCAATCCAAATACAAAAGAGTGCTGATAAAGCTTTCGGGCGAAGCGTTAGCTGGACCTAGCGGTCACGGCGTAGACGAAGAAGTTATGGCAAAGGTCGTTGAACAAATCGTCACCTTGAAGAATATGGGCGTGCAGATTGCCTTAGTTATCGGCGGCGGCAACTTCTGGCGCGGCAGGCAGGGTAAATCGATGGACAGGGCTGTTGCAGACCATATGGGTATGCTTGCAACCGTTATGAACGCCCTTGCAATGATGGACGCGTTGGAACGGCACGGTATTCCCACCCGCGTACAGACTGCGCTTATTATGACTTCGGTTGCAGAGCCCTACATTCTGCGTAAGGCGTTAAGCCATTTCGAACACGGCAGGGTGGTTATTATGGCTTGCGGTACGGGCAATCCTTATTGCTCTACCGATACGGCGGCGGCTCAGCGTGCTTGCGAAATTCAGGCGGACGTACTTATGATGGCTAAGAATATCGACGGAATCTACGATTCCGACCCTAAGCTTAACCCCAACGCTAAAAAGTACGACCATATCAACTATTTGGACATAATCAAGAACGGCATTAAGGCTATGGACGCCACCGCCGCAACGATGTGTATGGAAAATAACGTCCCCGTTATCGCGTTCGGACTTGACGAGCCCAACAGCATAGTAAGGGTTGCCTGCGGCGAAAGGCTTGGCACCATTATAGACAACGGCGAAACCGCTTAACTATTAAACGTAAAAAAGGAGAAAATAGAAATGGAAAACGAGTTAATTGATGAGATACTGCTTATTTTGGACGACAAGCTCTCTAAGGCTGTGTCCGTTTTGGAAGAAGATTATTCCGCAGTACGCGCAGGAAGGGCTAACCCCCACATTTTAGACAAGGTGCAGGTAGATTACTACGGCGCGATGACGCCCGTAACGCAGATGGCGAACGTATCCGTACAGGAAGGCAGATGTCTCGTTATTTCCCCTTGGGACGTATCCGCATTAAAGGGCATTGAAAAGGCAATTCAAATTTCTAACATCGGCATCAATCCCACCAACGACGGTAAGGTCATAAGGCTTGTGTTCCCCGAACTCACCGAAGAGCGCCGCCGCGATTTGGTTAAACAGATTAAGAAGATGGGTGAAGATACTAAGGTCGCTCAGCGTAACGTGCGCAGGGACGCTATGGACGGACTTAAGAAGTTAAAGAACGATAAGACCATTTCCGAAGACGAGTATTCCGCAGGCGAAAAGGAAGTTGAAAAGTTAGTTTCCGACGCTGTAGGCAAGGTTGAAAGCCTTGTTGCCGCAAAGGAAAAGGAAATAATGACTATCTAAGCGGTTGCTAAAATATTTCAGCAGAGTAGTGTTGTTGCGATTTTAACTTTAGCGCAAAGTAATTTAATTATGGCAGATAATATTTGTAAAATACCCGTGCACGTCGGAATAATTATGGACGGCAACGGGCGTTGGGCGCAAAAGAGACTTATGCCTCGCTCGTCAGGGCACTCTGCAGGTATGAAGAGAATGATAGCCCTTGCGCAAAAGGCTAAGGACTTAGGGGTGAAATATCTTACGGTGTACGCCCTTTCAACCGAAAATCTTTCCCGTCCTCAGGAAGAGTTGGATAAGCTGTATTCTCTTATACGCACCTATTTTTTAAAAAACGTAGATAAGCTTATCAAGCAGGGTGCGGCGGTGAAGGTCATCGGCGATTTATCGTTATTGCCTAAAGACGTGACCCAAGTCATAGAAGAAGGCGTAAACAAATCGCCCAAGGACGCAGAGTTCACCTTTATTATGGCGCTTGCCTACGGCGGCAGAAGCGAAATAGTAAATGCGGCAAACCGCGTTGTGGCAAACGGGCTTGAATTGACCGAGCAAAATCTCTCGTCTATGCTCTATACGGCAAATATTCCCGACCCCGATTTTATAATCCGTACGGGCGGAGAGTTGCGCCTTTCCAACTTTTTAATGTGGCAGGCGGCGTATGCAGAGCTGTATTTTACCGACACGCTCTTCCCCGATTTTACTAACTCTAAATTCGAGAAGGCGCTTTCAGACTTTTCATCTCGCAAAAGGCGGTTCGGTAAGGTTTAATTTTAAGGTAAAGATAATTAATAAATCTGCTTAATATAGCAAAAAGGACATATTTAATTGATGAAACAAAGGGTTATAACGGGCATAGTATACGTAATCGTGATAATAGGTCTGTTGGCAATGAAGATATTTATTCCGCCTACGCGGTCGGGCGTTGAGTTCGGCGCGGTGGGAATAGATATACTCTTTACGCTTATTTCAATTATCGGCGCATACGAATTTACGAGAGCTGTCGGCGCGCATAATGCAGAAGGCGACGGCGGAATTTCCAAAATTCAGCGTTGGTGCGCAATAATCACCTGCGGTCTTATCACCCCCGTTTTCGTTATAACTAAAATGCTCTCCGTAAAGCTCGCCGCAGTAAGCGGAACGGTCTCAACCGACCCTATCGGCGGACCTGCGCTCGTTGCGCTGCTAACCGTTGCAAGTCTTGGCGCAATGGTTACGGCGTCTATGACTGTGTTCGACCACGACAGAAGCGATTTAAAGAGTACCGCCTATGCAGAGCTGTGTATTCTCTATTGCGGCGTACTCGTTTCGGTTATCCCCAACATAAACCACTTTATGGAAAATTCGGCAGTAGCTATAACTCTGCTCTTTTTAATCGTCCCTGCGGTGGATTCCTTCGCATTCTTCTTCGGCAGTCTTTTTGGCAAAATGTGGCCGTTAAAGCTCGCCCCTAAGACTTCGCCCAACAAGACGGTAATCGGCGCGATTGGCGGCGTAATCGGCGGTGTTATTGCTGCTTTAATCGTGTGGGTGCTTACCGAATTTGCAGGTTTCCCTACGTTCAGCTACGGCGGAAGGTTGCCTAAGTGGCTGCTACTCATAATTATTTCAATTCCTACTTCGATTTTGGCACAGCTCGGCGACCTGTTCGAAAGTGCTGTCAAGCGCGGATGCGGCATAAAGGATATGGGCAAGATATTGCCCGGTCACGGCGGCGTGTTGGACCGTTTTGACAGTATGCTCTTTGCCGCCGTTTCAATCGTAGTAAGCTTTATGATTATCTAACTTAAGCTTAATTCAAAAATTTTAGTTGCCCCGTTCGGGGCAATTTGTTTATAGACGCACATTATTTTAGTTTTTTACGGGTATAATAGATATGAAGAAAATTGCGCTTATCGGCAGTACGGGCTCAATCGGCACGCAGGTTATTCAAACCGTGTTGGATAACCCTACTCAGTTTCAAATCGTCGCGCTAATTGCCAACAGTTCTTTTTCGGCGTTTTCGGAGCAATTGAACAGCTTAGCCCCTGCATATGCCGCATTAACCGACTGCGTTGCAGCTCAAAGGGTAACGCAAATCCCTGCGAATACGACTTTTTTAAAGGGCGAACAGGGCGGCTTGACCGCGCTTGAAGAGTGCGGTGCAGACCTTGCCTTTATTGCCTGCAGCGGTTTTGCAGGGCTTGCCTACAGCCTTAAGGCGATAGAGCTCGGTATGGCGGTTGCGCTTGCTAATAAGGAAACCTTAGTTTGCGGCGGCGACTTGGTTATGCCAAAGGCAAATAAGCTCTTCCCCGTAGATAGCGAACATTCTGCAATCTGGCAGTGCTTAAACTTTAATCGAAATACCCCCTTTGAAAGGTTGGTAATTACCGCAAGCGGCGGACCTTTCCGCGGAAGAAAGTGGGAGACGCTCTCTACCGTCACCGCGGCTCAGGCGTTAAACCACCCCACCTGGAATATGGGCGCAAAAATCACGATAGACAGCGCAACGCTTTTGAATAAGGGCTACGAAGTCATCGAAGCGCACCACCTGTATAACGCCCCGTATAGTAAGATTAGCACGGTAATTCACCCTAAGAGCATAGTTCACTCAATGGTGCAGTTTTGTGACGGTGCGACGATAGCACAGCTTTCCTACCCCACGATGGAAGTACCCATTCGCCTTGCGCTCACCTATCCAAATAGGCTAAAGGGGCGGTTAAATTCTATCGACTTTACACAGGCTTTAACGCTTGAGTTTTTGCCGCTTGTAAGGCAGGATTACCCTTTGTACGACTTAGCGCTTTCCTGCGGCGAGCAGGGCGGCGTACTGCCCACTGCGCTCAACGCGGCGAGCGAAGTTGCCGTAGGCGCTTTCTTAAAGGGGCAGATAGGCTTTACCGATATGTATACGGTTGCGGATAAGGTAATTCAAAGAACCGACTTTCGTAGGGTCGAGAGCTTTGAACAGCTATGCAGTATAGATAAAATTTCACGAGAGAGGGCAATAAGACTTATAGACGAAATTAAAGCTTAGTGGGATTTCGCCTGACAGGGGGTTAATGTCAAACTTGCTTTTAAGCGGTGTGGGCAGCACCGTCCTTTCAATAATACTTGCGATTTTAATTCTTCTTGCGATGATATGCGTGCACGAGTTCGGGCACTTCGTTGCAGGAAGAATTTTGCACTTTAAAATAGACGAGTTTTCCGTCGGGTTCGGTCCAGCGGTGCTCAAAAGACGGGGCAAGAAGAACAGCATTTTATTTTCTCTGCGTGCAATACCTTTGGGCGGCTACTGTGCATTTGCAGGCGAAGATACGGACGTCGGCGAAAGTGAAAGCGACGGAGTGAGTGCAGAAAACACATTCGACCGAAAAAAGCCCTATCAACGCATAATCGTACTGCTTGCAGGCGCTTTTTTCAACTATATATTAGCTATGCTCTTGATACTTACCGCCTTTTTTGCGTTTGGTCAGCCCTGCTATAAAATGGGGGCGATAAAGCCCGACGAGAGCGTACCTATAGAGTATTCCCTTAAGGAAGGCGACCTTCTGTTAGCCGTTGACGGCAAAAATATCTATTCCGCACCCGACTTAATCTACACCTTAAAGGGCAAGGGTAAGGGCGAAAAGGTCGTCTTTACAGTTATAAGGGAAGGTGCGGAAGCACAGACGGAAATTGCTTTAAGGGCGGATTGCGATTTTAAAAATTCGTCCGAGACGGGCAAGGTGTGGAGAGCTTTGGGCTGTGACACCTACGAAGGGGAAGACGGCAACCTGTATTGGGACGTCGGCTCGCAAAACGTTAAGTTTTCCTTTTTTAATACGGTGGGCAGAAGCTTTGCCTATTCCTTTAATACGGCAGGCACGATTTTTCGGGTACTTGGCGAGCTGTTGTCGGGCAATTTAGGGCTTAACGCTATGGGCGGACCCGTGACCACCATTCGCCTGACGGGGAAGATGGCGTTGCAGGGCGCGCACAGCTTTTTGCTCGTTGCGGCATATATCGGGGTCAATCTCGCCATATTCAACCTTTTGCCCATACCGTCTTTAGACGGCAGTAAAGTAATTTTCTGCCTGATAGAGTGGATATTTAAAAAGCCCGTGCCAAGAAAGGTGGAAGCGGTTATTCACACCGTCGGCTTAATTTTAATTATCGCCTTTGCGGTACTCGTCGATATTTTGCAGTTCGCCCGATGTTAATGGGTTATTTTTTATCATAGGTGCGGACTTTTCTCGCCTTCCCTAAAGAATAGGGAAGGTGGCATACACGCAGTGTATGACGGAAGAGTTTGATTGTAATAATAAAAAGACCTGCCGAAAGGCTTGACCAAGCTTCGTCATTGCGAGAAGTGACCGAAGGGAACGCCGTGGCAATCTCAATAATTTAAGGGCGGACCGTATAAACAATCCACCCTTATTTTTTATTAGGTTACGAATATTAGAAACTGTGACAACATATCCGCGGGGATTGCTTCGTCGCTATCGCTTCTCGCAATGACGCGGTTAGAAGTTTGGGGTTGTCGCATAACGCCAAAGGCGTTGAGCGCAATGACGGGTAACTTAATTACTCTGCGCTATCTTCAGCTACGGCAGTTTCGTTTTCTGCGTCAGCCGTGTGCGCAGCCTTTTTGCCCGTGTAGCGGTTTACGCTCTTTATAAAGCTCTTTGAAGAGAATAAGAGTACGCCTGCAACTACTACGAGTACGAGGTCTGCAAAAACGAACGAGTTGTACGCCGCACTGTATAACCAGAAGTTCTGCTGACCTGCGTCTGCGGCGTACGCGCCGAATGCGAACACGCCCGAAAGAAGGTGAGCAAGGAATCTTAAGCAGCCTGCCAAAACTGCGCCTAACGCAAACTGGACTTGGGGAAGCTTGTCCAAAGCCTTAATCTTTTTGAACGCGCCTGCAAAGCCGACCATTGCGAACGCAATGGGGTAGTCCAAAAGGAACTGTGCAGGGTGAATGATGTAAGGGTCCTGAATTGCCTGCAATATACCGTAGATAAAGCCCACCAAAATGCCCTTTTTAGGTCCGTATACGTATGCGAACAGCATAACGGGAAGAAGTGAAGCAAGCGTTATCGAACCGCCCTGGGGCAACTCAAAGAACTTGATATATGAAAGGGCGAAGGAAAGTGCGACGGTAATACCTGCAAGTGCGATGCAACGGCTGTCGAAGGGTTTGTCGTTCTTTAAATCGAGAAGTATTGCGGCTACGACCGCGCCTACGACGAGTGCGCCTGCGGAAACGTAAAGACCAACCTGATTCAGCTTGCCGTATTCGGGGCTGTCGTAATAGCCGTCGCCTGCAATCGACTTAGCAAAGAATATACCCATGCAAACTAAGGTGGCAACGAGCGCCGCACCGATAAGCGAGACGGAAGTTATAAGCGTAATTTTGTTAGCCTTTTTAGAGAAGAAGCTTGAGACATAGCTTGCTATAATTCCGATTACGGCAACGCCTGCAAGCACGATGGGGGGAATGATTTCAATTGCCTGGTCTTCCCAATAGCCTTTTTCCGAAATCTTTGCAAAGCCTAACGCGACCATTGTAACGATTACGGTTACGGCAAAGGTTATGGCAATCGTAGCGGCGGTCTTGACGTACGCGCCCAAGCTTTCCGCCTTTTTCAAACGTACGAAAATGCCTATGCCGATTAAAATTACGGCGAGAGCGATGGCTACGTAGAAGAAGGTCATCGAAAGAGTGCTTTTGGCATAGTCTGCCCATACGCTTTCGTACAGGTAGTACTTTTTGCCGTTTTCGTCGGGGTACTTGATTCTGTCAAAGTACGCCGACAACAGTGAGTTGGAAAACATTAAAAATACCTCCTTAACCGCCGTAAAAAAATAACACCCCGTAAAATAGTCGGAGTGCATACAAGTATTAGTCTTTCCTTCAGCAATTACGCTGCGGATTCAGTGGTCTAATCTCAGCCTTAAAGCTCTAAGCTTTTGGCACCCACGACGGTTATTTAATTTTGTTACACAAATTATATTGTGTTTTTTTATTAAAGTCAATTGAATTTTGTATTAAAATAATATATAATGTCACTACTTAGCAGTTTTACGGCACAAGGAGACGGAAAATGCCCTATAATTTTTATGCGTTTATGGATAGAATGAAGTATATTAAAAGATGGTCGCTTATGCGCTCGGTCAGGGAAGAGAACATAATGGAACACAGTCAGCAGGTGGCGGTGTTTGCCCATGCGCTAGCGGTCATTAAAAATAAGATTTACGGCGGCAGCGTGGACGCGGAAAAGTGCGTAATGTACGCAACTTACCACGAGTGCAGCGAAGTTATGACGGGCGATTTGCCTACGCCTATAAAGTACTTCAACAATTCCATTCACGGTGCGTATAAAGAGCTTGAAAATAAGGCTTGCGATAAGCTTTTACAAATGCTGCCCGAAGAGCTTAAGGGCGAGCTTAGCTTATACGTCAAGCCCGACTTAGACAGCGAAGAATGTAAAATAGTCAAGGCGGCGGACAGGTTGGCGGCTTACGTCAAGTGTTTAGAAGAGCACCGTTGCGGCAATACCGAGTTTGAAAAGGCAAAAAAGAGCATAGAAAGTGACATTCTCTCACGCAATATGCCCGAAGTAAAATATTTTATGGACAACTTTATCCAGCCTTTCTACTTGACCTTAGACGAGTTGGAAGGCGGCATAACCGATTAAATTAATAATATGTAATAGAGGTATATTATGACGAAAAACAAAAAGAAGCTTTGGTTGGCGGTTTGTATATTTCTGCTGTTTACTATAAGTGTTGGTATATTTGCAGGGTGTAATCAAGGAAAAAAATACGACGTGGCTATTCGTATTGGTTGCAGTGATGGCAACGTTTATGAATTTCCCGTAGGTACTGACGAAATGCATATCGAAATACCTTACGACGGTGTTGAAAGAAGATACGGTGTAAAGGCATATAATCTGCCTGATCACCCGCGCTGGTCGAAAGAATGGTTCTCTCCGTCAGGCGAAGGAGCAAATGTGTTTTCACTAGGAGATTATTTATATGGAGACGGAGAAAGGTGGGCTACAACGGTAAAAAGAGTGCTTGAACAAGGATGTTATTGCATCACAGTTCATGCAGACTCATCATCTAATATTTGGAATCCTAGGACAGTACAGTTATTTATAACTGTTTTCTAATTAAAATTATTTTACAAAGAAAATTTTTAGTTCTCTTTATTAAGTAAGTGGTGAATTGTCAAATCAAGTGCAACACTTGGATAAAAAAGAATCAAACAAATCT
>JBJEVB010000020.1:0-15509 GCA_051884155.1 Candidatus Coproplasma sp. | reverse complement strand
ATCTTTAGACAGCAATATCAATTTGTTCTGCACGGTTGCAAAAATAAATCGGGTTTACCCCACCGATTGCAGCGGCGTTTATCATTCGATTGAAAAGTTTTATTTACATACTAGCAGTTTTATGTTATAATAGTAAACGCAAGTTTGCGGAGAAAAAAATATGCTTATACACAACGGAACGAAAACAATATCGACAGACAGATTAATTCTCAGAAGATTTGAATACGCCGACGGTGACGCTATGCTGAAAAATTGGGTTGCCGATAAAAATATTCAATCGCTATATTCAGAGCCTGTATATACTACGAACGAAGCTGTAAAAGAATTACTTGATAAATATATTAGCTCATATGAGAAAAGCGATTATTACCGTTGGGCAATTATTGACAAAAAATCAGGGGAATGTATCGGTCAAATAGCTTTCTTTCTCGTGGACAATAAAAATCATTTTGCGGAAATAGAGTATTGTATCGGTTCTGCCTATCAGTGCAAGGGGTATGCAACGGAAGCTACGAAAGCTGTTCTTGCGTATGGATTTGATAAAGTTAATTTTCATAAAATTCAAATTTGCACGAAAACGATTAACGCCCCTTCAAAGCGAGTTATTGAAAAATGCGGTTTCACATATGAAGGAACGCTACGCGATTATTTTTATATGGACGGGGAGTATATGGGCAGACTGTATTACTCTATGCTAAAAGACGAATACGAACAAAATAAATAAAACTTTTTTAATTATTCTTTTAAATTGTTATCTTTTCATAATAATAAAGTCGAACTGCTCTAATAAAGCAATTCGATTTTTTATTTTAAAGATAACACAAGCCTTATTTCCCCTTTATTTTTCTGCAATTTCAAGCGCGTACAAGCGCGTACGAGTGGCTAAAATACCGAGTTCGACATTATTGTACAAAATTATTTAATATTTTACATAATTTGTAAAATAATATTTGAATTTTGTAAAATAATCAGTTGACTATAAAAAATATGTATTTTATAATAAATCCACAAAAAACAGCAAAAGGGAATAAAATATGAGAAAAATTATAGTTTTGGAAAGTAACGCACAGTTTTTAAACGAACTCAAAACCGCTTTCGAGCAGGATTCCGACTTTAACGTATGCGGTATCGGGGCGGACGGCGAAGTGGGAATAAACCTTATCAATCAACACAAGCCCGACGTGGTTTTGCTCGACACGACTCTCCCCGGCGAAGACGGCTTCGGCGTGTTAAAGTACGTAAAGGGCAATCTGCCTAATTGTTCCGCCTTCGTAATTTCGGGTTTTGCGGACGACAACATAGTTGCGAAAGCCATAGCAGGGGGTGCAAGGTATTATTTCGTTAAGCCCGTTTCGGCGCAGACCGTTCACGAAAGGGTTAAGGAAGTGCTTGCCGAAAAGACGTCGCAGTACTTAGTTTCGCCCACTTCGCGCGATAGGCGCAGGGTGACTTCGATTGACGAAAAAATCTCAAACATCTTTATCTCAATAGGCGTTCCGCCGCACATAATGGGCTATCAATACCTTAGGGAAGGCATTAAAATGACTATTGAAGACCAGTCGATTATCAACAACGTAACCAAAAGGCTGTACCCCGAAATCGCAAAGAAGTACAACACCACGCCGAGTAAGGTCGAAAGGGCAATCCGCCACGCAATCGAAGTTGCGTGGAACAGGGGCAGGATAGAAGCGATTAACTCGGTTTTCGGCGTCAAGGTGTACATAGGCTCGGAACGCCCTACTAATTCCGAATTTATCGCTCTCGTTGCGGACAAGCTCGTGTTCGAAGAACTCAATTAACTTTAATTAAACTCTTTTGTATAAAATCGTTTGACTTATCGTTAGTCAATCAGGTTATAATGCAATTAAGATACCATGCCGTGGTCACACCACAAACGCTTTCGTATGAAAGCGTTATTTTTTTACGGCTATTTCCTTGCAACGACTGACATAAAGTTGTATAATTAAGCCGTTAAAAGCTAAAGGAGATACTTATGAATTACAGAGAAGAATCGCTTAAAAAACATGCCGAATGGCAGGGCAAGATAGAAATAGTACCCAGGGTTGAAGTGGATAGCCGAGAAAAGCTTTCGCTGGCATATACGCCCGGCGTTGCAGAACCCTGCCTTGCAATACAAAAGGACATAGAAAAGTCGTTCACGCTGACAAGGCGTTGGAACACCGTTCCCGTAATTACCGACGGTACTGCAATCTTGGGCTTGGGCGATATCGGTCCTGAAGCAGGTATGCCCGTTATGGAAGGCAAGTGCGCTCTTTTCAAGGCGTTCGGCGGCGTTGACGCTTACCCTTTGTGTATTCGCTCTAAGGATACGGAAGAGATTATCAAGACTATCAAATTGCTTGCAGGCTCTTTCGGCGGCATCAACCTTGAAGACATCTCTGCACCCCGTTGCTTTGAAATCGAAACGAGATTGAAAGAAGAGCTTGACATTCCCGTTTTCCACGACGACCAGCACGGCACGGCAATCGTAGTTGCGGCGGCATTAATAAACGCGTTAAAGCTTGCGGACAAAAAGATTGAAGATATAAAAGTAGTAGTAAACGGCGCAGGCGCGGCAGGAATTTCTATTGCCAAATTCTTACTTCGTTTCGGCGTTAAGAACGTAATCGCTTGCGACAAGGCAGGCGTAATCGTAGAAGGCGACACCCGTTTCAACCCTGCTCAGCAGGCGCTTGCAAAGGTGACCAACCGTAATATGCTTACGGGTACGCTTGCCGACGCTATGAAGGGCGCAGACGTGTTTATCGGCGTATCTGCGGCTAACGTCGTATCAAAGGATATGGTAAGGTCAATGGCGGATAAGTCCATTTTATTCACCTTAGCAAACCCCGTACCCGAAATTTCGGTTGCGGACGCAAAGGAAGCAGGCGTGTTCATTCACGGCACGGGCTCTTCCGAATACCCCAACCAAATCAACAACGTGTTGGTATTCCCCGGACTTTTCAGGGGCGCTTTGGACGTAAGGGCGACGACAATCAACTTCGAGATGATGATGGCGGCTTCGCGTGCGATTGCAAAGTACACCGAAGAAACGGGTCTGTCCGAAAGCTATATTCTGCCCTACGCCTACGACAAAAAGGCGCACGAAGCGGTTGCAAAGGCAGTTGCGGAAGAAGCCGTTAAGACGGGCGTTTCAAAGTTATATAAGGCTTAAGGAATATAGAGCTTAATTAGTTTAAGGGCTTAAAATGAATATCGACCTTTCCCTTTACAAAAACAAAAAAATCTGCGTTGCGGTGTCGGGCGGCAGGGACAGTATGTGTCTTCTTAGCTATCTTTTAGCGCACTCAAAAGAGCATAATATCACCCTTTCCGCACTCAACTGCGACCACGCAATCAGGGGGGAAGAGAGCGAGCGCGACAGCGCGTTCGTTAGGGAATATTGTGGGGCTAACGGCATATTATGTCATTTTTTCAAGTGGGAAGGCGAAAGATTTTCGGACGAAGGCTTGGCGCGCAGTTGGCGGCTTTGCTGTTATAATAAAGTAATCACGGAAGGCAAGGCGGATTTAATCGCCACCGCCCACCATATGAACGACAATGCCGAAACGGTTTTATTCAACCTTGCAAGGGGTGCTTCGCTTTCGGGATTAACTGGCATTTCCGACTGCCCGTCAATGAATTTAATCCGCCCATTAATCGGCGTTTCTCGCGAAGAAATAGACGAATACATTGCCGAAAATTGCGTACCGTTCGTTGAAGACAGTACTAATTTTACTAACGATTATACGCGCAATAAAATCAGGCACAACGTCTTGCCTGCCTTAGAAAAGGCTGTGCCGGGTGCGGTTAATAATATCTACCGCTTTTCCCGACTTGCCGCCGAAGACGAAGAATATTTTAAACGTCAAGTCAATAAAATTTTAGTTAAAAGGACGGACGGCGGTTATTTAATTAAGTCGTGTACCGAACCCGTAATTTTCAAGCGTGCCTTAAGGCGCGTACTCACCGAGTACGGCAAAAAGGATTTCACCGCCGCGCAGATGCGCACGGTCTACGAAATGCAATGGCTAAACAGCGGTAAACGCTTTGCCTTTTTGGGCTTGGTTGCTATCCGTGAAGAGGGCGGAATTGCGCTATTAAGTCAGGCGGAAAAACGCGTTGCGGACGAAGGTATGCCCTTTTACGAAAATTTAAACTGCGACCAGACTATGGACTATTGCGGCGTTTTGGCTTGCGCAGACTTGGAAGAAAACCTTGACGACGTGCTTTTTTCGCTCGGTCAGGGAGAGAAAAAGAGCGTTAAGGTTTTAAAATTCGATATCGATAAAATCCCCGAAAGTGCGGTTATCCGCTTTAAAAAAAGCGGTGATAAGTTCACTAAGTTCGGGGGCGGCACTAAGAGTCTTGGCGACTACTTGACCAACAAGAAAGTTCCGCAAAGCAGAAGGGACGCCTTGCCCTTGTTGTGCGACGGCGAAGAAGTTTTAATCGTCGGCGGCGTGGAGATTTCCGACAAGATTAAGCTATGTGAAGAAACGAATCGGGTAGGCGTATTCATCTGCCTTGACCCGTTTAAAAATTAATTTAAAGGGGAAACAAATGACAAACGATTGCGAGAGAATTCTTTTAACGAAGGAAGAGATTGACAAGAGAGTGGGCGAAATTGCAGCGGAGCTCAACGAAAAATTTGCAGGCAGGCGCCCCTTGTGCGTGTGCATTTTAAAGGGTGCGGTCGTCTTTTACGCCGACCTTTTACGCCGCCTTGATTTGGACGTTATGCTTGACTTTATGGTCGTATCTTCCTACGGTACGGGCGCGGTGTCCAGCGGCGCGCTTAAGATAGCTAAGGATACGTCCGTAGATATCAGGGGGCAGGAAGTTATAATCGTAGAAGATATTATCGACAGCGGCTTTACGCTTGCCTGCCTTAAAAAGATGATGCTTGAAAGGGGAGCTAAGTCGGTTACGATTGTAACGCTTTTGGATAAAGCTTCAAGAAGGACGGCAGACGTTTCAAGCGACTATAACGGCTTTGTAATTGAAGACGAGTTCGTAGTGGGCTATGGGCTTGACTATGCCGAAAGGTATCGCAACCTGCCCTATATCGGCATTTTAAAGCGCAGCGTGTACGAAAAGTAAATTTTTCCAAATCGGCGAATAAAGGACTTTACCTTTGGGCATAATCATATTAAACGTACTTAATTTTTAAGGGGGATTATATGATTTTCGTCAATATCGTCTGTTATATCTTAACGGTAGTAGGCGCGCTCAATTGGGGGCTCGTAGGCATTTTCGACTTTAACTTAGTCGGTTGGATTTTCGGAGGCTTCCGCTCTACGGGGGCGATTATCGTCTATATCTTAGTTGCTCTTTCGGCAATATGGCTTATTATTTCGCCTATGGTCACGGGCAGGGGGCTGATTCTTGCAGGCAGAAAGAATAAGGAAAAGGAAAACGTTACTCACTTAACGGCTGAATAAAGCCTTAAAGGTTATTGTAAAGTTTAAATTCAATAAAAGCTTTAGTCGGCGGTCTGCTCATAACGGACTGCCGATTTTTTATGCCCAAATTTTAGTGTTACGCTTTTATGCGGATAATCACTCGACCATATAATGGACGGTGCAATAGTGCCGCCGTGCCTTGACAACATATATAAATTAATAGTATAATAAAGGCGTTATGGAAAGGGTAAAAACAATTGAACGAAGGGGGAATTTTTTGCGCGTTGCGCTCACCCCTAAAACGCTTAGAATACTGCTAATCGTATTTGCCGCACTTGCGGCGGTCACGGCGCTTGCGCTGACGTTTACGGTTAGCGATTACTATATTTTCAACCGAATGGTAGAGTACGGCGTAGTGTTTACGCTAAGTCAATGGGTTAAAAAGGCAGGACTTATACTAATACTTCTTGCGGTATTTTTCAACTGCAAAGGCTGTGGGGTCGCCGTCAAGTACGTTTTGCCGATTTTCGTCATATTAAGCTGTTGCCTTTTCGGGAATTTCTTCGATATAGTTCCCGAAGTCAACTCAGCCAACGACGAAATTTTTAATTCGATTAATCTGTTTATGCCCAAGTGGCTGAATATTACGCTCTTCTTTTTACATAACGTTTGCCTTGTTGTCTGCTGCGGACTGTTTATCGTGCAGGACGGGTTAAAGGTTAATCTTAGGGCGTTTATCAATCTTCCGCTTGCGCTTTTGGCGGCGTTGCCGTTGAATATCTTTGAAAACTTTTTCGATATCAACTCAATTCCGCAGGACAGCTTTTTGCGCTTTTACAACTTTACGATATGGCACTTTATCGCGCTGTGCGGTTTGGTTGCTTCAACGGTGGGGCTGTACTTCTTTTTAAGGCGTAAGGACAGGGGGGTGCAGGATAAGTGGCTGTGCGCAATCGCCGTAACCTTGCTTTTGCAGTACCACAGCAAGGACAGTATGCTGCTCGGAGACGGCTATAACGTCTACCGCACGGTGTTTGCGGCGCTTCCCCTCTTTATCTGCAACGCAGGCGTGTATATAGCTTCCGCCGCCGTGATTTTAAAAAAGAAATTTTTGTATTCAACTTCCTTCTTCGTACACGCAATCGGCGCGTTGACCGTGTTTATCTACTTCGGCAAAAACGAAATGAGCAATTACGGAATTTTCTGCAGTTACTCGATTTTATACTTCTGCTTAACCCATTGTCTTTTATTTGCGCTCTGCGTTCTGCCTTCCGCCTTAGGGCACTACAAGTTTAAACTCAAGGACTGCATTGCGCCGCTTATATACTATTTTATAGTAATAGTGGTTGCGTCGCTTGCAAGCGGACTCGTGTCCTATCTTTCCACGACATGGACGGCTTCAGACGGCAGTCATTTAATCTACGACGACTTTTACGTTACGGGTTTAATCGAAGGCGGCGTAGGGGTTGGGTCGCCCGGCTATATGCGCCCCAACTTCGCGTTTACGCAGGTCAACCCGTTGCCGTTTGAATTCCCCTGGCCGATAAAGCTCGGCGGATTTATGAGCTATATAAACGTGTTATATGTGCTCGTAGTCTATATCGCATACGTTGGATTATTCTTCGGCTTCTACGGTTTAAGCTTAGCATACCTTGCAGTTCTCAAAGTAATTACTACAAAAGTTGCTCAGCGTACGGTTAGCCATGCAACCGCACCTGACAAAACGGTTGCGGAAATTGCCGTAGCCGATGGTGCGGAAGAAGAGCTTGCCGCGGCGGAAGATAGCGACGCGGATGATATAGAAGAAGAGCAGCTTCAAAAGTAAAAGATTAAAAATTATGTTATATTTTTAGCCTTGCGGCTAAAAGTGATATGCAATGGACTTGCGTTATATTTTGACTTTCAGTCAAAGTTATATTATATTTGCCATAAGCTTTCCCTACAGGGAAAATATCACTTTGCGTAAGCAAAATATCACGCCTTAAGGCATATAACTTGCCGTAAGGCAAATATAATTAACGGGGTAGCGATAATTCCTATCGCTACCCCGTTAAAGCGTCGGGCTTTTTGCGTATTTTTAATTTTTGCGTTTATAGTTTGGTCAAGTGATACGGTTGTGTCTATGCGCCGTTACGGTTATTATTCGTAATCGTCGTCGTAGTCGTCGTCATCGTCGTCGTATCTGCGCCTTTCTCTTGCAGCTCTCTTTTGCTGCTTTTTCTTGTTTTTCTTCCTGTTCTTTTTAGATGAGACCGACGCAACGTAGAGCACCGCGATAATAACTAAGGCGACTATTGCAATTGCAAGACCTACGGTCACGGCGTTGGTGTTATATAAAAATTCGCTGTCGCCGCCGTCGGGGTGAACGTCGGTATCTTCAGCAGGGAAGGCATAGCCCGTCATAAGTCCCTTTGCGGCAAAACCGCTTACATTAGTCCCGTCATTTGCGGTATATTCGATTTTATAATATTCTCTGCCGACTAAATCGGTAAACTGCCCTAAAACGGTTACGGCGTTAGCGCTTCCGCTATCTAAATCGCACAATTTTGTCGCCGCCGAAAGGTAGGGGCGGGAGTAAACACCTATCTTTTCAACCGCGTACGCCGCACTTACGTCTGCGGTGGAAAGGGCGGGGTTTTCAGCTTCTACGCTCACGCTCGTCTTTGCCGTTAAATAGCACTTGCCGCCCATAGTAATTACGTAGGCGTTGCCGCTTTCGGCAAGCACCAAGCAGTACAGCCTGTCTTCCGAAAGATACGTAGCGGTGGCGGGGTTGGGTACTTCAAAGGTTGCGCCAAGCTCGTTTTCAAGGCTTATTTCGGTGTAGTACTTGCCCTTTTCCACCCAACCGCAGGTTATGGGGCTGTCCGCCTTTAAGCTTTGCGCCGCGCTTCCCGTGGGGATTGCCTTGGTCTTGTCGATAAAGCCGAAATATGTGGGCTCTACCTTGACGGCAACAGCGCCTTCTAATTTATAGAGTGAATTATCCATAACCGCGTATGCGGCGTTATCGTACTTCTTTAATTTGGAAAACTTGATTTCGCCTTCAACGCTCTCTTGAATACTTACCGTTTTAAAGCCGTCTTTGCTCATATAAAGGAGTGAGCCGTTTGCGTTGTTTAAGGAATAGGTAACGTCGCCTAAGCTTACCTGCCATTGCTCGCTATCCTGCACGGAAATCTGCGATAAGGGGAGCTTGGTCTCTAAGTCGGGGTAAACGCAGTAGCCGTCCGCAAAGCAGACGTAAAGCTCGCCGTCAGCCGAATAATCGAGTTGGGTTATCGAGCTTACGGGCTTGACGTCGGGCAGCCTTTGGTTATTGCCGTTGCCCTGTAAAACTGCAAGCTGACCGTTATAGGCAAAGGCATAGCTGTCCCCGTAGACGGCGTAGTCGCCAAGTCCGCTCTCAAAAGAAAGCGAACACTCAAAGCTGTCGGGGTAGTAGGTGTCGGCAGGAATATCTGCCGCATACGCCGCGCCTACGCCTATGGTCGCCGCGGAAATTGCCGCCGCAAGCGAAATGGATAAAATCTTAATCAGTTTCACGTCTAAAATTATACCACCTAAAAAAATAGTTGTAAAGGATTTAAAGCTTTAAATAGTCGTATGAAAACGAACGAAAACGCATTCGTTTGTTTTTTTATTGCCTTAAATTAAGCCTATCGGTTGCCGATTAAAGGTTTTGTCACGTTTATTTGCCAAAAAAAATCTAAAAAACCTGCATTTATTTTTTAAAGTGAACACTTTTGTCATATTTAATGGTTATACTATAACTACGAAAGCAAACAAATGTTCGTTTTAAAACAACCAAAAATAAGGGGGTTAAATCCAACAGGCAAGCTGTTGATTAAATCCAACGCTTGAGCGTTGATTGAAAAGGGCAGGGTCGTTATGAGAACGCAATTAAAAAAGGTTTTAAGATTTTATTTTTCGGCGGGCAGTTTAAATTCCGCGTTGGACGGAATTATAATCCGCCTTGCCGCAACTTCCTGGCAGGATATCTGCGGCGGCGAACACACCTTTGATAAGGTGAATACCGTGATTGAAATAAAGGCGGAGCTTGAAAACTTTTGGGCAAGAATAAACAAGGTGATGGCAAAGTTACCTTCTGCCGATTTGCTCGCATTAAAAAAGTACGCGTCGCTTCGCACGGGCGTTATAGGGCTGGACGCAGCCGAACGCCGCAAAATCCACAGTGCGCTCGTCAAATTCAAGCGCAGAGCAGGTATGCTGCTTTCATCGTGTAAAAGGGGGTATGCCTGCGTCTGTGCCTACTACGCACTGATAAGCCCTAATCCCGATTAATTTGTTGCGGTTAAGGGGAACGCCTTGCGGTAGTTAATCGAATTTCTTTTTGGAAGAAAACGCAAGCGCGCCTACCGCAACGAGCGACACGGCAAGTATAACTATAAATATAATAAGCCCTGTGGTGTTAGCGCCGTTCTCGCTCTTTTTGTCTTCGCCCGTATCGGAACTATTCGTTTGCTCTTCGTATTCGTTAAGGGGGTAATCGTCGTTAGCGCCTTCTATATAGCAAAACGCGCCGCGGCATAAAACGTAGGAATAGAAGTTTGCACCGTGCCTGTACCCCCCGTAATATAGCGCTTCTATCTGCAAATCGGACGGCGGATTGAACGACCCCTGTCCGCCGTTTGCGCTGAAAGTTACGTTTACCACTTTATTTAAATACTCGCACTTCGGGGCAGACGGCACGGCTTCGAACCTGTCGCTTTGACAATAGCCGTATAGCTTTTTATACCCACCTTCGTCGGCGGCGTAGCTTGCATACAGCCATTCGCCGTCGTTGCGGATAACCTGAATGCAGTAGGTATACGGCACGGCAAACAGTGCGGTTGATAAGTCTTTTTCACTAAAAAAATAACATTCCCTGTCAACGGGTCTTGCAAGCGATAGGTTTGCGTCGGCAAACGCGGCTTTAGTCGGGGTAAGCGCCGCTTTAGTCGGGGCAAGGGTTATAAGAAAAGCAAGGCATAAAAATATGAATATTCTTTTCATATGGGTAACATCGTTTTTTGGTAAATTATACCGCCGTCCGCCATAAAAACTTGGGGAAAATTTGTCGTAAAAGGTCTATGAACAGAGAAGAAATTATTATCCGACTTGCGGAAATCGAAAAAGAACTTAATCGAAGGGAAAAAGCATGCGCTGCGTTATCCGGCTATAATTCGGGCAGAAAAAAGCATAAAAAGCAGATGGCGTTCCATAAATGCAAAAAGCGCAACCGCTGGATATTCGGGGGCAACAGGTCGGGGAAAACCGAGTGCGGCGCGGTGGAAACGGTGTGGCTTTTAAGGGGAATACACCCCTACCGCAAGAATAAAAAGGACGTGTTCGGTTGGTCGGTCTCGCTCTCTCAGCAGGTGCAAAGGGACGTTGCGCAGAGCAAGATTTTAAAGTATCTGCCTGCGGATTGGATAGAAGATATAACTATGCTCTCGGGCAGAAAGGACAGTCCGTCGTCGGGCGTTATAGACCAGATTAAGGTAAAAAACGTATTCGGCGGCATTTCGACTTTAGGCTTTAAAAGCTGTGACCAAGGCAGGGAGAAATTTCAGGGCTCGTCGCTTGATTTCGTCTGGTTCGACGAAGAGCCGCCCAAGGATATCTACGACGAGTGCCTAATGCGAGTTATGGACAAAAAGGGGGATATATTCGGCACGATGACGCCGCTTAAGGGCGAGACGTTTATCTATAACGAAATATACTTAAACAGGCGTAATAACCCCGAAGTGTGGTGGGAGACGATAAGCTGGGAAGATAACCCCTATCTTCCTAAAAGCGAAGTAAAGCTTTTAAGTCAGTCTTTAGATTCCGCCGCGCTCGACTCAAGGAAATACGGCAAGTTTTCGGCAGGGGACGGGCTTGTGTATCCCGAGTTCGACAGGTCGCTGCACGTCATACCGCCGTTTGATATCCCCAAAGAGTGGCAGGAAAATATTTCCATTGACCCAGGTCTTAACAATCCACTCTCCGCGCATTGGTACGCCGTCGATTGGGACGGCAATATCTACGTCGTTGCCGAGCACTTCGCACAAGGCAAGGATATCGACTATCATTCGCGTTGCATCAAGGATATATCGGCGCGAATAGGGTGGAAGACGGATAATAAGGGCAGACTTAGCGCGCTCATCGACAGCGCGGCAAACCAAAAGACGTTGGCTTCGGTCAAGAGCGTAACCGAGCTCTTTGCGGAAAAGGGGATACTCGTAAACCCCAAGGTGAACAAGGACGTGTTTGCAGGCATATGCCGCGTCAAAGAATATTTAAAGAAGGGCAACGGCGTACCCGACCTATATATCTTTGATAATTGCAAGGCTATGATAGAAGAATTTTCTTCCTATTTCTGGGCGGACGGTGACACGCCCGTTAAGCGTGACGACCACTGTATGGACGAGCTGCGCTACTTCATTATGAGCCGCCCGCAGCCTGCTAAACGAGAAGAAGGATTCAATGAAGTTTACGCCGACAAAATGAGAAGAATAAGGAGGTTGCAAAGTGGAAGCAAAAGAAAGCGTTAAGGACGCCCTTTTAAAGTGCGCCGTCGGGCTTTCTGCAAGCGAAATAGTAGAAGAATTTTCCGCCGACGGAGAAGGGGAATTAAAGCTCGTCAAGCGCAAGGTCACGAGAAGGGAAGTGCCGCCCGATATTAAAGCCGTAAAAATGCTAATGGACGGCGAGAGTGCGGAAGGCGTTTCCGACGAAGAACTCAAGGCGGAAAGGGAAAGACTTATTGCGTTATTAAAGGAGGGAAATTACGGTGATTGACGAAAAATCACAGGAAAAGAAATTAAAGGACGACAAATTAAAGGATTTTATCGACGAGATTTACGCCGACTTCAGCCGCAGACAGCAAGAGCGCAGGCTTTTAGAGCGCGGTTGGCAGTTGAACGTAAACTTCATAAACGGCAATCAGTACTGCGACGTAAACACGCTTGGCGAGATAGAAGATTCGCAGAACGCCTACTATTGGCAGGAGCGCAGAGTTTTCAACTACATTGCGCCTATGGTGGACACACGCTGTTCGCGCCTGTCGGCACTGCATCCCCGTCTTGCGGTCAGGGCGGCGTCGGACAGCGAAGAAGACAGGCTTTCAGCAAACCTTTCGTCGTCGATACTCAACGCGGCGTACGAAGACTGCGACTTAAACGCCGCAATAGCTTCGGCTACCACTTGGTCGGAGTCCTGCGGAACGGCATTTTATAAGGTCATATGGGATAGCGACGCAGGCAACGCAATTGGGCTTGCGGAAGACGGCACGAGCGTGAGAGAAGGCAGGGTAAAGGTAGTGGCGGTTTCGCCCTTTGAAATCTATCCCGATTCGCTCTCGGAAGAAAACTTGTACGCCCAACCGAGCATAATTCACGCAAGGGCGGTGCCTGCGGAAGATATTTTCGCCGCGTACGGCGTTCAGGTGGACGGCAGGGATATAGACGAGTTTGCAAATCTTTCAACCGCATTTCCGTCTGCAACCGACGTAGGTGCAAAATTAGCTCAGCGCACTGTTAAGCACGGCTACGAAGTCGTAATAGAAAAGTACGTCCGTCCCACCGCCGAGCAAAAGGAAGGCAGGCTTACCGTAGTTGCAGGGCACAAGCTTTTATACGACGGACCGTTGCCCTATATTAACGGCGAAAACGGAACGCGTACCTATCCGTTTATTCGGCAGTGCTGTCTGCCCGTGACGGGTAGCTTTTTCGGCAGGTGCATAGTGGACAGGCTAATTCCCGTGCAAAGGGCGTACAACGCCGTAAAAAACCGTAAGCACGAATTTTTAAACCGTATTTCTATGGGTATGCTCGCCGTGGAAGAAGGCTCTGTCGACACCGATGAGCTGATAGAAGACGGGCTCGTTCCCGGCAAGGTGTTGGTGTACAGGCAGGGCGGCAATCCGCCTGAAATGATGACGATGGGTACCGTCCCTTCGGAATTTACTCAGGAAGAAGAAAGGCTTGTAGACGAGTTCAACAGAATATCGGGCACGACCGACTTGAGTCAAAAGGTAAGCTCGTTTACGTCCGTAACTTCGGCAACGGGCTTACAGCTCATTATCGAGCAGGACGAAGCGAGAATGAACGTGTGCTACGAGCAGGTTAAAAGTGCGTTGCGCCGCATCGGCAAGTATTTACTCAGGTTATACAAGCAGTTTGCAACCGAAGTGCGCCTTTTGAAATTTACGGAAAAAAACGGTGAAACCGCAGTGCGCACTTTTATCGGCAGCGATATTGCCGGCGACGACGTGGTTATAGAAGCGGACAGCGACGCAAATTTAACCCCTGCACGCCGAAGAGCTGCCCTTTACGAAATGCTTGACAGGGGGTTGTTTACCGATTCAAACGGCAAGTTAAGCCCCACCTTTAAGGCAAAGCTTTTGGAAACTTTGGGCTACGGCGGCTACGTCGTTGAAAAGGATTTGGAAAGCTTAAACGTAAACCGCTGCGTTCAGGAAAACGAAGATATGAAAAGCGGCAAGCAGGTTGAAGTCAAGCCCTACGACGACGATGAAGTGCACGTACGGGAACACACCGCGTACTTACTCACGGAAAAACTTTCAAATGAAGCGGAAGAGCGTATCTGCGCTCATCTTAAAGAACATAAAAACAAATTATCGGAGGTAAAAAATGAAGGATAACCGAACGGAAAATTTACAGGCTACGGCAAACGCCGCGGAGGCGGAAGTTAAAGAAGAGATTGCGGCAGGACCTAAAAAATTTAAGGACGTTCAGGCCCTTGTAGACGCTTATACGGCTCTTGAGGCTGAATTTACCCGACGCAGTCAGCGTCTTAAAGAGCTTGAAGCGAATAAAGAGCAGGCTGCGCCCGCGCAAGCGGCAAGCGCACAAGCTCTCTCGCAGGCGGCAACCGAAGGTTCGGACGGCGTTCGCGCGCTGTCCCAGCAGGAAAAAAACGCCGTAATAGAAGAATACTTAAACGGCGTATATTCCAACAAATCCGTACCGTTTATCACGGTAGGCGGTGCGGTAAAGGCGGCAAGGGTAACGCCCAAAACTATAGGCGAAGCGGCGTCTCTTGCCAAACGTTATTTTGAAAATAAGGAGAATTAATAAGTGATATCATTATCATCAGCAGATTCAGCATTAAAGGACTATTATCTCGACGCGATAAGAGTACAGCTCAACAGCGACGTGTCGCCTTTTTATAACGCGATAGTCAAGTCGAGTGAAAACGTTTTCGGCAAAACAATTAAGATGTCGATTGTGAAGAGTGGTATGAGCGCCGTACGCGCTTGTAACGAAACCGAAGATTTGCCTTCGCCCAGCGCAAACAGGTATTTTTATTTGGTTCAGACGCTTAGAAATCTCTACGGCACAATAGAGGTGTCCGATAAGCTTATAAGGGCTTCGGGGGATTCTTCAGGTGCGTTTCTCAATATATTAAACGCCGAAATGGATGGGCTTATTTCCGACGCAAAGGCGAACTTTGCCCGTATGCTTTACGGCGACGGCAGCGGAACGCTTGCGTATATCAAGTCAAAGGTCTCTTCCTACGTATTAGAGTTGGAATCGGTAAAGAGCTTTTTCGCAGGTATGAGCGTAGACGTCGTAACGGCTTCAGGAACGATGAACGTCACAATCAATAAGGTGGATAAGTCGGCAAATACGATAACCGTTTCTAAGAGCTTAGACGTTCTTACCGTTAAAGCAGGAGAAAAAATTAAGGTGCACGCCGTAGACGGTAAAGAACTTACGGGTTTGGCGAGCATCTTCGACGGCGAGTGGCTGTACGGGTATAAGAAAGAGTCGGAGCCTTTTTTCAAGCCCTTGGTCAAGAGCGTAGAAGAAAGTGCGCTCAGCGCGGACGATATTATTAATATTATCGACGACTTAGAAGAAGATTGCGGTCATAAGCCGAACATTATACTCTGCTCGCATAAGAACAAGAGAGCGATTTATAAGCTCTTCGATACTTCCAGACATATCGTCAATACCACCGATATCGCGGCAGGCTGCACGAGTCTTTACGTCAACGACGTACCCGTATATTCGGATAAATTCTGCCCTGACGACAGAATTTACGTTTTAAACACCGACGATTTTATTTTAAGCCAGCTTTGCGACTGGACCT
>JBJEVB010000019.1:0-3272 GCA_051884155.1 Candidatus Coproplasma sp. | reverse complement strand
AAATAAATTCGGGCGGTACGGCTAAGGCTGTACCGCCTAATTTTTTGCCCTTAAAAATGCTTGCAACAATTTTCAATTTACCTATTGATTTTTCGTGTCAACTGTATTATAATTAAACTATCAAAATATTGTAATCTCAAGGGGGATAATCTATGAAAAACGTAATCGTAGGACAGTCCGGCGGACCTACTGCGGTAATCAACTCCAGCCTTTTGGGCGTGTTTAAGACGGCTAAGGACAGGGGGGCAGACATCGTATACGGAATGGTACACGGCATAAAAGGTCTTTTAGACGGCGACGTCGTCGACCTTTCTAACCAGATTAAGAACGATTTGGATATGGACCTTTTAAAGAGAACGCCTTCGTCGTTCTTGGGTTCGTGCCGCTATAAATTGCCTGCAATCGAAGGCAACGAAGAGACTTACGAAAAGATTTTTGCAACCTTGAAGAAGCTCGATATCTACGCCTTCTTCTATATCGGCGGCAACGACTCTATGGACACCATAGACAAGCTTTCAAGGTACGGTCAGAAAATCGGCAGCCCCATACGCTTTATGGGTTGCCCCAAGACCATCGATAACGACCTTGCTATCACCGACCACACCCCCGGCTACGGCTCTGCCGCAAAGTACATAGCCGCAACTATGAAGGAGATTATCCGCGACGGTTTGGTTTACGACTATCCCGTCGTATCCATAGTTGAAATCATGGGTCGTAACGCAGGTTGGCTTACCGCCGCTGCGGCACTTTCAAGGGGTGAAGACTGCGAAGGCGTCGATATGATTTATCTTCCCGAAAGAGTTTTCGATTTGGATTCCTTCCTTGAAAAGACGGGTACTTTATTAAAGCAGAACCGCTCGCTCGTGATTGCCGTTTCCGAAGGCGTTAAGGTTGCGGACGGCAGATACGTCTGCGAGCTTGCTGAACACGTTGACTACGTAGATGCATTCGGTCATAAACAGCTTGCTGGTACGGCAAGATATCTTGCAGGCAAGGTTGCAGAAAGATACGGCGTTAAGACAAGGGCAATCGAGTTCTCATCCTTGCAAAGATGTGCCGCTCACATTACGTCCCGTATCGACGTAACCGAAGCGTTCAACTCTGCAGGTGCGGCTGTTAAGGCGGCATTCGAAGGTAAGACGGGCATGGTTGCTTGCCTTAAGAGAGTTTCCGAAGACCCTTATATGTGCATAACCGAGCTTGCTAACGTTTCCGAAATCGCAAACGTTGAAAAGAAAGTTCCCGACGAGTGGATTACCGAAGACGGCACCTACGTTACGCCCGAGCTTATCCACTATATCCGTCCGCTTATTCAGTCCGAAATTACGCCTTTGTGGGTAGACGGTCTGCCTAGGCACTTAAAGCTTGATAAGTAATTTTTTACATATTTACGCTTTGTAAATATGCGTCGTATTTCTGCGTTGTGCTCCGCGCCGCCTTAGTCACTTACTTCTGTGTAAGCTCCTTGCGGTCGGTGCTCGCACGCCTTGAACTACTCGCATCTTTCCAAAGCCGTATACCCGAATAAGGTGAAGAATATTTTATAAAAAAATAATCACCGCATTTATTCTTTAACCAACCAAGAGCATACCCGAATAAGGTAAAAGATTTATCCGCCCCGCACGTTTCGTGCGGGGCGTTTCTCATAATTCCGCCTTAATTATTTCCTGCTTTTAATTTTGTTTACAAGCCGTTCGTGTCGCTCTAAAACTTGTGCGGTAAAATCCTTTTGGGGCGAAAAGTCGGCGCTTTGCTCATTGTCGTTGTCAATCGGTGTAGCCGCGTTCGAAAAAGCGTTGCCATCAGCCGTTTCGCCTTCAGTTTTTGTGCCGTTTTGCAAGCCGAGTACTTTCAACAGCTTAAAAAAATCAAAATTTTCCGTAAAAAAATAACCTCCGCAACTATATTTTTTATTTAACCGAGCCTTTTTTTATTGCTTAAAGTTTGCCGTTGTTGTATAATTATCAAGTATAAGTCTATAACGTATTAACGGAGACATTATGAGTAAACGCTTTACTAAAATTATATGCGGAGCAGTTGCGGTAATTTCCGCAGCTACGCTTGCTTTTGCGCCCGGCTGTGCTAACGGTTGGAAGGGTGCAGACGATAAGGATACGGCAACTAAAGCAGTTGCAGGCACTAACGGCGGTTTTGTTGTAGAGACCGACGATTACGCTTACTTTATCAATGGCAAATCGACGAATACACAGGATAACAGTTTCGGCTCGGTTGTAAAGGGTTCGGTTCAGCGGATTGCCAAGACCGATTTAGCCGCTAACGACTACACCAACACCCAGACGATAGTTCCTTCCGTAATCTATTCGGGTAGCTATAACGCAGGTTTGTATATCTACAACGGTTATCTCTATTACACCACGCCTTCAACCCAGAAGAACACGAGCGGCGAAGTGCTTAACACTAACCTTGATTTCAAACGCACCAAGCTCGACGGAACGGACACGACTAAGGGTTACATTTGGCAGAGCTCGGACAATGCGGTTGATTACCGCTTTGTAGAAGTAGACGGAGTGGTCTATATTCTCTATGCGCTCAGCGAAAATCTCTACGGCTCTTCCAAGACGAATATCCATTCCGTAAACTGCGAAACGGGTAAGAACACCCTGCTTGCATACGGCGTTTCGGACTATTCGTTCGATACGGAAGACCCCGAAAATCCCTACGTTTACTACACTATGGCTGTACCCGAAGCTATGGGCGAAAGCTCTTCTTTGAGTTATAACCAGCTCTTCAGGGTTAAGGCAGACGTGACCGAGAGCCCTAGAGAGTACGATTTTTCCGAAGTTGAAGATTACGACGCCGAGACCGACCCCGTATATATCAATATGGGCGACTTCGTTCTCGACGGTATCGGCAAGCTCAGGGCAAACAGCGGACTTACGCAGTTCAACTACGGCTACAACCAGAGCGGCGTAGAGCAAAAGCCCGTACTCTCCAACGGCGACTACACCTACGACATTCAGTGGTACAAGAACGGCGTCGTTTACTTCACCCGTAAAGAGCCCGTCGGCGCGACCCACCTTTACAAGCTTGCGGACAGCGAAATTACTGCGGATAGAAACGCAATAACCGCTAACGACAGCGTGACGATGTTTATTGCCGATAACTACACGACTGAGTATACCTTAGTTACGATGGATAACGTGTTATATGCGGTAGAGATGGGTTCAAACGGCATTTACAAAAAGCCTATGACGCTTAATACCACGACTAATTCCTATTCGTTCGGCGATAGCATTAAGATGAGTAGCGAC
>JBJEVB010000018.1:0-15675 GCA_051884155.1 Candidatus Coproplasma sp. | reverse complement strand
CCACAACCCATGCAAGGGAATTCGTACGCCGTGATTGCCGTAGGGGTGAAGGGAAGCTTGCCGACGATAGCTTCAAGCTCAACCGTCGTTGCAGCGACGTCGGTAATTTCTACTTTCTTCGAACTGCTGATATGATGACCTATCTCAGCAGCCTGAACGAGCTTAGTAAAGCCTTCGAACATCTCGTTGCCCTTATATTCGCAAAGGTATGCGTTGTGCACAAGGCAACCGTCTTCCGCGGTGTTGGTGTAATAGTGGTAATCGGTCACGTTGAGTCCGCAGATAGCGCAGTGCTCCTTAATTACGATGCCGTAATAGAAGCCCTTAACGTCAAGCTCTGCAGGTAAATCGCTTACAGAGATATAGTTATTTGCTAACTCTTTAATCGCGTCTTCCTGACTAAGACCATTTGCAACGTACTCGGCAACGAGCTCAGCGTATTCATCTGCGGTTAAAATATTCAACCAATCTCTCGTCATATTATAGTGCTCGTGATAGCTGCAATATACGTCTTGTGCTCCGCAACCTACGCAAGTTTCAACAGAGATATAGCTGTTTTCGCCGCACTGAGTCTTTAAGGGCGTTTCTTCCGTCTTATAATAATGGCTATGATAAACGTAGGCGCTCGTATAGTCACATTCGGAGCAGGTGGTTGTTACTAACAAGCCTTCTTCACAATTGGTTGCGCCGTCGACTAATTTTGCCGTAGTCGTAAGCTTATGATGAGATTCAGACGAAGTTTCGCCCGTCTTTAAATTATAGTAGCCGTAGACGTTTATCGTTACGGGAACGTTTTCTTGCTCTTCGATAACGATATCGGTGCCTGCCGCTTGAGTAACTAAGGTGTAAGTGCCGTCGTCGTTGATTACGAACAAGCCGAACGCCGTTTTGTTTACCGCATCACCCTTAGCTGAGCAAATTATAGTAAGCTGTACCCAATCGCCGCAATCATCCGAAGTAATAGCAATTACCTGAGGTAAGCCGTTAACCGCTTCTACGCGAACGGTATTAACCACTTCAGTAACGTAACCGAAGTAGTAGCTTACGCCGTTATCATTATAAGAAGTGCCTTGCTTATTTATGTGACGGGTGTTGGTAATTATATAGTATTCTCCACTCTCGTCGCTCTTATACTCAATCTTAGCTCTGCCGTAATAATCGCTCGCACCTATCGTAGCGTTCATATGATAGAACGCCGACTGAAGCTTTTCGCTGTCAGCGATTAAATCGCTATCCAACTCTGCACCGTTGTTCTTTTCAATCTTGAACGTGCCGCCGAATACAATGTCGTTCGTTTCATCGGTTTCGCCTTCGGTATCCGCAGCAAGGCTCTTTATATCGGGTTGGAAATTTGCGAGAAGCATTTCCGAAATCTTGCCGTCTACGGTAATCTTAGTGCCGTAATCGGTGGGGTCAACCACTAAGGTTAAATCTACGAGAGAAGTTGAAGCTTCTTCAGTAGTTGCGTCGCCCATAGGAAGGGATACTTCAACCTTAACGCCGTTGTTTGCTGTTTCGCTAATCAGCGCTTCTAAAGTGAAGCCGAACGCGTTGAGCGTAGCTTCTACGCCGTCTGCCGTACCCTTAACGCTTGCAACCACGCCCATAAGGCTTACGTTTACGTTAGGAACGGCGTCTTCAACCGTCTTAACGACGCTTACGCAAGTTGCTTCGTCCATCATAAAGCTGAACGAATAAGCGATTACATTGTTGGTTGCGTCTACCGTATATTCCAAAGATACAAGGCTCTTTGCATAATCTATCATTGCTCCGATATTAGCGAAGTCGAAATTGAAACCTTCTAATACTTCTGCAACGGTAGACGTAGTAGCTAAAGCGTTGATAGTTTCAAGGTAGCCGAGATACTGCTCTTTAAGCGCTGCCGCCGCTTGCTTGGTCTCGTCGTCAACTTCAGTAAGCGCAAAGGGCTGAATAACATCGCCTTCTACGGGATAATCGACGTCAGGCGTGTCGGAAGGCGTATTAGGCTTATTATCGGGCAACTGAACGTTGTTCATAATGAGAGCAACGGCTTCCATTACGTTGTAATCTTTGTACTGCTCGATTAAAGCTTTAACGTCGATTACTTTAGCTCCTTCACCTGCTACGTTATTCAAAACGGTTTGTAACAACTCGACGAGCTGACCGTCGCCTAAGCCTACGCTGCCTGCTATTACGTCAATAAAGGTGTTGACTTCGTTGACCGTCATATCGGGAATAGCCTTTAAGAATGCGTATGCAATAGCGTAAGTGCCTTCGCCTAAGGTTTCGTTTATAATCGTTTCGGGGGTCTTTTTGCCAAAGTCGTCGACGTACTTTTTAAGCCCTTCAACGTCTAACGTATATACGGTGTTGCCGTCGTTGTCCTGTGATTCTATAAATAGCTTAATTTCGGACAGGTCAACCGTGACTACGATTGAATTAATCGTATCAAGAATTTCCTGCTTATCTTCTTCGCTGGGTTCGCCGAAGAAGGGAAGATATTCGTTGATTATATCGCCTATTTCGTCAACGTCGAAACCGCAAGCCGACATAACGGCATTCTTAATAAGTCCGCTGATTGATACGAGAATGTCGCCGCCAGCAACTTCGTAACGGCCGCGTCCGTCTTCCTGAAGCGTTAAAGCCTTGCAAGCTATACTATCGTTATCGATAACGCAGGTTACGGCAATCTTGCTGGTCGTATCATAAGTACCTGTATGACTGATAACGACGCTATTAAATTCCACATTAAATTTAAGCGTACCCTTTACGTCGCCGTTTACGACCTTGATTACGCCGTTGAGCTCGGAAATTTCAACTTTATCATCACCGATTGTGTACGTGAATAAATCAGCCGTGTCGGCAGTAATATTGTATACGCCGTCGGGAATGAGCGAGAAGAGATAGTTAACGCCTTCTACCGTGAAGGAAGATACGTTATCGATTTCTACTTCTTTGGTATCGCCGCAACGAGTGCAGGTGTATAAGCCTGTGCCCTTTTCGGTTGAAGTGGGCTGCTTAACTACTTTGTATACGTAGCTGTGTCCAAGCTTTGCAATAGGCTCTTCCTTAGTTTGGTCGCAGTCTATGCACTTGTATATCTTTTTACCGTCTTCGGTACAGGTTGCCGCAACGACGGAATCCACGACGTAGATGTGCTTATGTTCGAGAATTTGTTCAAGCTCCTGCTCGGTTGCGGTTTCGTAAGTAACGTCCGTTTCGATGTTTTGAACGGTGTCTGCTACCACGACTTTAACTTCCGACGTTGCAGTTGACGCTACGGTTATGCCTTCGGACTTAACCACAACCTGTGCTACGGTTGCAGTTTCCTTAAGGTCTACCTTTGCGTTTTGCGCGTTGCCGCTTGCAACTACGTTTTCAACTTTGCCGCTGACTTCAACCTGTGCTTTTGCCTTTAATTCAACCTGCTCAACCTTTGCAGATTGCGCAACGTTAATCTTAAGCTCTGCATTATCGCTATTTACCGCTTCGTCTACCTTGACTGCGGATACCTTACCTGCAACGGTTACGTCTGCCGCCGCCTTGAGTTCAACCTTTGCAACTTCTGCCGTAGACAATACGCTTACGGTCAAGGGCTTACTGTCGTTTTTAACTGCTTCCGCTACGGTTACTGCGGAAACCTTGCCTTGTACCGTTACTTCTGCCGCCGCATTGATTTCGACCTTGTCGACTTCTGCGGTGGGCGCTACGTTTACCTTTAAGGTTGCGTTGCCGTCGTTTTTAACTTCTTCGGCAACCTTGACTTCTGCAACCTTACCGGCGACGTTGATTTCTGCCGCCGACTGTAAAGCCACGCTCGTAACCGTAGCCGTAGGCGCAATCGTTACCTTTGCGCCGCTTGCTTTTTCCGAAACGGTTACCGCGCCAAGCTCTGCACCGCTGCCTGCAACTAAAGTGCCGTTGCCTGCAAGGGTTATATCGGATATTGCCGAATACTCTATCTTGACGTTGGAATTGGACTTAACCTTGCCCGCGCCTGAAAGCCTTGCGTTGGAAAAGACTATCGTTTCGCTTGCTGCTTCAAGTTCGTAGTCAACCGATTCCGCAATGGTAGCACCCTTGAACGAGATGTCGCCGTTGGGAACGGATACGTTTAATTTACCGCCTTTGATTACGCCGTCGGTAAAGGTTACTACTTCCTTGCCGTCGTCGGCTATGTAAAGCTCGTAACCGTTTAAGTCGAGCGTAAAGCCGTTAAGGTTGAACGTGCAAGCCGAAAGCTGAACGTTATTCTGCCCTTCGGTTGCCTTTACGTCCTTTTCAGTAATTTGGTAGTCTGCATTAAGCGTATAGACGTTGTCTTCTACCGCAAACAGACCGTCGTACTTATCTTCGGGTTTCTCGTTTTCACCGCCGCCGGTTTCTCCGCCGGTTTCGCCACCCGTTTCGCCGCCGGTTTCGCCTCCTGTTTCACCGCCGGTTTCTCCGCCCGTTTCGCCACTCGGTTTATTGTTGCCCGAACAAGCCGCTACGAAAAAGCAGCTTACTGCAAACAGTACCGAGAAGAGAATTCCGAATAAAAATTTAAGCTTTTTACCCATTTGTCTTGTTTCTCCTTCTAAAAATTTATTCCGTCCCTAAACCGTACTCGGAACGGTGGTAGCCGTGCAAAGCTTTGTACGGCTGAGTTGTTTTTCAACCTTATATATTTATGTAAATATATAATTATTTGCCTACATTATAGTTTCATAACCTTTATAAGTCAAGATATACAAAAATTTTTTATTATTATTTTTTTTAATAAATGCTCATAATTTGTCATTATATGCAAAAAAACCGAGAACCGCCGTTTAAATACGCAGTTTCGGTTTCTTTAATCACACTTTATAAAATGCGTTTTGCGCCTTTAAAGCGATACCTTAATCATATCGGGCGCAAAGGCGTTTAACTGACAACATACCGCGATACAATAGCCGTTCAGCCCGTACTCTTTAAAATAGAGCTTGCTATCTTTACCGTCTATCTTTGCGCAAGTTTTGCTTGAAAAATCCATTTCGATTTTTTTCGGTGAGAGCGATAGCCCTTTACCCAAGCACTTCATAACGCTCTCTTTAAGCGCCCAGACGCGGCAGAACCTTTGTAAAATTTCGCCGCCGTCAGCCGTGACGAAAGAGTATTCCGCCTGAGTGCATACCTTTTTTAACAGCTCGTCTTTTACGGGGCGAAACGCCTGCACGTCTACCCCCACTTCTCTATCCGACACGGCGCATACGGCAACAGAGCCGCTGTGCGATAAGTTGAAATACACTTTGCCGTCCCTTAAATACGGTTTGCCGTTTTGATTATAACAAAGTGAAAAACTCGCCACGCCTTCGCTCTTTAGGGCTTGCTCCAAAATATAGCCTGCTGCCGCAGACAGCAGTTTGTCGCGTTCGCATTTTTGCGACTTCACTTTTTCTTTGCGTTCAGCCGAAAGGTTAGCGCACATTCTTTCAAGCGCGTTTTCAGGCAGTTTTTCAACGTCGATATAGTAGAGCTTAGTCATATCGCCTTAAAGCATTGCCAAAACTTCTTGTGCGTTGGTGTCGGGCTTGACCTTGTGCATAACGGCTGCTATATTGCCCTGCTCGTCGATTATAAAGGTCGTCCTTACCACGCCCATACCCTTCTTGCCGCACATAACCTTTTCCTGCCAGACGCCGTACGCTTCGATTGCAACGCGCTCGGTATCCGACAAAAGGATAAAGGGCAGAGAGTATTTTTCGGCAAACTTAATATGCGACGCTACGCTGTCCTTACTAACGCCGATTACGACTGCATTTTTATCGTTAAACCCCGAATATGCCGCAGCGAACGCACACGCCTGCCTTGTGCAGCCGGGCGTGTTATCCTTGGGATAGAAATATAAAACCACCTTTTTTCCAACAAAGCTTGATAAGGTTACGGGGTTTCCGTCCTTATCGGGCAGGGTAAAATCGGGTGCCTTTTGTCCTACTTGTAACATAATTTTTCTCCTTAAATTATAGTAAATTTTTATCGTAAACCGCCCTTTCGCCGCCTATAAACTTAGGTCTCGTCCTTGCGCAGATTATATTCGCCTGACCGATTTTTGATATGCTTAAACGCACGGGGACGGCAACCTGCTTTAGGTGCATACCGATTAGCGTTCCGCCTATATCTATGCCGGCATCCGCCTTAATCGTCTCTACCACGACGGGGTCTGAAAAGCTGTGATACGCCTTAGTAGCAAGCGAGCCGCCTGCCTTTTTTTGCGGCACGACGTTAACGTATTCGGCATAAGGCACAGCCGCCCTTTCCACCACGACGGCTCTGTTTAGGTGTTCGCAGCACTGCACGGCAAGGTACACGCCCTTCTCCTTTACCGCCGAAGATATACCTTCGTATAAGAGTGCGGCGACGTCTTCGTTAGAGTTCGTACCTATCCTGCTTCCGCAGACTTCGCTCGTGGAACAGCCTACTATTAAAATACTGTCTTCTTTAAGGCGGGCGATTTCAATCAACTCGCTGACCGCCATATAGCACTGTTTTGTAATTTCTTCCATAACCTGACCTTTATTTTTGACCTGCAAAGATATCTTCAAACACCTTTTGCCTTGAAATTTTCATTATCCAACGGAAAAACTTGGGCGAGCTTTTAGGGAAAAATTTATACATAATCCCCATAATCTTTGCGTCTGCGCCGAATACCATTCTACGCCTTTTGCGCCTTATGCCGCGCACGATTTTTTTAACCATCTTTTCCCGTTTAGACATAAAAGCGGATATGAGTTTGTTTTTGGACATATCGTCCTTTTGCTGAGAAAACAGGTTAGTCTTGGTAAAACCCGGACACACGCAACCGACGTAAATTTCGGGGTGCTCGCACGAAAAGCACTCGGTTAGCGCCTTGCTCGCCGATTTTGCCGCAGTGTACAGCGAAGTGCCTGCAAGCGGTGCGAGTGCGGCTGAGCTGGATACGGTGATAAACGCAGGCGTTTTAGACTTACTTATATGCGGATACATAACCTGAATAGAGTATGCAACCGAGTAGAAATCGACGTCTATGCACTTTTCAAGCTTTTCCCTTGAAGTCGTTTCAAACCTTTCAAACGGGGGAAATATCCCTGCATTGTTGATGAGTATATCAGCCTGTACGGCGTTATCTTCTAAATACTTTTTAATCTCGACCCAGCTTTCATAGCGGGACACGTCGTAGTGAAGGCAGGTGAATTTATCCGCGCTTTCGCCAAGTGCGGCAAGCGTTTCGTCTAAGCCCACGTCGTCTATTACTACGGCAATGACTTTGCAGTTATACTTTGAAATAAGCAAACGGGCGATACCGCCGCCGATACCGCTTGCACCGCCCGTTATTATTACCGTTTTATTATTAAGCCAACACTTTTTCATATCGCAAGTTATTTTCAGCCGTTCGCCTTCTCGTCCTTATCCTGCTGTTTTTTGTACGCCTTTTTCTGCTTTTTGGTCATAAGTGCGTATTCGTCGGGGGTAAAGTTTATTCGGGGCGGAGTCAAGCCGCAAGCGACTAATTCCGCGTCGATTTTGTCGTAGTAGTCGTTGAAATTTTTATAGTAACCCTTAGTCTTTGCGTTAACGTAGTTTCCGCTGACGTTCTCATCTGCCGCAAGCTTTTCAAACTTATACGCGCCGTTTACGCGCAAACCGTTCAAAAGCCCCATAGATATGGCGTCCTTAGGGCAGTTCATAGTGCATCTGCAGCACAGCGTACAGTGACCGCCGAAACGGTATTTGCCCTTCTTTTTGGTTATGTTTTGCGCAGGGCAGTTCTTTGCACACAAGCCGCAGTCTATGCACTTGCGCTTATTGACCTTGAAAAACAAACCGTTGAACCAGGCGCCAAACCACTCAATCTTGCCTAAAAAGCACATTATAAGGCTTGCTATATTGCTTTTAAGGCACTCCTTTTCGCCGCTCACTATCTTCTTTGCGGAGCATTTAGCCATCTCGAAAGCATAGAGATACATCTGCTTTGCAAGCCCTTCGGGGTAGCGGAACATTATGTTGTAGGGCATAAGATAATGCTTTTCATAGGTGAAGTTATAGCCCTTTCTCCTTAAGTACCGCTTTACGGCGTTAGACGAAGAGTTGTTGACTGAAAACGGCTCGCCGCTGCTCTTGATTATAAACGCCTGCTGACCCCTGTCCGACTTGGGTAAAAGCTTTACGAACTTGTTAAAAAGGTGGGGCGCGTTGAACGCGTGACCGGGGTAGGCTACGCCGATAAGGTCGTAATTATTGGGGTTGGGGAACTGCTTGGTTTTATACGCTTCGTAAGTGATTGCAAAAATTTCGCCTTCGTAATCGTACTGCGATAATTCGGACAAAATCATTTTGCATATGCGGTTGGTGTTTCCCGTCCCCGAAAAACAATATATAATACACTTTTTCATAGGTTGATTTGTTGTGGTTGAATGATTTATTTAGTGGTAGTAATGATTTATAATATCAAACTCTATCGGCTCGCACTTTGTTGCGAGCCACTTTCCCTGTTCTTCAGGGAAAGCGAGATTTGGGAATTGTTTTATAAGAATTAGTCCGCCCCTTAAAAGTCTGGGATTGCCGCGCCGACTTAAAGTCGGCTACTTCCGCTACGCTTCGTGCCACTGCAAGCAGTGGGGCGCAATGACGCGATTTTATTTTAACCTTATATGGGTTAACGGCTTGTTCAAGAAGCGAGCGCGTCAACGCAAACTGCGCTTTACCGCCTTTGTTATCGCAAAGGCTTCTTTTGCTTCGTTGCGTCTCCTTTTTCCACAAAATCTTTGCTTTCGCAAATCTTTTGCGGAAGTCCTTTTTATAGCGCAGGAGCACCGACTGCAACGCCAAAATACGAAGTATATATGAAGAGCGCAATTACTTGAACTCACCAGGCGCATAACAAGCTTTGCCCGTTTCAACAATCGCTTCTTCCACTCCGCCGCGACCGATATGCAACTCTTCATAGGTTGCGGCGATTTCTTCTTCGGGATAGTAGAAGTAATCGGTCTGGATATCGAGCATAACGTGCTTGTAGTCAAGTCCGTGATGGAGACCTTTCTTTTTATCTGCCTTTGCCATCATATTTGCGCCCATTGCGCATAACTTACGGGGCGGGTTCCATATCTTTCTGGGTTTGCCCTGTATACCGATAAGCATATTGTCGAGCATCCAATTGAAGTCGTGATTTTCGTCGCCGATTGTATAGCTTGCGCCTCCCTTGCCGTACTCTATTGCGCCAACGAGAGCTTCGCCTATGTGCCTTGTAGTCGTCATTACCGAGCCGCCCTTGGGGAACATAATCGTCTTTTTGCCGTTTACGAAATTATCCAAGAACACTGCGCGCCATAACGGCTGTCTGTGGGGGCAGGTGCCGAATATGTAGGGCAGCTCCATTATGCACACGTCAAGCTTGGGCAAGCCGTCCCTTTCTTCTACCGCTTCCCTTAACAAAACTTCCGCCTGTTCCTTTCTAACTCGAATATAGGGGTGAATTTCGGCGAGCTTCTTTTCGGGGAATTTCCTGTCGAAGTACAAGAAGTACGAGCTGCACACAGCCGCCTTTTTAATCCCTGCGTCCCTTGCCGCACGGAAAACCTTTGCGCAGTGGTCGACAAGCCTCAACTTGAAAAATTCATAAGCAGGCTCGGCAGGGGTAATTCTGTCGTCGGGACCTACTGCGTAAATCATAGCGTCGTAGCCGGAAAAAATTTCGGCAAGCTCTTTTTGAGTAAGCTCGAACACGTCGCCTTCTATTCTTTTAATCTGTTCGGGATACCACCCGTCCATAGGTACGTCGGGTATGGCGAGCGAAGTGACTTCGTGTCCCCTTTCTAACGCAACGTTAGCGGCTTCGTGCCCTAAAAGCCCCGTACCGCCTACAATCATAAGTTTCATAATTCATCTTCCGTCCGTATAAATATTTCTTAGGTAAACGGCAACCATGCCGAATACGAATATCATTCTACACCATTTGTAATATAAAATCAATACATTTTTTAACATTTTACTTTACCAAAGTAAACGGGCAGAGCAAAGTTAAATATACGGGAAAAATATTTTGCATTGCGTTTAAAACGGCGAAATTAGCTTTATAATTTTAGTGAACGAAAGTTTTGCAAGGAGGTATCAGTAATAATTATGGACGCTGAAAAATACACGAAAAACAGTTTACAGGCGTTGAACGACGCCGAAAGCGTTGCCGACAGTCACGGCAACGGTCAACTTATGGGCGTACATCTTTTATACGCTCTTTTATCAAGCGACGGACTGATATTCCGTATGCTGACCCGTTCGGGCATTGACGCAAACGGGCTTAGAAGCGCCTGCGAAGACGAGATTGACAGACTGCCCAAAGTGTTCGGTCAAAGCGGCGTGTACATCTCCGGCGAAGTGAACAAGGTTTTCACTGCGGCTGAAAAGCTTGCCGCTTCGATGAAGGACGACTACGTTTCAGTCGAGCACTTATTTATAAGCCTTATGGACAACGGCGGCGACGCAATAAAGAAGCTGTTTACGCGCTTTAGCGTGACTAAGCAGAATTTTTTAGTAGAGCTTAAAAAGGTCAGGGGAAATACTAACGTTAAAACCGACAACCCCGAAGACACTTACGAAGCGCTTGAAAAGTACGGGAGCGATTTGACCGCCGCCGCAAGAAAGCATAAGCTTGAACCCGTTATCGGCAGGGACGAAGAGATTAGAAACGTTATTAGAATTTTATCCCGTAAGACTAAGAACAACCCCGTTTTAATAGGCGAGCCCGGCGTTGGCAAGACGGCGATTGCCGAAGGGCTTGCTCAGCGTATCGTCAAGGGCGACGTACCCGAAGGGCTTAAGGATAAAACGCTGTTTGCGCTTGATATGGGTGCGCTGGTTGCAGGCGCGAAATACCGCGGCGAGTTTGAAGAGAGATTAAAGGCGGTTTTATCCGAAGTGGCAAAGTCGGAAGGCAGAATAATTCTGTTTATCGACGAGTTGCACACCATCGTAGGCGCAGGCAAGAGCGACGGCGCTATGGACGCAGGCAATCTTTTAAAGCCTATGCTTGCGCGCGGCGAGCTGCACTGCATTGGCGCGACCACCTTGGACGAGTACAGAAAATATATTGAAAAGGACGCGGCGCTTGCAAGGCGTTTTCAGCCCGTGACCGTAAACGAACCCACCGTAGAAGACACCATTTCCATTTTAAGGGGCTTAAAGGAAAGGTTTGAAATATTCCACGGCGTGCGCATACACGACGACGCGTTGGTTGCGGCGGCGACCCTTTCGAACAGGTATATTACCGACCGTTTTTTGCCCGATAAGGCGATTGACCTTGTGGACGAAGCGGCGGCTATGCTGAGAACTGAAATAGACTCTATGCCGTCGGATATGGACGCGCTGAACAGAAAAATTATTCAGCTTGAAATCGAAGAAAAGGCACTCTCAAAGGAAAAGGACAATATATCGCAGGCGCGGTTAGATGCACTTAAAAAAGAGCTTGCGGACTGCAAGGAACAGTTTGCCGCCCTTAAAACGCAATGGGACGACGAAAAGGCGAATATCGACAGAGAAAAACAGTTAAAAGAGCGCATTGACGAGACGCGCGGCGAGATTGACAGCGCGACGAATTCAGGCGATTTGGAAAAGGCGGCAAGGCTGAGATACGGCGAGTTGCCCGCTTTGGAAAAAGAGCTTGAAAGCTTAAAGGCAAAGCAGAGCGGCGAGCTACTCCAGGACGAAGTCAACGAAGAGCAGATAAACAGGATAGTTTCGCGTTGGACGGGCATACCCGTAGCCAAACTAAAGGAAGGCGAAAGGCAGAAGATTTTGCACCTTGCCGACGATTTGCATAAGCGAGTTATAGGTCAGAACGAAGCCGTGACCAAGGTTTCCGAAGCAATACTTAGGGCAAGGGCAGGCATTTCCGACCCTGCAAGACCGATAGGCTCGTTCCTGTTCTTAGGTCCTACGGGCGTGGGCAAGACCGAGCTTGCAAAGTCACTCGCCGAAAATCTGTTCGACGACGAAAAGAATATCGTGAGAATAGATATGTCGGAATATATGGAAAAGTTTTCCGTATCCCGTTTAGTCGGCGCTCCCCCGGGATACGTTGGCTATGAAGAAGGCGGCACGCTTACCGAAGCCGTGCGCAGAAAGCCCTACTCTATCGTACTCTTCGACGAGATTGAAAAGGCGCACCCCGACGTATTCAATATTTTATTGCAAATCCTTGACGACGGCAGAGTCACCGATTCGCAGGGGCGCACGGTAGACTTTAAAAACACGATTATCATCTTAACGAGCAACTTGGGCTCGGCAGATATTATTGAAGGCATAGAGAACGGCGAAATCACCAAAGAAGCAAAAGACAGGGTTGGCGCTCTTTTAAAGCAGTCCTTCCGCCCCGAATTTTTGAACAGGTTGGACG
This sequence comes from Candidatus Coproplasma sp., assembly GCA_051884155.1. Taxonomy (GTDB): domain Bacteria; phylum Bacillota; class Clostridia; order Christensenellales; family Borkfalkiaceae; genus Coproplasma. The sequence goes on along the minus strand of JBJEVB010000018.1, from coordinate 3,308 downwards.
AAATAATCATATTCAAGCCCTTGACGGCAGACAATATGAAGGGCATAGTTGAATTGCTTTTAGACCGCCTTGCCGCAAGATTGAAGAGCGAAAATCTCAACCTTAAGGTGACCGACGCCGCAAAGGAATACATTGCAGAAAACGGCAGCGACAATATCTACGGCGCGAGACCTTTAAAGAGATATCTGCAAAAGCACGCCGAAACGCCCATTGCAAGGTATATTATCGAGAACAACCCTAAACCCGAAACCACTTTGGTTTTGGACTTGGGAGAAGGCGGACTGTCCTTGTACGCCGAATGACAATTACGCTTAACACGCCCATGCCCTTGAATATTTTTTAAAATCTGGAGCACACTTTTAGTATGGCAAAGAAAAATAGCAAAAAGAGCATTGACGACTGTTTAGACCACGCGGCAAGCGCCAACGAGTGCACGGGCGCGCTGCAACGTATGGAATTGGACTTAGACGAGCTTGCAAAATTCCATAAAGAATTTAACTCTTAACTCAATTAAATTTGGCGTAGTACCCAAGATAAGAGTAACGCCGCCGACGGGTTTTCCGTCGGCGGCGTTTGTCGTTAATGAAATTTATCCGTGCTTTGCTATCATACCACTCGATATAAAAAAGCTTTGCGTAAAAGGCTTTGCCTGTTTATCCTTAGAAATAAGCGTTTTAACCCTGCCCCTGCCGTGCACCTTATTAGTAAAGGTCACTACTTCTGTTCCCAAGCTTTCGCCGTTTAAAAGATAGTAATCGATTAAGTACCTTTTAACGAGCCCTTCGGCATAACTGCACACGGTGGGGTAGCGCTTAATGTGCGTTAAATCGAATTGAACGTACTCATCACTCCCCTGTCTGAAAAGCGTAAGCTTATCGCCTGCGAGAACGAGCTCGAACTCGGCGTCGCCGCCCCTTTCCAAAAGGCTTAAGTGCTCGTTAAAGTTATCGGCTATATAGCGGTGAACTATACGGCGGTACGGTCTTTTTAAAAAGACTTCCCACACGATTACGAAAAGAAACAGCAGTGCAATCACGCCGAGCAGGGCGACGAACACCCACACCGACCAGTCGGTCAGCTTTAACCTTGTCTTTTCGACTGCAACCCAAGCGGCGAGCCCTGCCGCAAGCAAAGCAAGCACCGCCATAATGGCGTTGGTCAAAAGGGTTGCGTATCTGTTGCTTTTAAACGTCGCCTGTATCTGCGGCGAAGATAAGTCGGTCATTTTATAAGCCCCTTTTTAATAAAGTAATTATTTTCCGTCCCTTTGCAAGGCTCTCCGCCCTTGACTAATTCTATAACCAAAGGATTTTTCCCTATACCGTCGGTTACGGTTACGCTCTCATAGCCTTGACCACAACCTTTAGAGTAATACCCTTGCAAATATTCTACGATATACGTTCCAAAGTTTGAATATATTTTGCGTAGCGGCTTGATACCCGACAAATCGAAGGTCACGTCTTTAAAGGAATTTTGCCTGCCTAAAGTGAGTTTATCCCCCGAATATGTGGCAACTAACGCAATTTCGCTATCGCCTGAAAGCAGGTCGGCACGCTCTTCCATAGCGATTGCAAGCGCGTTTAAAATCACTTGCTTAACGCCTTTTTCTAAGCGGATTTTTACGGCGAAAAGAACGACGACCGCTATAAGCGTAACGCTTTGAGCCACGATAAGGGCTATGGAAATGCCTAAATACTCTTCGATATTCGCGGTAAAATAGAAAACGGCAGCTTCTAAACACAGGGTAATAACTAAAACGGCAATAACCGCATTGGATAGTTTTTTTACCCTTGTAATATCTTTTTTTGTCTGCTCGTTATCGAAAGTAACCATAAATTATTCTTTGTCCTGCTTAAGTTTTTCAAGCGCTAAAAAGTGAATTTCTTCGGTCGCGATAGAGAGCTTTGTCAGCTGGTCGCGCTGGGTGGAAGGGTGCAGCCAGAAGCTGTCGTCGTTTGTGGAAATATCAACGCAGTCGCCTAAGAAATGACGGCGGTTTTTGCGCCTTTTAAAGAAGGGATAGTCGTATTCAACGTGTACGCTTTCAAGCTCTGCCGCCTTCCACTCTACACGGGTGGGCTTGCCGTAGATATTACCTTCTAAAACCGTGCCGTCCGCAGTCTGGACGAGCTTGCCCCTGCCGTGATGCTCGAACTCCTTAGCGTTGGGTAAGGTGTGCACGTCCACTTCGCCTTCGTAGCGGTATATGCCCGAACGAACTTCCGATTTTACGTTTTCCCTTTCCCACTTGAACCAATCGGGAATATGCTCGAATTCCGTTTCGCCGTCTTCAGCTTTAAGTCTGCCTAAATTGGTCATCTGCCAGCTCTTGCCGCAGCTTCCGCACCAAAGGCGCGTGCCTTCCGAATACATTTCAAATTCCTTTTTGCAGTGCGGACATTGATATAGTATGCTGTGCAAGCCGTGCGCACGGTTTTCGTAGTTGTTCTCTATGCCGTTTTCAAATTGGTACTTAAAGTCGTCCCTTTCAAACGCCTTTAAAATTCTCTCGTTAATCGTGTCGGCAGAGAGCTTTTTAACTTCATCTGCCGTAACGATTTGCTCTATCTTAGCTCTTTGCGGGCAGGGCTGTCTCGTCTTGTTCCACTGCGGACCTATGATAAAAGTGCCCTGCATATTTAAAACGACTACGGGTATACCCAAAAGCTTGCAGAGCTTGCCCACCGACGGGGGAACGAAAGACGCACAGCCGTCGAGAGAATACCTTGCTTCGGGATAGATGCAGACTATGTCGCCGTAATTTTTAACGCAGTGGCGCATATTGCGGATAAGGTCGTAATCCCTTACGAATTTGCGCTTGCAAATGCAGCCTAAAATACGCATAAGCCCGTCGCCCATATCCCTGATTGCGTCGATTGCCACGACGTTGTTTACGCGTTTATAGGGCAATATCGCCTTGTATTCAAGGCAGAAGTCCATCTCGCTTGCGTGGGTTGCAAGCAGCAGATAGGGCGGCTTTAACCCGTCCATATTGACTTTGTTTATCTCTGCCTTAATGCCGCGCATTCTGTACGAAATTACGAACGTGCGGGCTATCCACATCCATATCGCACTCGCCCTTTTAGGCTTGCGCGAAAAATCGTATTTTTCAACTTCTTTCTTTTTCATATTCTTATCTCTGTAGGTTAAAGTGGGTTTTAATACATATATTTTACTTTAAATACTTTAATTAGTCAATAGCAGTTTACAAATTCCGCACTCGTAGATAATTAAGAAATATATCGCTATAATTAAAACTACGCGTTCAACGCGTAGTTTGCTCCAGCCCTGAAAGGGCATGGTACCGG
>JBJEVB010000017.1:0-16027 GCA_051884155.1 Candidatus Coproplasma sp. | reverse complement strand
ACCGTGCGTGCGGTTGAAAATCTCGTTGAAAAGTACGCTAAAATCGTTTCGCCTTTAAAGAAGATTTCACCGCACAAATTGCGCTCTACCTACGGCACACAGCTCTATAAGGCGACGGGCGATATCTATATCGTAGCCGACGTTTTGGGGCATAAGGACGTAAATACAACTCGTAAACACTATGCGGCTATAACCGAAGACTCCCGCCGCTCTGTGGTGGGCAAGGTCAAGCTAAAACCCGAAGATAACGACTAATAATTTATGGAAGAAAAAATATATATAATTCAACCGGTTTTATCGGATAATTACAAGAGAATTCACGACGAAGCCATTGCCTTAATCGAAACTGCAGGCGGTATTTATATCGGCTCGTGTTTTCAAAATATCAAGGAAATTAACGCCGCAACCTTTATAGGTTCAGGTAAGCTTTCCGAAATTTACTACACTATAAAGGACATTGAAGATTTAACCATTCTCTTCAACGGCGAGCTATCCCCGTCTCAAACCCTTAACATTTCCGCCGCGTTAGGCGATAGAAAGGTCATTGATAGAACTACCCTTATTTTAGATATTTTTGCGCGCAACGCCGTGACAAGCGAAGGCAAAATTCAGGTTGAGATTGCTCAGCTTAAATATATCTATCCACGCCTTAAGGGCAAGGGTGCGGCGCTCTCACGTTTGGGCGGCGGAATCGGCACAAGGGGTCCCGGCGAAAGTCAGCTTGAAACGGACAGAAGGCACATTGCCTACCGCTTAAAATACCTTGAAAATAGGCTTAAGGAGACCGAAGGTAGGCGAAAATTACAGACTGATAGAAGAAATAAAGAAAACGTTAAAACCGTTGCTTTGGTTGGGTATACCAACACGGGCAAATCGACTTTATTAAATCTTTTGACGGGCGCTGACGTAGTTTCTCGCAATGCACTTTTCGTAACGCTTGACCCCACCGCAAGAAAGTTTATAATCGACGGTGAAGAATACGTTTTAATCGATACCGTAGGCTTTATTCAAAACCTGCCCCACTCTTTGGTCGAAGCGTTTAAATCGACTTTGGAAGTTGCGCTGTGCTGTGATTTGGCGTTATTCGTTGCAGACGCGTCCGACGATTACGCCCTGCAGTTTGATACGACGCTTAAGACCTTGAACGAGCTTGGGTTCGATAAACCGTATATTAAGGTTTTAAATAAGTGCGATAAGATTGAAAATAAAAAATCGTTGCCAGGCGATTGCGTCTTAATTTCAGCTAAGGACGGCACGGGAATTACCGAACTACTTGACGCCGTAAATAAATCGTTTGCCGATAAGTTTTCGGTTGTTGAAATGTATATCCCCTTTACTGAAATCAACCTATACGAAAAAAATAGAAAATACGCTACCGAGCTAAAACGTGAATATTTAGACGACGGCGTATCTATTCAAGCTAAAATTGAGAATATTTACGCACCGTACTTCAAAAAATTTTTTATAAAAAAGTAAAAATATTTTAAACAATCGTTTGCGTTTTGTTTTTTTATGTGGTATTATTGTTTTGAGGTATTATTATGAGAAAGAAGTTAGACCGTTCACAAATAGTTCTTGAGTTTATTGAAAAATATATGACCGAAAACGGCTATTCGCCTTCTGTCAGGGAAATCTGCGACGGATGCAATATCCCTTCCACCGCTACTTGTTTTAATATTATGAACGAGCTTGCCGAAAAGGGGCTTATCGTAAAGAGCAAAGTCGGTGCAAATAAACGCCGTTCGGTTTCAATCAAGCAAAACGCCGTTAAAGTACCGCTAATCGGTACCGTTGCCGCAGGTGAACCAATCTTCGCACAGGAAAATTACGAAGATTATTTTTCAGTACCGTCCAACCTATTCGGTTCGGAAGATTTGTTTATGCTTACCGTTAAAGGTAATTCAATGATTAAAATCGGTATGCTCAACGGCGATAAGGTCATCGTGAGAAAGCAGGAAACTGCTGAAAACGGTGAAATCGTCGTTGCTCTCGTAGACGATAGCGCAACCGTTAAGCGTTTTTATAAGAAGGACGGTAAGTTTATCCTTCACCCCGAAAACGACGAAATGGAAGACTTCGTCTATGATAACGTATCTATTTTAGGTAAAGTCGTCGGTCTTTTAAGGAATATTTAATTGATAATAAGGAATTGAATTTCTATGAAGAAACGCTCTGCTTTAATACTTTTAATAATTTCTTTATTTATATCCCTGTTTTCTTTGTTTGGATGTAATAATATTAGGGGGCAATTCTACTCTTTAGAAAAATCATACGAAAACGGTTTAATTACTGTTGAACAGTTGCAGGAAATTGCCGATTATCATAATGACGGTAAAGAAAGCCCTACCCCATTAGATGATAAAATTGCCAATGCCATAAAAGAAACTGCTGCGGCTGATACGCGTAAATATGAAAAACTTGTTGAAGTAAAGGCGAGTGAATTTAAAATACTTCGCTACTATGGGAACTACAATAACTGTTACGTAGTTATGATTTGCAATCCATATATCAATTATCCAGAAGTTATAGTCGATGAATGGGTTGACGTTGGCGGTGCGCAATTCCATATAACTACACATGAAAGTATTCAAGTTTGGGTACAAGATTAAAAATTTCGTATAAAAAAAATGCCTTAGTTTTCTCTAAGGCATTTTTTTATACTTCATTTAATCGGCGAACGTTCGACGGAAGCCTTTGAAATTATATAATCGTTAGTCGTTGGAATGTTGCACGGCATTAGGGCGTATACCCTATCGCCTTCACCGACCGAATAATTGTCAAAATACTGCATATAGACCATATTTTTTACGATATATAAAAAATCGCCTATACGCTTATTTTTTAGATTTTGCAAATCTGTTGTATTGTCGCCGACCATAACAGGCGTACAGAATTCACGTTTCGCCGTCCTTTCCCTTATCTCTAAAATGGATAACGGCACGTTGCTTTCGTCTACCCAGTATTCATCGTTGGTTATATCAAGCATCACCCATTTATTCAAAGTGCTGTCCCAAATCTCGTTTACTACGTGGCAATCGTCGTCGTAGATTGAATAAGGCATTATCCAAACCTTGCGGCTAAATATTCCGAGCGATAAACACATTTCGTTTAAAATCTGAGCCTTTGCCCTGCAATTAATTCCGTTATTTTTATTATCTAAACTGTATTCCAACAAATCTAACGCATTAGAAATTTTATTGTCGTAATTGCTCTTATGGGTTAGTCGGCTTGAATATTCGTGCATAAGGCTTACGGTTTTTTCAAACTCGCTTCCGTCCTTTGCCGTATTTTCTATCTTATATTTGCTCTTCAATTCTTGATAGCTTTCATTAGAAAAATCATATGTAAACTCTAAGTCCGTACCGCTATAAAATTCTAAATTCTTATTTAAAATACCCGATTCCATAACGTAGATTTGCTCGGTGCTCTGCAGATAGCTGTCCCACCCGAAATACGCTTGATATATATTAAAGGCAATACTTACCGCTAAGCCGCAGATTAATACGACGATTGCGGTTAGTAACACTATTTTTTTACTGATTTTACCTGATTTTTCCATTTCATTTCCCCACTAAAAATATGCCTTGTCATCGCACAAGGCATATTACTAACGATTTTTAAATTGAGTGCAGATAGTCCACTTCTGCCTGAGTGAGCTTTCTATACGCCCCCCTGTCAAGCCCCCTTAAGGTTAAATCGCCGATTTTAATGCGCTTTAAAAGGGTGACTTCTTTGCCGATAGCTTCGAACATCTTTCTAATTTCGCGGTTCTTGCCTTCGGTCACGGTGACGTGAATTTTAGTGTACGCCTTGTTCGTTTCGACGATGTGCGCCTTACATTTCTTAGTAACGTAGCCGCCTATGTCGATACCGCTTCTTATAGGGTTTAAACCTGCTTCGGTAATCGTACCTTCGATTTTAACGAGATAGGTTTTAGTCACTTCGTTTGAAGGGTGCATAAGATGTTGGGCAAGTTCGCCGTCGGTCGTTAAAATTAAAAGCCCTTCGCTATCATAGTCAAGCCTGCCAACGGGATAAATTCTGCCGATTGAAGGCGGCATCAAATCAAGGACGGTCTTTCTGCCCTTGTCGTCCCTGACCGTGCAAAGATAGCCCTTGGGCTTATTTAAGATATAGTACTCGTTTTTCTTTAAGGTTACGGGATTGCCGTTCACCGTAACCTTATCGCCGTCTTCAACTTCTGCGCCGAGCGTTGCGATTACGCCGTTAATTTTAACGCTGTTATTTTGAATTAGCCTGTCGCACTCTCTTCTCGACGCAACGCCGCAAGCGGCAAGATATTTATTAATTCTCATTTGTTTTCTCTTAAATGTTTCGTCTACTTAATAGTAAACAAGTTTTCGCTGAAAATCAAGTTATTTTGGTTATAAATATTTAATTTTGCCACACTATCGTCTGATTCTGGTGCGGAAAGCGAATATTCAATCGGTTGTCGCTTATCTACCACGAAGGAACAGTCCTTATTCAGCGAACAGAGCTTGTCTTTATAACTGAATATTCTTTCCTTACTTATAGTTTCTACGCTAAAGTTTTCAAAGCTTTCGTTTATCAAATTTGCACTGCGCTCAAACATATCGTAACAATTTAGCACCACGCAAACGACCTGCATATTTTGCCGCTTGCAAGAAGAGACTAAGCACCTTCCTGCCTTTACAGTGTATCCCGTTTTAACGCCATTTGCACCGTTTAGCGAGTTTAAAAGCTTATTCTTATTTGTAAAACAGCGGTATTCGCCCTTATAGTACTTTGTTGAAACAACTTGAGCAAACATATTGTTTTTTAACGCCGCGCAGGCGATTTTGCAAAGGTCGTGCGCAGTCGTATAGTGATTATCGTCGGGCAGTCCGTTCGGGTTTGAAAAGTTGGTGTCTAAAGCACCTAACTTAATTGCCCTTCGGTTCATTTCGTCTACGAATAATTCAACGCTTTTAGAGTGATGAATTGCCAGAGCGCAGGCGGCGTCGTTACCCGAAACGAGCATTAAACCGTAAAGTAAATCTCTTACGCTTATTTGTTCGTCTTCTTTTAAATAGATGCTGGACCCTTCAATACCGACGGCAGATTTAGGCACGGTTATAACTTCGTCGAGATTACAATCTTCACAGATTATAAGCGCCGTCATAATCTTAGTCGTGCTTGCCATCGGAAGCCTTCGGTCAATATTCTTACTGTGCAGAATTGTTGCGTGGTCGAGTTCCATTACGATTTCAGAAACCCCGTCCGCATCGGCTGTATAATTTTTTGTTGTTATCATCAAGCCAAACGAACAGCATATTAATGCCGTTAGACTTAAGATTACGCAGGTATATTTTTTAAACATTGTCCGAAATGGTATGGACGAGCTCACTCGTCTTTTCAATAAGGGTGTCAATCGCGCCGTCGTCCATTTTTAACAGCCTGCACCCCTTACCGTCGTCCACTAAAAACCCCTTAGGCTTAACGGTTATAACCGTACCGTTTCCGCCTGCAAGCTTAAAGCCGTCCGTCTCTTTAAAGGTTTTAATATTGCCGTACTCACCGCCGCCGCCTAAGTTTACGACGGTTACGGAAGATAACGGAATAACCTGCGAACCGCTTACGGTAATAATCGGGTCGCCGATTACAGTATCTGCGTCGGCAAGCTTTTCGATTGCCACCGAAGTCTTTTCAAAATGCACTTCATCTTCTGATTTAACCTGAGCTTTTCTTATTTTTCCGTTCATTTAAAACACTCCAAAAATATAAAAATATAAGCTTTAACAGCCCCATTAAATTGATTACGCCGACAAGCTTTAAGTAATAGTTTACATACCCGTGTTTGCCGTTTAACACGACGTAATTTCTAAGCTTGGTTTTTCCGCCGTTAATTTTTACAAACGAATATACCGCTTGAGTTAGCGTATGCTGTGCAAGCGCGGCATAGGCGCAGTTTTGATTTTGTATTCCAAAGTCACAAACCTGCACGATTTTTGTAATACAGAGCTTATTATATAAATCGAAATAGTGCGAAGGATATTTTAGTTTCGCCCCGTTACCATTTGATGCGTCGACTATACTCTTAAAATCAAGCCTAAGTTCGTTCGTATCTCTATATAGCGGAATAAGTCTAAAGAGTGAAACGTTTACGCTCGCATAGCTTTCCTGCGACGTAATATAAACGTAACTAAAAACGTGTACAGGAAAAATATATAACAAAAAAGCAATTGCCGAAACGTAAATTAATGCTTCACCCACAAAATTATTATCTGTAATTTTATCTTCAATATACGCAAAAAGTCCGCACCATTAAGTGCGGACTAAATATTTAAGTGTTAATTTGCTTTATAACTTTAATTAATCTTAATGACGTTTTCTTCACCTTCAAGGAAAACGGGTACTTCAAAGCCGTCTTGCACGACGCCCGCCGAATTCTTGGGCTGGGGTTTGCTCTTTTCTGCCTTTTCGCCTTTACTCTCTTGAGCCTGCTCTTCATCGTCATCAGGCGTATACTCGTCTTTCTTATACAGATAGTTTGCGTCGTCTTCCTTTAAAATCGTATCGTTAAGCTCTGCAATCTGAGCCATAAGCTCGTCATAGTCGGGCAACTCGTCGATAGAATTTAAGCCGAATCTCTTTAAGAAATTATCGGTCGTGGCGTAAAGTATGGGTTTGCCGATTGCGTCCTTTCTACCACAGGGTTCAATCATTTCAAGGTCTAAAAGCGTATGTATGGCGTAGTCGCAGTTGACGCCCCTGAGCTCTTCCAACTCACCTTTAGTTACAGGCTGTTTATACGCAATAAGCGCAACACACTCGAGTATGGTTTTAGTCAGCTCTTTTTCCTTAATCTTAGCAAGCACGTCGGAAATTTCCTGCTTGTATGCAGGGTTGGTGGCAAACTGAATTTTGCCGTTGAACGTTAAAAGGCGTACGCCGCTTTCGTCGGTATACTTCTCTTTAAGCTTGCTTATAGCCGCGTTGACTTCCGCAACTGAGCATCCAAGCTTTTCCACTATGTACTTTACAGGTACCGCTTCGCCGGAAGCAAAAGCTATTCCTTCAATTATATTCGTCAAATTGTTCATTTCCTAAGTCCTTTAAATCTCTTTCTTCATTGAGCTTAATGGTAATCGAGCCAAACGTTTCGGACTGTTCAACCGCAACGTACTGAAATTTTAACATCTCTAAAAGCGCTTGGAAGGTCGTAATTATTTCATTTCGGGAATACGAAGTAAACAGTTCTTCAAACTGAAGCTTACCGCACTTGATAAGCTTATCCTTGATATGTACGACCCTGTCCTGAACGGTGTAGACGTCCTTTGGTATTTCCTTTACGTTGTCCTTTTCGCGTTGCAAGCTTTCGTTTCTTAACAAAAGGCCTGCGAAGGCTTGCAAAAGCGCGTCAACCGAAAAGTCTTTATAGACGACTTTAATCTGGCTTACGTCCTTATCAGGTCCTTTAAAAAAGTAACCGACGGTTTCCAAATCCTTTAATTTTGGCGTCTGTTCTTTAATAAGTTCCATTTCACGTTCCTTAAGCTGGCGTATAAGCTCTTCCTGCTCTTCATACGCACCGCCCATTTCTTCGTCGTCAATCTCTACGACGGGAAGCAAAGATTTAGATTTAATGTACAGAATCTGTGCCGCCATTGCGAGATATTCGCTCTCTTTATCGACGTCGCGACTCGGCTGAGTTTTCATATACTCGATATAGTCCAAAAATTGCTCGGTCACCTTAGAGACGAAAATATCTTCGATATTAATCTGGTTTATATTTATTAAATGCAACAACAAATCAAGCGGTCCTTCAAAATCGTCAAGAACCGTCGTGTAATCGACTTGTGATTCAAAATCGGAATACTTTTCTAAATCCGTCATACAGTTAAAATCCATCCCCAAGCGGCGGTTATGGGGTAACCGATAATATTTTGTGCGAACCAACCGAGATAATAAAAAATATCTAAATACTTAAAGATAGGTACGTAGCGACCGTTGATATATACGGGTACGTTATCATTAAGAATACCGAGTAAATAGCTAAGAGCTATTAAAACTATTAGGATATATCTGCTATAATTATATAAAAACCTGCGAACGGGGTTAATCTGCCTTGTAAACGACTCCACTACCCTGAACCCGTCTAACGGGAAAAGCGGCAGCAAGTTGAATACAAACGAAAACAGGCTGTATACATAAATACCGCTAGAACCTTTAAAAGAAAATCAATGAAAAATTCTGCCGCATTGGATAATTCGCAATAGGGTAATAAAAACCTTAACGCCAAGAGATAAAGCGGGTAGGCTATAAATGCAATAATATAATTAACGCATACGCCGGCAATCGCCGTTGTAAACATGCCCACCCTGCGATTTCTGAAATTGTTTGAGTTGACGGGTACGGGTTTTGCCCAACCGAAACCGACGAGCGCAAATAAAATAAAGCCGAACGGGTCAAGGTGTTTTAAGGGGTTAAGCGACATTCTGCCGTCGAATTTTGCCGTAGGGTCGCCGTTTTTATACGCAACGTACGCATGCGCAAACTCGTGCGGACAGAGCACGAAAAGTATTGCGATAGCGCCTGCTAAAAGACTGATTACGTAATTCATTACTTGAGTTTTTCGGGTACGACGTCGTTACGAACTAAATCGGAATACGTCTGCCTTTTTATAATAATATCTGACTTACCGTCCTTAACGAGAACTGCGGCAGGAATAAGGTTGCGGTTGTAATTGCTTGCCATCGAATAGTGATATGCACCCGTCGTAAGGCAGGCGATTATATCACCCGACTCAACTTCGGGCATAGGCATATCAACGCCGATAAGGTCGCCGCTCTCACAGCACTTACCTGCAATACTTACCTTTTGCGTGCAGGGTGCGTTCACGTCGGCTGCCTTTACCGCCGTATACTTAGATTGATAGAGCGAATAACGGGGATTTTCAAACATACCGCCGTCGATTGCGATATACTTTCTAATACCGGGAATATCCTTGATAGAACCTACGGTGTAAAGCGTTATGCCTGCTTCGCCCACAATCGAACGACCGGGTTCCATTAAAAGATAAGGGCGATTTAACTTAAGCTCTTCACACTTAGCCTTAATTGCGTCTATCATAGCGATAAGATACGATGCGTAATCTTTTTCAGTAAACTTAGGGTCGTCGTCCGTATACCAAACGCCGAAACCGCCGCCGATATTAAGTACTTCTGCTTCAAAGCCCGTAGTGCTTTTTACTTCTGCAAAGAAATTCAACATCTTTTCTGCGGCAAGCACAAACGACTTCTTCTCGAAAATCTGCGAACCGATATGGCAATGGAAGCCGCGAAGCTTGATATTCTTAAGGCTTAAAACGTGTTTAATATACTCAAGTGCAGAGCCGTCTGCAATAGAAAAACCAAACTTTGAATCAGTTCTTGCCGTCTGTACGAAGGCGTGCGTGTGCGCTTCAACGCCGGGATTAAGCCTTATAAGCACTTCCTGCACTTTACCTTTACTTGCGCATACGTCGTTCAAAAGTTCTGCTTCTCTATAGGAGTCGATTACGATACCGCCTACCCCTGCGTCAACGGCTTCGTTAAGCTCGTAAATAAGCTTATTATTGCCGTGAACGTAAATATTTTTTGCGTCAAATCCCGCCTGTAAAGCCGTGTAGAGCTCACCGCCTGAAACGGCGTCGCAACCTATATTTTCCTGCTGAGCTATGCGGTAAACCGCCATACAGGAAAAGGCTTTGGATGCGTATAACACCTGACCGTGTCCGTCATAATGCGTATTGATTACGGTTTTGTAGGTACGCATCATAAGGCGAATATAATCTTCGTCAAAGACGTATAAAGGCGTACCATATTCTTTTGCAAGGTCAAGGCAGTCGCAACCGCCAATTTCAAGGTGACCTTTGGTATTTACTTTTAACGTGTTTCTTTCGTTCATAAAAAAAGACCCTTTAGAAAATTAATATAATTAATTTTACCAAAGGTCTTTTAATTAGTCAATCATTTGAATGGCATAATAGCATAGCTACACCTTTATAAATGCCCTGAACGATTTTAAATACGCCAATCTTTAGCAATTTTTCTTGCGTTGTCAAAATAGGTTGCTCTCTCTGCGTCTTCTGCCGCAACGACGTCAACCGTGTCGTATAAAACACCGTTTTTATAGACTTCCATTTTACCTGCCGTATCACCTTTTTTAATGGGCGCGCACAGCTTTTGCGGCACGAAGTTAAACGTTATATTCGGCTTTTCGCCCTTTTTGGTAAACACGGCGCTAATCCTTGAAGGTCTAACGCTAATTTCTTCCTTTTTGCCGCCTGAAACTGCCACTCTTTCGTTAAGGTTAACGGCGTCGTCTAAAACTATTGAATTTTTATAATTTGCAAACCCGTAATTAAACATGTTAACTGTGGACGCAAAGCGCGAATCCGAAGAGCTTGAACCGAGAACGACGGAAATTAGTCTCAAATTATCCTTTTTTGCCGTTGACGCAAGGCAAAAACCCGCTTCGTTTGTAAAGCCTGTCTTACCGCCGTCGCACGCTGAAAAACGTCTAATTAGCTTATTTGTGTTAGTCATCGACGTCGTCCTGCCGTCGGGATGAACGAAATCTTCTAACCAAATTTTGCTGTATTTGAAGTAGTTTTCATAGCTCAAAAGATGCCTGAACATAGTTGCAACGTCCTTTGCGCAAGAATATTGAGTATCCTTAGGCAAGCCAGTACAGTTTGCAAAAAGCGTATCGTTACACCCGTATTCGGTTGCTCGGCTGTTCATAAGCGCAACAAACTCGTCTTCACTGCCGCACACCGCTTCAGCAAGAGCAACGCAACTGTCGTTAGCAGAACAGACGATAATGCTTTTAATAAGCTGACTCACTTCATAATTTAATCCGTCCTTTAAAAATACCTGAGAGCCGCCCATACCAGACGCGTTTTTGCTTACGCAAATTTTACCGTTTTCGTCAAGCTTGCCTTGCTCGATAGCTTCAAAGCAAAGGTTTAAAGTCATAACTTTACACACGCTTGCAATGGGCATTCGGTCGGTCGCGTTGTATTCGTAGACGCATTCGCCTGAATAATAATCGCACAGATATGCACTTTTGCAATCTTTTGATAGCAAAGTTTCAGCCTTAGCCATTGCGTATGCAGCCGTACTTTCATTAGAGATAAAACCGTTGCCAAAAGTTAAACCGCAACAAATAAGGCAAGTTGAAAGCATAGTCAAAATAATCTTTTTCATACAATTATTTTGAGTTTTATATAAAGTTTTATGCGCTATAATCTGCTTAAACAATTATTAGTTTTTAAAATTTAACTCGCTTTAAACGATTACCACGATAAATCTAAACACCAAATTTACGATTAAAAGCAAAAGTATACCGTCTAAAAGTGAGAAAACTAAAGGCGCGAAAAAAACGAATGGTCTATCAACTGCACAACTGTGCATGCAAATAAACGAAAATTTAATAACCCAAAAAATATAACAGGGCAAAAAAATGATTAACGCCGCAACAATTCCTTCCAACGAGAACAGCACGAACAAAACGACGAGATAATAAAACGTGAAAAACGTCTTTACAAACAACAATATTCCCGATAAAAACTTTAGTTTAGTGAAATGACAAATCAAAAAGGCAATATAAAAATAGAATAAGTCACTGAAAAAATGTCCGAAAAATAGTGAGGAATTATTAAAGTTAAAAATTAAATAAATGTAATTTTTGGCAAAATTATAGAAATTTGTCGTTAAATTATTAGTTATGTATAGTACTATGCCAGATATAATTGCGGCAATAATGACGATTATGTAGTAAAATATAAACTTCCTATTCCATTTAATATTACTCAAATTTAAAATTCTCATATATAATTATATGAGAATTTTAAATTTATTATGAAGTAATTTGAATCACGAGTTTAACATATTATCAATTGCTATACCATATCCCCTTGTCGGGTCATTAATAAATACGTGAGTAACCGCACCTATAAGCTTTCCGTTTTGTACGATTGGGCTTCCACTCATTCCCTGTACGATTCCGCCTGCCTTTTCCAACAGATTTTTATCGTTTATTTTGATAACGTAATTTTTATTTTCTTTATTATTTTCTTCAACTTTAATAATACTTATCTCATACTGTTCGCATGTTTTCCCATTTACGGTTGAGTAAATATACGCTTTTCCCATCTCAACCTGACTTATATCGCCTTTTTTAATTTTTTTAAGCGACGATAAATCATAGTCGGCTGAAATGTTGCCGAAGATTCCGCACTGAGAATTTTTTGTTATCTTGCCCATCATAGCGCCATTATCGAATATGCCCTTTAACTCACCCGGATTACCCCTTAACCCCTTTTTTACGTCATAAATGCTACAGCCATACATCGTGCCGCCGTTAATTCCAATCATATTTCCGCATGAATCTGCTACAGGGTGTCCAAGCGAGCCGAAGGTTCGGTCGGTTTTATTTATATAGGTTACAGTGCCTATGCCGTTTAAACTATCCCTAACAAGCATACCGAAATGCTTTTTACCGTTTTTCTTATCTTTTACGGGCAATAATTCTGTTTTTAACTGTTGACTGCCGCGTTCTATATCAAATTTATATACTGAGAAATCTTCATTTAAGGTTGCAGTTAATTTACTTACCGAAGTTATATCAATACCGTTTATTTGTTTAATCACGTCGCCAGGCATAATTCCGCCGTCTCTTGCAGGGCAAATTGCACCTGCGTCCGAATCGACGTCGCATAAACCTATCACTTCTACGTTCTGCGTATTTAAAATAAACCCAGCAGGGAAACCGCCTAAATACAGCTCGTTTTCATCAGCAAAAGCCAACCCTGAAGGAAAAGCAAATGTAAGGCAGAATATAAATACCAGAGCTATTAATGCCCTTCTTATTCTTTTAATTGCAACCATACTTATATTTTGGTTATTTTACAATAAAATATACGCCGCATAAAATGCGACGTATGTATTTAGCAAATATTAATTTTTAATTAAAATCAATTATTAAATTGTCTAAGCAGTTCGTCCGCGTGTGCCTTTGCCGCGTCGGTCGAAATGCTACCTGTCAATCTCACTAATTCGGCAACTCTCTCTTCGCGGTTTAATTTTCTAACGCTTGTAACCGTCTTGGCGTCTACATCCGATTTAGAGATTAAAAATTGTGAAGATGCCGCCGCGCAAACCTGCGGCAAATGCGACACCGCAATAATTTGCGTTTGATTACTTATCGTTACAAACTTATGGGCAACCGATTTCGCCGTTTCCCCGCTGATACCAGCGTCAATTTCGTCGAAAATATACGTTGTTATGCCGTTAATCCCCTTTAAAATGGTCTTAACTGCAAGCATAAACCTGCTCATTTCACCGCCGCTGATAACCTTATTTAAAGGCTTGGGCGGCTCACCCTTATTCGCAGAGAACATAAAGCAAATCTTATCCGCGCCGTTTGAAGTTACGTTGTCAACGCTGTCGTACTCACTAAATTCAACATAAAACTGAGCGTTGGGTATGTTAAGAGTTTTAAGTTGGCTAACTACTTCGCCGCAAAAGCTTTCGCAAGCCGCCTTTCTCGTCTTAGTAATTTCTACACAAATTGATAAAATTTCTTCATCAAGCTTCTCAATTTCGCCGTTTAGTTTTAAAAGCTCGTCAGCAGCGTCGTTTAAAGCGTCGTATTTCTGCTTTGCGTCTTCCAAAAAGCAAAGAATTTCTCTCTCGTCAGCGCCGTATTTCTTAATTAAATTCCTATAAAGCGTTAATCTTTCTTCAACAAAATTTGCTTCCTGAGCGTCGAAAGTAAAATTATCAAGCATATCGGACAGAGTATCGCCAATATCTTCCGCTTCGATAAAAAGATTTTCAAGCCTGTCTGAAAGATTAGAAAATTCGTCGCTAACGTCCGCAATGGGCGAAACCTGCCTTTTTGCGGTAGATAATAAGTCGATACAGCCGTTATCGTCGCTTAAAAGCCCCTTCGCCGTACCTAACGCCTGCATTATTCTTTCGGCGTTATCTAAGACCTTTTTACGAGCTTTTAGGTCTTCTATCTCTCCGTCTTTAATTTCCGCACTTTCAATTTCCTTAATTTGGTAAGTTAATAGGTCAAGTCGCTGAGCCCTTTCCTGTTCACTTCCCCCAAGCAACGAAATTTTATTAATGCAATCTTTTTTTCTATGTAACTTTTCTGCAAGACTATCTTTTAACCTTAAAAGATTTTCGCCACACAAACTGTCTACAACGCTCAACTGATTAGCTTCATTCAACAAAAAGAAGTGTTCACTCTGCCCGTGAACGTCGACCAAATGTGATGCAACCTTTTTAAGCATGCCTGCGGTAATTGAAGAACCGTTAAGCTTGATACTGCTCTTTCCATCAACCGACATTCGGCGCGAAATTATAATCGTATCATCGTCACAGTCGATATCCATTTCCTGAAGAAGATTTTTCACAATGGGATTATCTTCGCAAGAAAATTCAGCCCTAACCACAGCTTCGCCACAGCCGTACCTAATCATAGACTTGTCGGCTTTTGAACCTAATACAAAGTTAATTGAATCAAGAATTACCGACTTACCGGAACCCGTTTCACCTGAAAGTATATTAAGTTTTTTGTCAAATTGTATGTCGCCCTCTTCAATGAGGGCGACATTTTTAATATACAGATTAGATAGCATTATTTTATGTATTCTTTAAGGCGATTTACTACAGAAGCAGTGTCTTCGTTAGAATCGACAACGATTAAAACCGTATCGTCGCCAGCAACCGTACCGATGATTTCTTTAAACTGCAACATATCGATAAAGGCACCTGCGGTAGAGCCGTTGCCTCTCATCGTCTTAATTACGATTATATTGTTTGCAAAATTAATACTCTGTACGCATTCTCTGAACAACGTACACATCTTAGTATTAACGGCGTCGCCTTCACTTTCGATAACGGCATATTTATACTTTGTAGTCGTGCCTTCAACCTTATACAGCTTAAGGTCTTTAATATCTCTGGACACGGTTGCCTGCGTAACGTTGAAATTACGCTTATTCAACTCTTTGCAGAGTTCTTCCTGAGTTTCAATATCCATTTCGGAAATGATTTGTAAAATCATTGACTGTCTTGCGTTTCTATGCATTATTTACTCCATATATTTAGTTTAATAAATAATTTATCAAAAAAGTTTTTACCGTCAACCGAGACGAATTCAAGCGACCTATCGGCTTTTTTAATCTTAAATTTACCAAATCCGCTGACCGTTTCTTCCACCTTACCGTCTACAATAAGGTTAAGCACGCACGATTTATCCGCCTGATTAACTTCAACAACAGAACTGTCGTTAAATACAATCGGGCGCGAATGCAACGAGTGCGGACAAATAGGCGTCATAATAAAAGCATTTAAATCGGGTGTTAAAATTGAACCGCCAGCCGAAAGTGAATACGCCGTTGAACCCGTTGGCGTACTGATAATAAGTCCGTCCGAAGAGAAATTATCAACCGTTGACCCGTCAATTTCAGCGTGTAAATTTACGGTATTACTAAAGGCATTGCCCGTAGTGCAACGCTGAATAACAGCTTCGTTTAACGCGTAATATTTATTGCCGTCGTATTCGACGCAAAGCATGCTGCGCTTTACGGTGCTAAAATTACCTGAAATTACAACGTCTAACGCCTGTTTTAGTTGGTTGGCTTCAAAGTCAGCCAAAAAACCCATATGCCCACAATTTACGCCGAGAATTTTTACGCCGTTCAAAGCGCAGGTTGACGCGAAACTCAATATCGTTCCATCGCCGCCAAGCACAATCAAAACGTCTAATCCCTTAATCTGCGAAGGGCTTGTAACTAAAAGCGTTTCTATTTTCGCCTGCGTAAAAGCGGAATTAATTATCTCTAAATACTCTTCCTGAAGGGATTTATATTTAACGTTTAAATAAATTCCGATTTTCATATGAATAATTATACCACCACTTATAAAAATATGCAATAAAATACACCGAATTAATTAAAATTCAGTGCATTTTATTAATTTATTAATATCGAATTTTATATTTA
>JBJEVB010000016.1:13620-16089 GCA_051884155.1 Candidatus Coproplasma sp. | reverse complement strand
AAATTATGTTATATATTTTAGAGTGTATGGCATTAGGTATCTTGTGTATGTACGGCGGCACAGATATGATAATGAGTACGACAGGAGAACAACCCACTTGGAAAGAAGCCGGTGTCTGCATATTAAGCTGGTTTATTGTTTTATTAGTTGTTTTATTTTTTGTTTACTTAATAAAGCATATATTAAGCAAAAAGAAAAATTCATCGAATAATAAGTCTTTTATATCAGGTTTATTGTACCTAATGGAGTGTATGGCATTAGGTATCTTGTGTATGCTTGGTGGTATAGATAGAAAAATGAAAACGACAGGTTGTAAAGCAACAAGCAAAGAAGTAGT
Organism: Candidatus Coproplasma sp.; assembly: GCA_051884155.1. GTDB lineage: Bacteria > Bacillota > Clostridia > Christensenellales > Borkfalkiaceae > Coproplasma. The sequence continues at coordinate 15,752 of JBJEVB010000016.1, read as the reverse complement.
CTATTGCATAATTTGTTGGTTGGTTATTGTTGTTTTTATTATATCTATTGGGCTTATACTTTTTTGCTAAATAATATAATTTTTATGAATGATTAAAACTAACGGACTTGTGTATGTGGCAAGTCCGTTTTTGCTAATTCTTACTCATACCCGCTGAGATTGCCGCTACTTCCGCTGCGTTACGTTCGCAAAGACGGGGGTGTGTGGCGAAAATTTCACAGGATTTGGTTCAAGCATTTAGGCGCGAATTATTGAAATGACAAAACTTTTATGCTAAAATAAAATGTGTAAATGTTTTTTTTACATAAACGGGTAATGTTTTTACAGGGTGAAAAAATGGTAAAATTATTAGGCATAGACGTCGGCTCGACCACCGTAAAAGTGGTGGCAATCGGCGTCAGCGGTAAAATTTTATACAAATCCTACGTCCGTCACTACGCTAAGGTGAAGGAGACGGTGCTATCCGAACTGCACAACGTTCAAGCCTTGTACCCCGGTGAGTACAGTGCGTGCATAACGGGCAGTGCAGGGCTTGGTCTTTCTCAGCGCAGCGGCGTTGCGTTCGTGCAGGAAGTGCAGGCGGCGTTCACCGCCATACGCAAGTACTACCCCGACGTGGACGCGGCGGTAGAGTTAGGCGGCGAAGACGCAAAAATCATCTTCGTGACGGGCGGAACCGAACAGCGTATGAACGGCAGTTGCGCAGGCGGTACGGGCGCGTTTATCGACCAGATGGCAACCCTTTTAAACGTTACCGTAGACGAAATGGACGCAATGTCTTTAAAGGCAGAGAGAGTTTATCCCATAGCGTCCCGTTGCGGCGTATTTGCAAAATCGGACGTACAGCCTTTAATAAATCAAGGTGCGCGCAAGGAAGACATCGCCGCATCAATCTTTCAGGCGGTGGTTGACCAAACCGTTTCAGGCTTGGCGCAGGGTCGAAGAATTAAGGGTAAAGTTTTATTCTTAGGCGGACCTTTGCACTTTTTAGAAGGCTTAAAAAAGGCGTTCAAGACGACGCTAAAGCTCTCGGATAACGACGCAATCTTCCCCGAAGACGCCCCTTGCTTTATGGGTATAGGCGCGGCGCTGCTCTCGGCGACGACGCAGCCTAAGGATATAAAGGAAATTATTGAGCAAATCGAAAGGGCTAAGGGCAGCGACGAGATTATAACGGGCAAACCGCTATTTGAAAACGAAGAAGAGTATAAAGCCTTCGTCGCTCGCCACCGTTCGACCGCACTTGACTTTGCCGATATCGCAACCTACGAAGGCGGCGCGTATCTCGGCATAGACAGCGGCTCTACGACGACTAAAATCATACTTATAACGCCCGACAGCCGCATACTTTATTCTCACTATCAATCCAACAACGGTCAGCCCTTAGACATCGTTATAGAGCGTTTAAAGGAAATCTTCAATCGCTCGGAAGGCAGGGTTAAAATTTTAGGCAGCGCGGTAACGGGCTACGGCGAAGACTTAATTAAATCAGCTATAAAAGCCGACTTCGGCATAGTCGAGACGGTTGCGCACTTTAAGGCGGCAACCCACTTTAACCCCGACGTAGACTTTATAATCGACATCGGCGGTCAGGATATAAAGTGCTTTAAGATTAAAAACGGCGCAATCGACAGCATAATGCTTAACGAAGCCTGCTCGTCGGGTTGCGGTTCGTTTATCCAGACCTTTGCAAAGGCAATGGGTATGGAAATTGATAAATTCGCCGCCTGCGGTTTGTACGCAAAGCACCCCGTTGAGCTCGGCTCTCGCTGTACCGTGTTTATGAACAGCGCGGTCAAGCAGGCGCAAAAGGAAGGCGCTACGGTAGAAGATATCTCCGCAGGATTATCGTCGTCAATCGTCAAAAACGCAATCTATAAGGTTATAAGGGCGGCGTCGGCAGACGAGCTCGGCGACAACATAGTCGTGCAGGGCGGAACGTTTCTTAACGATGCGGTACTTCGCTCTTTTGAAAACGAGACGGGCAAGAAAGTCATTCGTCCTGCAATTGCAGGGCTAATGGGCGCGTACGGCGCGGCGCTTTACGCAAAGGAAAACGTATCGGGCGAAAGCACTACGCTGTCGCAAGAAGAGATTGAAAGGTTTTCATATAGCTCTGTGGCGAGCAACTG
>JBJEVB010000016.1:3280-13520 GCA_051884155.1 Candidatus Coproplasma sp. | reverse complement strand
GAAAGCTATAATTTAGACGAGCATTGCTCGGTCAACCACTATAACTGTCCCGTCGTAGCGTACTATCCCGAGCTGTTAAAGGCAAATAACGAACGCTTAACGGACGATAATTTCGTTATGCCGTATATCGACTTGAACGAACCTAAGACGGCGACGGTTGCTCTATCGAAAGCTCTCGCTAAATTCGGCGTTAAAAAGGGCGAGATTAAAAGGGCAATGGCGGAAGGGTTCAAGCGTTTTTACGGCTACAAGGCGGACGTTAAAAAGAAAGCCGAGTACGTCTTAAAGACTGCAACCGAGCAGGGTAAACAGATTATCGTGCTTGCTGGCAGACCCTACCACGTGGACGCGGAAATAAACCACGGAATAAACAAGCTCATCACTTCTTTGGGTATGGCGGTGCTGTCGGAAGATTGCGTGTTCGATATGGCGGAAACGGTCACGGTAAACGTATTGAACCAGTGGACGTACCACGCAAGGCTGTACCGTGCGGCGCAGTTCTGCGCAGAGCACGACAACGTAAATCTCGTTCAGCTCGTTTCATTCGGGTGCGGACTTGACGCCATCACCACCGACGAAGTCAGGGCGATTTTAGAGAAGAACGGAAAGCTCTATACGCAAATCAAGATAGACGAAATCAACAATTTAGGCGTTGTAAAAATACGCCTTCGCAGTATGCTTGCCGCTTTAGAAGAAGGCAGACGCAAATAAATTTTTACGATGAAAGAAGAAAATACTATTGATTACAAAGAAGACTTCCCCAAGTGGAAGGACGAATATAAATATACGCATAAGATTTTAATTCCCGATATGCTTCCCTGGCACTTCGCCATAATCAGCGAGATGTTAAAGCAGGAAGGGTACGACGTAGAGCTTCTTAAAAATTCGTCGCGAAGCGTAGTTGACGAAGGATTGAAGCACGTCCATAACGACACCTGCTATCCCTGCCTTTGCGTTGTGGGTCAGTTTATCGACGCGTTGAAGAGCGGTAAGTACGATATTGCGCATACCGCCGTTTTAATCACGCAGTCGGGCGGCGGCTGCCGTGCTTCTAACTACGTCTCTTTAATCCGTAAGGCGTTAAAGGCAGAGTTCCCCGAAGTGCCCGTCGTGTCGGTCAATTTCTCAGGTCTTGAAAAGGACAGCTCGTTTAAAATCAGCTTAAAGCTCTTACTTAAGCTTGCTTTTGCCATTTTCTACGGCGATACGCTTATGTGGTGCTACAACCAGACCAAGCCGTACGAAGAAGAAACGGGCGCAACCGACGCCGTGCGCGATATAGTCGTTAAGACTATTTGCGAAAAGTTTGCGTCAGGCAAGTACAAAAAGTTCAAGAGCATTAATAGCTATATCATTTCGGCTTTTGCCGCCGTGCGCCGCAAGAATGAAGAAAAGGTCAAGGTGGGCATAGTCGGCGAAATTTACGTCAAATATTCCTATCTCGGCAACAACGGTTTAGAAAAGTTCTTGCTCTCGGAAGATTGCGAACCCGTCGTCCCTGCGCTTATGGACTTCGTACTATACTGCATAGTCAACAACATTAACGACGGCTATTTCTACGGTAGAAAGGGCGTCTTCTGGCAGGTGAACAAGCTTTTATATACGGTGTTGCATTCGTTGCAGAAAAAGGCAATAAAGCTTATAAATAAGGACGGCAATTTCGAGCCGTTGCACGATTTTGAACACTTGAGAAAGTGTGCGGACGAAGTGTTGAATCAAGGCGTTAAGATGGGCGAAGGCTGGCTTATCCCTGCCGAGATGGCGGCGCTTGCTCAAACGGGCGTCAAAAACGTAGTCTGCGCACAGCCGTTCGGCTGTCTGCCCAACCACATTGCAGGTAAGGGTGCGGTAAGGACGCTTAAAAATATCTATCCCGACGAAAATATCGTCGCGGTTGACTACGACCCTTCGGCAACTAAGGTCAATCAGGAAAACCGCATAAAGCTTATGCTTGCCACCGCAAGGGAAAATTTAAATAATAAAGGTTAATTCAATGCAGTTATTTCCAAACGCAAAATTCATAACGAGCGCGGCGGCTAAGTCGCAGTTTATCACAGGGCAGGGCAAACCTATCATTGCGGTAAGCGGCAAGTCCAACGTGGGCAAAAGCTCGTTCATAAACGCCTTAGCAGGGCAAAAAAAGCTTGCAAAAGTTTCGGGCGACCCGGGCAGAACAAGGCTTATAAACTACTTTGACTTCGGCACTTTTATCCTTGCCGACTTGCCCGGCTACGGCTACGCAAGGGTCAGCAAGGCGGAAAAGGCTAAGTGGTCGCGCCTTTTAGACGATTTCTTTGAAATAGGCGAAGTTGCTCACGTTATATCCCTTTGCGATATCCGCCACGAGCCGACTGCCGACGACAAGCTTATGCTCAACTTTCTATATGCAAAAATAATTCCCTTTACCGTAGTTGCAAACAAGGCGGACAAGCTCTCTCGTGCGCAGATAGATAAGGCGCTCGGCGTAATTTCCACCGCCTACAAGTGCGGCAGGGGGGATATAGTTGCGGTGTCGTCCAAATCAGGTTACGGGCTTGATAAACTGAAGAATATAATTGAAGGTATAATTATTTTAAGCAAACAACAAAACACGGAAGAAGACGAGCCCGAATAAGGTTAATAATGTTTCCCGTCATTGCGAGCCGACCGAAGGCGGCGTGGCAATCCCAACGGGTATGCGTTGCGGTTTATAACAATAAAACAACAAAAGAACAGCTCACCTTTCGGTGAGCTGTTTCAATTTAAACAAATAAAATTACTTTCTGTCCTTGATGGGAACGTATTCCCTTCTGGGCTGAACGCATTGATATGCAGGGCGGATAATCTTTCCGCCGTTTGTCAGCTCTTCTATGCGGTGAGCCGACCAACCGGCAATACGCGAGATTGCAAAAAGCGGCGTGTAAAGGCTTTGGGGAAGGTTTAGCATCGAATACACGAACCCTGAATAGAAGTCGACGTTGGGCGAAATAGGCTTGTTTAAATGCTTTTTCTGCGCAAGCAATTCACCTGCAACCGTAGCAACGTTATTGTAAAGCTCAAATTCCTTTTCCCTGCCCTTTTCAACCGCAAGCTTACCTGCGTACAGCTTCAAAACTTCCATACGGGGGTCGGATACGGTGTACACGGCGTGTCCCATACCGTAGACCAAGCCCGTCCTGTCAAACGCTTCCTTGTTGATTATCTTAGTGACGTAATCTGTAACGGCAGGCAGCGACCAGTCGGAAAGGTTTTCCTTGATATTTTCCATCATCTGGCTAACCTTAATGTTTGCACCGCCGTGCAAAGGACCCTTTAACGAGCCGAGCGACGCCGCAACGGACGAGTAGGTGTCCGTACCCGTAGACGTGGAAAGGTGGGTGGTAAAGGTAGAAGCGTTACCGCCGCCGTGGTCAGCGTGCAGGATAAGGCAGATATCCAAAACCTTTGCTTCCAAATCGGTAAAGGCGTTGTCCTTACGCAAAACGTGCAAGATGTTCTGCGCGGTGGAATAGCTTGCAACGGGCTTGTGGATATACATAGAGCCGTCGTTGGTGTTGTAGTACTTATAAACCCTGTGCGAATAAGCCGCAATCATAGGGAATTGGGCGATGAGCTGTAAGCTCTGCCTGAGTACGTTGCTGACCATAACGTTATCGGGGTCGGGGTCGTAGCTGTACAAATTGAGCACGCAACGAGCAAGCATATTCATCATATCCTTGCAGGGCGACTTCATAATAACGTCTCGCACGAAGTTTCTGGGTAAAACCCTGAAATCTGCAAGCATACTCGTAAATGAATCTAATTGCTTTTTGGTGGGCAGATAACCGAATAAGAGCAGATACACCGTCTCTTCAAAGCCGAAGCGGTTTTCGCTCTCGCAGTTTGCAATCAAGTCCTTAACGTTATAACCGCGGTAGCACAAAACGCCGGGCACGGGCGTTCTCACGCCGTCTACGTTAGCCCAGCCGGTTACTTCGCTTATTTCGGTAAGTCCACACATAACGCCCTTACCGTTCTTATCTCTTAAGCCCCTTTTAACGTCGTACTTTTCGTATAACTCGGGTTCGATAACGTCGGTTTTAAGTAGCTCTGCCGCCATGCGCGACATGGTGTGGGAATACTTAACGATTAGGTTAATCTCATTAAAATCCAAAATATCACTTCCGATTAATTAATAAAAATATTTTACCATTAATTTTAGCTGTTTGTCAATGAGTTTTTATAAGCATAGGTAAAATATGGGTGAATAATATTTCACGATAATGTATAATTATTAAAAATAAATTTACGTAAATTTCATTCGCGGTGAGCTAAATATGCAAAAAAAATAAGCCTTGACAAAAATTTTCGGTTATACTAAAATAAATATAGTTTCAAACTCATAAAAAAAGTTTATACAATAGGTATACGGAATTAGGAGAATTAAAATGCAACAGGTTAAATTATTATCCGCTGACGAAAAATTATTAATTGCGTTGAGTGGTGAGATAGACAGCGCGACGAGCGAAGATTTCTACGCCGAAGTTATTGCGGCGTATACGCACGATAAAAAGGATATCGTATTCGACTGTGCAGGTTTAAACTTTATCGACAGCACTACGCTCGGTACTTTCGTAAAATTGTATAAAACGGTCAAGGCGGACGGCAACGGCTTTAAGCTTACTAAAGTTTGCCCCAGAATAAAAAAATTATTCGAAATCTGCGCCCTTGATAAGCTTATGGAGATTGAGTCATGAAAACTTTTACGGTTAAATTCTGCCTTGCCGACAGCGAATTTATGACGGCGGTTCGCTTAACGGTCGGTGCGGTTTGCGCCGTCGCCGACGTGGATATCGACGCTACGGAAGATATGAAGGTGTGCGTTACCGAAAGCTGCCTTTATTTAAAGGGTTGCGGCTATGAAAACGTAACCGTACAGCTTGGCTGTGACGGCGGCGTTGTCGCTACCGTCTGCGGTGAAGGGGGTACGCCCGAAGAAAACGACAACGGCTTCTCGCTTGCGCTTATTTCCGCACTCGTTTCATCTTGCGAAATTGAAAGAAAAGACTGCTTAGTTAATAAATTGACCTTAAAGATATGACGAACGAACAGGCTGAAGAGCTCTTCCGCACCTATAAAAAAACGGGTGATATAGCAATAAGGAATAAGCTCGTAGAAAACTATATGTACGTTGCCGAAATCTTGGCTAAAAAGTATTCGGGCAAGGGCGTCGAGTACGACGATTTATTGCAAATCGCGTCCGAAGCCTTAGTTTCCGGCGTCGAAAAATACGACCCCGATATGGGCAACCTGTTCACAACGTACATAACCCCTACGATAACGGGCATAATCCGCAACTATTTCCGCGATTATTCCCGCCTTGTCCGTTTGCCCAGAAAGCTGAACGAGCTTAATATAAAGATTAAAGGGGTAATAAATCAATATTACCAACAAAACGGAATAAAGCCTACGGTCAGGCAGATTGCCGCAACTTTGGGTGAGAGAGAAGAAGATATTATCGAAGCGATGGAATGTCACGCCCCCGTAAGTTTGGATTCAACCGTAAAGGGCGAAGATTCCGACGTGCCTTTATACGAAGTGATTGAAGGCGATAATTCTTCGTTTGAAAACTTTGAAAATAACGAATCGTTAAAGACGGAAATAGCAAAACTTTTGCCCGTTGAACAGCAGGTCATTTCAATGCGTTACGGACAGGGACTCTCGCAGTCGGAAGTGGGTAAACAGCTCGGCGTAAGCCAGATGACGGTGTGCCGTATCGAGAGCAAGTCATTAGAAAAGTTGAGGGTTGCGTTGAAAAATGATTGATTTTGTTGTATACGGAATTGATGAAATGAACGGCGAACTCAACAGGTTTGTAGACTATCTGCAGACCGCCAACGTCGACGACGACGCCGTTTTCTATTCAAGGCTCGTCTCGTGCGAGCTTATAACCAACGTCTTGCGTCATTGCAGCGGTGCGGCTCAGTTTTGTGCAGAGCTGTCCGAAAGCGGCGTAAAAATCACCGTGTGCGCTTCTGCGCCTTCCGGCAGAATTGCAATACCTGCTCTGCCCGACGTGCTTGCAGAGAGTGGCAGGGGGCTTTATATCGTAAACGAAGTGTCGGGCGGCAACGTCTTTATCAACGGCGGAAACGTCACGGTAGTTATAAAGAGAGAAGTAAAATAAAAAAGCAGAGAGATTAAAAAATCTCTCTTTTATTTTAACCGATATTTTAACGAATAATAATACGGCATTAAAAAGGCGACGGAAGTAATTTTCCGTCGCCTTTTAAGTTTTAAGCTAAGTTATCAGTCCTTGCCGATTTCTCTATAGATTTTTGCAAGTAAGCTGTCAGAACACAAATCGCGCATTCTGTTGATGTGAACGAATACTGCAGGGAAGAAGTCTGCGTTGTTTTCGTTGAGCTTATAAACGGGGATAGTAGTGAATTTGCCCTGATTTCTGTTGACGAATACGTCGAAGAATTGCGCTCTTTCTTCGTCGGTAAGCTTATCAATGAAGGGGTCGATGCTCTTCTTTTCTTCCTTAGCCTTTTCGCTTTCAATCGTTTCGCCAAACAGATTAACAGCGGGGGTGGGTTCAATCTCTTCAACTTCTTCAACCGCTTCAGCTTCAACAGCGGGTGCTTCAACTTCGGTTTCCACAACAGGTGCTTCAACTTCTGCGACGGGAGTTTCAACCGTTGCAGCTTCAGCAGTTTCAGCAACTTCAGCTGCTTCAACGGGTTCAACTGCTTCAACGGGCGTTTCTTCATCAACTTCCGAAATTGTCTGGGCATCAAGTATAGAAAGCTGTTCGCCAACGCTTTCGGTGGGTTCGGCTTCAACGTTTTCAGCTACGGGTTGAGCAGTATCTACAGGTTCGTCGCCGAACATATTAGTCTGATATTCAACGTTCTCAGCGGTCAGGTCAAGACTTTCTTTGTCGCTGTCGTCAACGAGAGTTTCGTCCTGAATAACAAGCTTTTCGTTCTTGAAAATTTCGTACTGTTCAGCCTTGTAAGCCTTAACCTTAGACTTGCCAACGCAGTATCTGACGATTTCTACGATAAAAGCAAGTAAAACGAATATAGCGCTAAGATAGATATATATACCAACCTTGCCAAAGCCGCTTAATACAAATGAGAGAACGACGCAAGCTGCAATCAAGAGAATGATTAACGAATATCTAATTGCCGCAACCACGAACCAGCCCTTGTGGGGATTAGGCTCGCCGTTCTTTCTCGTTTTGTTGCCTGCAATAAGACCGATATAATCGAGTATTACGCTGATGGTAATAACTGCAGGGATGATAAGATGCATAAGCTGGCGAATGAATAAGCCTGTCTGTGCAGCAGGGTCGGCGAAGGAGAACGTACCTTTGCAGAGATATTCAATAAAGAATACGAAATTAAAACCGCAAGCATTTGCATCTATAAAGGATGCGCCTTCTGCGCCTATCAAACCGGCGAGTGAATTAAATGGTGATTTAAGAACGGGAATGAAGGCAACGATATCGAACAACGTAAATAAGGTCAACATCGAAAGCAGGAAGATGATAAACTTTGCAACGCCGAGACCGCCCTTGTATTTAATCGACTGCGCGCCCATTACGAGAGCAATCACGCCCAAGGGGATAAGCAACGCCCAGTCCTGCCAAGTGCCAACAAAGTTAAGCATTTCGTAAATCAAGTATGCGTTTACGAAGTTGAACGCGATAAATTCAGCGGCGAAAGCGCATCTCAAATTAGTACCTTTAGCGGCTTTACCTGCAATAACGGGTATAAGCATAATAAGTGCGAGTACGGTAGCCACCAAAATGCAAAGAATAAGTACGCTTAAAGCGATAGGAAGCGTTTCGTTTAAAAAGAACGTGCCGTAAGCCGAAGCAGGTATTTCCACGCCAAAGAGCTTAATTACGGGTGCAACAGCCGCAAACAGCAGCTGAATGAACATTTTTCCATAGAAAATGGGAACAAACAGCGCGGCTATAAGGCTTGCAAGCGCCAGCGTATAGGAAAGTATGATAAAGAGCTTACCAGGTTTTTTTGCCGCCGTTTCGGGCTGAACCGCCGTTTCGTTTACTGCGGGCAAAGTTTTTTCTTTTCCTTTCATTGCTTAAATCTCCGTATCAGAATCGTCGTATCACTGCCTGAAAAATTTGGCAGTGCATACAGTTAATATACGATATAATTTTATTAACTATACTATAGTATAATACTTAAGTGCGATTATGTCAAGCTAATGCGCAAATAAGTATAGGTTAATTTCAACTGCAGGTATTAAAAATTTTCTGCAAAAAACCTGACCAAACCACAGGTTAAAAAGGTAATTTTGTGGTTAAAAGGGTTGTAAAAGTCACAAAATAAGTATATAATTAAGTTACTTTAATTAAGTTACTTTTTAATTTTGTCGGGGTGTGTTATGTCAAACTCGCAGAAAGAAACTTCAGGCGGCAAGCTTTTATATTCGATGATAGATTACGTCTGCAAGAACAAGCCCGAGCTCTTTTTAAAGGAATTAAATAGCGCAAACTACGAAAAAGTATTTTCCGACGAGGCGTTGGTTTCAAGCTGTATCAGCCTTTTTGAAAACGACCTGAACGTGAGTTTAGCCGCTGAAAAACTGTATATGCACCGCAACACGCTAATCTACAGAATTAAAAAGATAGAAAAATTAATCGGACTTAACGTTTCCAAGTTTTCAGACGCCGTCAATTTTATAGTGCTGTTTAAGGCGTATAAAAACGTACGCGCAAAGGGTTGACGGTTTTAAGGATAGTAAAAATGAGTATCAACGGTCGTTTAAAAACAAAAATAAAAAAAATAACAGTGCCGCTTGCGGCTTTTGCATTAGTGCCTATATTCCTGCTTTTTGGCTGTAATAGTGAAGATTCGGCGTTTAAATGGGTTAAATCTAAAATTGACGAACATTACTATTTTCCCCTGCCGCAGGATAGAGAGTACAACGGCTCGGTAAAAGAATATGTAAACAAGTATCTTGATATATACAGCAGTTTTTATACTGCTGAAGAGTATAAAAAGGTTGAAGCGACTTCTGCCGGCAGTATGAGTGGTTTCGGCGTTTCCTATGAATACATTCCACAAGGCGTGTACCCGAACGGTCAAAGCGGTCTGTATATAACCAGAGTCGTGGGGAATTCACCTGCTAGCCGTATAGGCTTGCGTGCGGGCGAGTTCGTCTACAGCGGCGGCTATATGGGCGAGGAAACTACGTTTGACAGCTATTCTTCGTTTACGCTCTTTTTAGACAGTATTCCGCAGAACGAAATGTTTGTCCTTAACACCGACAAGGGTGCTTATCAAACTAGAAAAAAGGATTATACGGCAAGCTATTGCTACATGGCGACTAATTCCGTCGAGTGGAACGTACTGTACGAAGGAAACAATATGACGATATCCGAAGAGAGTGGCGGCAAAAGCTGTCTGCCCGACGGTGCGGCGTACTTGAAGTTGGATAAATTTTACGGCAACGCCGCGCAAGAGATGGCGGCTTTAATCGAAGAATTCAACGCCGAAAAGTGTACTTCACTAATCCTTGATTTAAGGCAAAACGGCGGCGGATACGTCGACGTAATGAGCAATATTTCAAGTATATTCACGGGTCAATTGCAAAACGCAATGCCTTCTGCAGGCGTTGCGCAGTATAAAAACGGCAGTAAAGATTACTTTAAACCGACCGTATCTTTCCCTGAGTCTAAACAGCTTCCTGCAGGCGTAAAGGTCAGCGTGCTTGCAGACAGCGACTCGGCGAGCGCGTCGGAAGCGTTAATCGGCTCGCTAATTTGCAACGGGGTGATAGACTACTCCGACGTCTATATTTCAGACTATGAAGACGGCTATCTTAATCACCACGCCACTGTTGCAAATTGCCGCACCTACGGCAAGGGCATAATGCAGTCAACGTACCGTCACCCTATTTACGGCTATGCGATTAAGCTGACCACCGCGCTTATCTATTGGCCTGATAACACGACCACCATTCACGGCACGGGTTTGGGTGCGGAGATGGGCTGTAAAACGGTAAAGGCAAGCTGGAACGTAACTTACGACGACGAACAGCTTTCGCTCGCCGTACAGCAAATTTACGGCTTATCTAATTAATTTAATTCACTAAAACTCAATTCAAAGCTTAAAACGAAGACGCCGAGTCTTCGTTTTTCTTTTGCCATAAAAGTGCGTTATCGCTTATAAATTATCTCGCTTTCCTGAAATTTCTAACGCGAACGGCGTCGAAAACTATGCAGACGGACAGCCCGTTT
>JBJEVB010000016.1:0-3180 GCA_051884155.1 Candidatus Coproplasma sp. | reverse complement strand
TTTACGCAGGCAGAGTAGGGCTCGCTCACGAGCATTGCCCTGTTGCACGCGCCTATTGCAACCCCGTCGCATAAAATTCTGTCAAAGGAATGGACGAGAGAGCTTACTGCGTTAAAAATAAATTCTCCGTCGTTGCACCCAAGAGTAGGCAGGATATAAAAGTTAGGCGATAGCGGATGATTGATTAACGCCTGCTTGACCCTGCACGCGCCGCCTAACGCGTCGCCCAAGGTGTAGGAGCAAAGGCTGTCGACTTTGGCAATCTCAAGACCGCTTGCGCATAGGGTATCGCCGTCTACAAAAAGCGTGCGCTCACCGTTTAGGGCAAGCGCCAACCCTGCCGACGCGGCGCACGTCGTCGCGCCCGAACCGCCCTTTGCGCCCGTTACGAATATGACGTCTGACATATGACAAAATTTTCCTTTTCGAACTTCTTTTTGATTATATAATATAGAAAAATCGTTTTTTTGTCATTTTTTAACTGTTTTTGGGATAATTTATCATAACGAGTAATAATTTTTTATGACAACCTTATAAATTCCTTTGACATTGGTGAAATTTGTATGTATAATTTATATTGTACAAATTTTTGCTTTTTGCAAAAAGGCGTGCAAAACAGTCGGTTGTTAGTGTAATACACTATTATAAAACGACCACTGACAGAGTCAATTATGAAGCTTAATTCCAAAATCAAAAAAATCGTATTTTCGTTCCTGACCGCAGCTTGCATTTCAACTGCGGCGTTCGGCGTTGCCGGCTGTATGCCCAAATCCGTCGACAAGAGTGAACCTACGGATAAAAACGTGCGCAACGCAAGGCTCGCGCCCCCTACGGACGGAAGTCTTCCTACGGCGTATTCGGCGGTTGAAAACCTTGCCTATATAGTCGGCAAGTTCGACAGCCAGACTCAATACCATTCCTACACCGAAGGCGTAACCGTTGCGGCGATTGCAACGCAGACCACGAAGAATTGGAAGGACTATAAAAACGGCGTTCTCGTAAACAGTGACATCACCTTCTCGTCAATGGTCAAGGGCGGCACCCAGTCGTGTACGGTATTCGGCAAGGACGAAGAAGGCAACCCCTTAGCGGACACCTATTTCCGCACTTCCGAAACACCCACGTCTACTACGACTTCAACTTCCGCAATCTGGAAGCAGGACGCACCCACTTACTTTACCGAAAACGCTTATCTATACACATACGGCTTTTTGCCCAACGAATTGTTTAACTATGCAGTCAATTCGGATACCGTCATCTCTGCAAACGAATTAAAGGTAGAGAGCAACGGCACCTATTCGCTCACCTTCACGCTCGACCCTGCAGGCTCGACCTTCTTCTACCAGTTCGGCATGAAGACGAGGGGCGGTCTTTCAGATTATCCCGCGTTTGAATACATTGAAATTTCCTTAAACTTCAATGCAGATTGGCAGATTAACACCTGCGACGTACACGAAGTTTCAAAAATCAATAAGGGTATCGTAGTAAGCTCGGTATCCGATTTCACCACCGTCTACTACTACGGCGAAGACCATTTTGATAACGAACACTTCGGCTACTATAACAGCTACTATAAAAAATATCTCGGCGACAGCTCGTTAGATAACGGCGGCAACGTCGACGACGAGCTCGTTATGGACGTTACCAACGTCTTATCAAACGGCTTTGCAACCGTTTTAAACGGCGGTCAGCAGTTTGAAATTTCTGCAAACTTAGGCAACAACAAGTACGTCGGCTATGTGTTCTTAGGGCTTGACCTTGCCGATATCGCAGGTTCAATCAACGTCAAGGCAAGCTTAGGCAAAACGCTTGATACGCAGAACTTCTACGTTGAATACGCCAACGGCGAGCTTTCGGCTTATTACGGCGAAGACTTCGCACTTTGCGCAAACCTAGCCGCAGTCAAGCTCGAAACCGAAAAATTCGGCGAATTAATCGGAAAAATAACTTCAGCCGTTTCAAGACCTTCTTCTCAAACGGTTCAGTCTGACGGCGTTAGCGAAGGCGCTGAAGAGAACGCGTCCGACCCCTTGACCGAGCTTATGAACAGTATGGTGCTCGTTGCAGGCGAAAATCAGGCGACGCTCACTTTAAAGACGGACGATTTGCTCGGTTTAGGTATCGGCATTGACGCTAACTTGGTATTCGGTATCAGCGGCAACACCATCACGTTCAGGGGCGCCGATATCGGCGGACTTTCGCTCGGCGGCGAAAAGCTCGACTTAAATCTCGGACTTAAGACTACTACGGCTCCTATAATTTCCCGCAACCCCGAAAAGACCCCTGCGGATTTAGCCGATTACGTTGCGGATATCTATTCGCTCCTTAATTCCGACCTTATCAAGGTCACTGCCGAGCTCAACGGCGATGCGGAAGGGGTTGCGCTCTCTGCGTTAAAGGGGGTAAACGTTCAGGTTGACGCCTATGCGGATTTAGACGGCATAGCGGTCGGCGCCGACGCAAGCGCTTCTTATACATATAACGGAAACACGATTTCCGCAAAAATAAACGTAATTTACGAATATAACCAAAATACGGGTACATACGGCAACGCATATTTAAGCTTAAGAGAACTTAACGGCGCAAAGTACGATTTGAACGTACGCTGCGACGTCAGCGAGCTTGTCAGCGGCATTTCCGCGCTTTTGAATACCGCAGGCGCGGCAAGCACCTTTGAAACGGGCAAGTTAGTATCCGTACTCAACAGCGCGCTTTCGGCTAATTTCTCTTCGCTTCTCACCGAAATGTACGCCGACAATGCAAAGATTAAAATCGGCGTCAGCGTAGACACTGTTTTAGATATGCTCGGCGTAGACGCAGGCGTTAAGTTTGGTTCTTGCGAACTTACTTACGCAAAGGGCGAAGGGGTACACGGCGGCTCTCTTTCCGCAAGCCTGCCTTCAATCGGCTTCAATATGGGCGTTTGCGGCGTAGACGGCGAGCTTGCAAAGCCCAACGACGAAGATTATCTAGACCTTTACGATATTCTCACCGATATTAAAGCGTTTATCGACGTTAAAACGGTAGCAGTCGGCTTATCGTTTGACGGTTCTCAGTTCACAGCAGAATCAATCCCCGAGCTTGCAGACCTTACCGCCAACGCAACAATCTATGCAGACCTTAACAGCGGAATTGCGGCAAAGGTAGTGGCAGAAGTTGCATACGGCAATATCACGGCTA
>JBJEVB010000015.1:0-16341 GCA_051884155.1 Candidatus Coproplasma sp. | reverse complement strand
GCGAGCATAAGCTGTTATTATTCTTAAGGTGGCTTAGCAGTTTGCCATTCATATTCGGCTTTGGAGCTATCACCTTTTTTATAATTAGTCAACCCTATCGGAATTATTCCCCTGCTTTGTTTATATCCTGTCTATCGGGGTCGGCAGTGCTTGCTTTGACAGGTATAACTCTATACATATTAAATATTATCAACAGTTCAATAAAATTTAACGTCTGGCTGTTGCAAAAGAAATCTATCATACGCAAGCGAAAGTAAAACTGCGAATAAAGTAATTTGATTAGTCCGCCCATACCCATCGGGATTGCCACACCTCTTTGATTTGTGTTGAGTAAGTCAGGTGACCAGGCAATTAAGATACACTGCCGTGGGGTGTCCCCACCGCAATGACGGTGGAAGTTGCCGCAAGGCGCGTACTTTGAGCGTACGCGACTAAGGCGGCGCGGACTGCAACGCCGAAATACGACGCTTATATGAAGAGAACACAGTAAAGCGGCGGGACTAACACTTCGTCCCGCCGCTTTTAATTTATTTTAAACCTAATCTAAATTCTTCTTTTCCACGTCCTGCCAGTTGGCGTTCGTTAAAATCTCCGCACCGTCACCGAAGAAAACGCCCTTCGCCTGCTCGTCACCCTTTAACCAATAGGATAACCAAGCCGTCATATACCCGTCTGCTTGGGCAAGCATATCGCCGTGGTCGGCGTTTACTCGCCTTGCCATAATCTTTGCTACGCTGTCGTCAATTGCGGCGAAATTTTCCTGTAGTGAAAACAGTGGCGCAATACCTACGTTTGAACTGTCTTCTACCCCGTCGCCCGCGTCGGTCTTTAAAGTGCCTGCCGTCATAAAATAGGGTATCTTGATTTTTGATACGTCATACGGCCAATTTAACGCTTCCGAAAGCACGATATGCGTCGCGCTTGCCGTATACATCGCCTTGTATTTCACCCCGTTGCTCTGTTCGGTCACGGCGTTTATTGTCCCGACGCCGCCCTGTGAATGTCCTGCAATACCTATATTCCCTTCGTCAATTTTGCCATAGAAAATACTGTCCTTGTCGGCGTTTTGTTCAAGCATATATTGAAGGCTTAGCGAAGAAGACTCCCCACTCCAAGAGTTGCCGTCTTCGTTGCCCACCACGATAAATCCCCAAGAAGCAAGGTGGTCGAACACGGGCTTGTATCTCGACGCAGGCACGCCCGTACCGTTAACCATAACCACGAGCGGATAGGTCTTATTTGCATCTATCATATCCGCAGGATACCACACTTCGTATTTGCCGCAAACCGTTCCGCTTGCGTCACATTCAAAGTATTCGACGCTATATTCACCCTTTAAAGTGTATTTCTTCTCGATTTCCGCCTGCGTGGTCACGTCGTTGAAATACCCGTCTTTAACGGCAGGCAGTTTAGCCGCACAATAACAAAACCCGAATAACGCCAAACTCAACGCAGCAAGACAACCGAGTACAATTAAAATTATTTTTATCGCTTTTTTCATAACTAACCTATTGACTTTTTCTTAGTTTAACTGTATATTTATTTGGAACATTTGTTACAGCAACGTTAGGATATTATAAAAAAATGTAATTGTCAAGCGTTGAAAAGCGTGCAAAAACAGATTGAAACATTATAAGCGTAGGTGTTCCTTAAATGCAAAAATATAGAGACGAAGGCAGCGATACGATAAGGCTATGCATAGGTCAAGCCGTAATCGACCTTATGAGTGAGAAGAATTTTGAAGAGATTAACGTGACCAATATATGCCGCGCCGCGCATGTTGGAAGGACGACCTTCTACCGCTACTTCGGCACTAAAAACGGCAAGCGCGACGCCCTTTACAGCTGGCTTAAAATAGGCTGGATAAATACTGGCAAGAGCGATTTGCCCGTACCCGAAATCGATAGGGAATTTATGACCTATATGTACTCAGTAAAAGACGCCTTATTGCTTTTGCACAGCAACGGGTTCGACGCACTTATCGACGAATTGATTTTCGAGACGTATGCAGGCGATTGCACAAACGAAAACAGGTACTTTAAATACGCAGGCGCAGGGATTTGGATAGGCGTCGTCAGGGCGATTTTGGACAGCGGTTTTGCCGACGATATGGAAACGGTACAAAAGTACTTTTTATCGTCTTTACTCCAGATGATTAACGTAAAATAATAAGCGGCGTGACGAAAAATTCGTCCCACCGTTAAATTTTTAGCCTTTATCGATAAAAATTAAAAGCGGGGACGATAAATCCGTCTCCGCTCCATTTAAAAATATTTTCGCCGCAATACGTACCGCTCACGGCGGAAATTAACTTAAAGAAACTTATGCAAGTTCTACAGTTGCGCCTGCAGCCTTAAGGTCTGCAACGATTTTGTCAGCTTCTTCCTTAGCAACGTTCTCTTTGATAACGCCGCCCTTTTCTACTGCTGCCTTAGCTTCTACAAGGCCAAGACCGGTGATTGCACGTACAACCTTGATAACGTCAATCTTCTTAGCGCCTGCGTCCTTAAGAACTACGTTGAATTCGGTCTTTTCTTCAGCTGCTGCTGCGGGAGCTGCTGCGCCTGCTGCGGGAGCTGCTGCAACTGCTACGGGAGCTGCTGCGGATACACCAAATTCTTCTTCAAGTGCCTTTACGAGTTCGTTCAATTCAAGAACGGTCATGCCCTTAATTTCTTCGATAAACTTTTTAACGTCTGCCATTTTAATTATTCTCCTAATATTTTTTTAATTTAATTTATTTATTTGCGCCCGTTTAAAGGCTTGGCGCACGCCCATAGTGGTTTAGGCAATTTTCTTATGCCTCTTTTGATTTTGCAATCCCATCAAGCACACGAACGATACCCGAAAGAAGATTGTTGAGTACGCCTGCAAAGTTGGAAATGGGCGCCTGAATGGAACCGAGCATCTTTGCAACCAACTCTTCCCTCGAAGGCATAGATGCAAGTGCCTTAACGCCGTTCTTATCAACGTATGCGTTGTCTACGAAAGCGCTTTTTACGACAATCTTATCTGCATAATCCTTTGCGGCAGCAACCATAACTTTTGCACCAGACGTCTCGTCCTGAGCAAACGTTACGGCGGTAGGGCCGTTAAGGTCAGCGTCGAACTGGTTAAAACCAAGGTCGTTTAAAGCCTTTCTTACGAGCGTGTTCTTGTAGACCTTGTATTCGCAACCTGCTGCTTTGCACTTTTTACGAAGTTCGGAAACTTCTGCAACGGTAAGCGACTTATAATCTACGAATACTACCGATTTAGATTCTTTAATCTTAGCGGTAATTTCTTCAACTACAACTTTTTTTGCTTCGAAATTAGCTGACAAATTCTTTTTACCTCCCGTTAGTATTAAAAAAACCTTATACCGCATGAGTATAAGGCGCAAGTAAACTGCTTTTAAAGACCTTACCTCGGCAAGATATTAAGCCTTGCGGCACTTGCTGTCTGCGGTAAAATTAATTTTTACTGTATTAGTATAAAGTTAATACGCATAAAAGTCAAACGTTTTTACGCGTATTTTAAAAAATTACTTTTCGGATTTTTCCGCCTGCTTTATCCGTGAACGTAATTCCCTGCCCGTCTGCATTTTTAACGTTATAACCGTCATAACTACTGCGACCGATATATGAAAAGCAAACGCAACCCACGTGCGCCAATCGGCAAGGTTATAGAGCACGTTGTTTAAACCGAGCAAGGGAAAATAAACGCAATGGGTGTTAGGGGCTAAAATCTGTTCTATATCTACGCTGAATATAACTGCACGCAATAAAAGCAAAACCGCCAAAAACGCCGCCCCTGTCAACGCCGTAGGCAAGGATTTTTTAATAAACTGCCCGACTAAAACGGTAAAACAACACGTAAACGACATCGCAAAAAGCGTGCCGAGCATAACGACGATAAATACCGTGGCAGACGGCGTAGCAACGTATCCGTCGGCGGTGTAGTCCAGCACGAAAATCTGCTTGCCGAAGCAACCGAAAATCAACCCCCAAACCACTACTATACCCCAAACGCAGAAGTTGACTAACCACGACGAGAAAAGTTTGCCGCCCATAATCGCGCGTTTATCCAACGGCGAAGCAAAATAATTTTTCATAATTCCGCTTTCATAAGGGCTTATACAAGAGATAACCGTCCAAACAATTGAAAACAGCACAAGCGGATAAAACGCATATTGCGCAATTTTAAGCATTGAGCAGGACCCGTTGTATTCCTTTAACGTCGCATACATATCAAACGACGGCATGGTTTCGATATAGTCGTATTGAGTCGTGTTCGTATCGAGAAGAAATTTATAATAGTCGCATAACTCTTTTAAACTTTTATAGGACTGTATATAAGGCGGTTGATTCGGATTTCCCGGGCAAGGGGCTTCACCCGTTTCGTATAAATACCAAGAATGATACAGTTCGTAATACTGCTCGTATCTTGCTGTCAGCTCGTCGGCGTCTGCCACTTCTTTATTCAACCCCAAAGAGCACAAAAAAACCGTGACGAGAACGATAACCGCCGCAAAAACAGCAAAGAAAATAATTAATCGCTTTTTATCGGATAAAAGTCTGCGTAGCTCGCTTTTTACCATTCTTAAAAACTGCATACCATTCCCTTAATTTGCAACGCAATAAACTTTACTGTTTTGAACAAAAATCATAAAAACTTTTACGTTGTTTTTTATACGTTTCATATATTTTCTTCTCCTTATAAAAATAATTTTTAAAAATCTTTTCTATTGAATCTGACGCCCGACCAAATCAACAAACCGACTTCAACGAGCAGATAAGCGACGACGATAATTATAAAATGAAAATCAAAGCCGCCAAGATAACCCCAAAGTCCCATAACGGGGTAAAAATTAAACGGATTAAACGCCGCACTGCCGAGTCTATAAAACAGCGGTTTATTTGCAAGGATTGCACCCAGCAGTTCTAAAAAGATAAAACCGAACAAAGGCGTCAACGCGGAAGCAAGCGGTTTAAGATATTGCGTGCATAAAAGCGTAAAGAAATAGAAAAAGGCTATTACCAAAAGGTTTCTTACGCCGATTTGCGCAAACATATGCACACCGCTTACGGCAACGTATCTGCCCGTATATATAAGAAATTGTCTAGTCGGAGAGCAGGCGCAGGTAATTACGAGTGCAACAAACAGAAAAACGGGCGTCAGCATTGCCGCAAAAAAAGTTACTCCCGTTTTTACGGCGAAAATTTGCTTTCGTTTAATCGGGGCGGCAAGTAGGTTTTTAACCGTACGTTGCTCGGCGGAAAAGGTCCACAGCGCACATATTACTGCAGTTATGCAGAAAACGTAGGTCATCATTTCGAAGAAGTAATTGCAAAAACCGAAATTTTCGTAGCCGACGTATTTAAAAGTATAGTCGAAACTGTTCACGTAATCGTACTCGGTGGTGTCCGTATCGAGATAAAAGCGGTAAAGTGCCGCTTGCTTTTCCCAATTTTTAAGTTGCTCTTCGCTCGTCGTATCGCCGTATTCGTCTATCATTCGGCAGTATTGCAAGTAATGCTCTTCATATTCCTGCATAACTGCCGCCTTGTCGAAACCGCCAAGTTCGTGGGCATCGTCTTGAGCGTAGCCGATACCGAATATCAACGCAACGGCAACTATTAAGCCGAGCAGCAAAAACAACCATATTTTTTGCGTACCGATGCGGACGGCTTCGTATTTGAGCAGTCGTTTAAAATTACTCATTGTGCGTTGCCACTCGCTCCCGTAATTTCAAAGAACTTTTCTTCAAGGTTTTCGTTCTGCACGTCTCTGCAATCGTAGGCAATTCGCCCCCTGTCAAGAATAATTACCCTATCGCAAACCGATTGTATATCCAGAATACTGTGAGACGAAATCAAAATCGTTGCACCTTTTTGCGCAAACGATTTAAGCAAATCCTTGAAAATTTTAACCGAGACGGGGTCTATCCCGTTAAACGGCTCGTCCAAAATCAAAACCGTAGGCTCGTTTAAAATTGCGTAAGCAAGGTACAGTCTTTGCTTCATACCCAGCGAATAGTTTTTGACCTTCACGTTTGCATTCTCTCTCAACCCTACCGTTTCCAGACTGCGGTTTACCGCATCCTTCGGCAAATCGGGATACAGGTCGGCGAGCAGACAAAGATTTTGCTTTCCGGTAAGACCGCCGTAAAACGCAGGCGCTTCTATAGTGAAACCTATCTTCACCTTGCGCTGTTCCGAAGCTTCCGAAATATCCTTGCCGTCCACTGTGATTTTACCGCTATCTGCATGCGACAGGGAACAAATTATTTTCATCAACGTACTCTTGCCTGCGCCGTTAAGCCCTATAAGTCCGCAAATGGTTCCGTCCTGCGGAATTGAAAAGCTCACGTCGTTCAACACCCTTTTACTGCCGTAGCTTTTGTTTAAATTCTCAACCTGCAACATACTCGCTCTGCCGCTACCCTAAATAATTTTTGGTACGCCGCAACGAACGGTTGTAGCAATACCCTTTTTCATTATATCACACATTTATGTCCGTATCAACTTTTTGCATAAAAAGAAACCCACCGTCTTAGCTGGTGGGTTTCTTATATATTCGCCTTTGAAATTAACCCTTGTTGTAGTAAACCTTAACGCCGGGGCCCATAGTTGCGGAAAGAGTAACGGACTTAATGTACTGACCCTTTGCTGCTGCAGGCTTAGCCTTAACGATTGCATCCATCAACGCGGTGAAGTTTTCGGTGATTTTTTCTTCGCCGAAGGACTTCTTACCGATGGGGCAGTGGATGATAGCGGTCTTATCTAAACGATATTCAACCTTACCAGCCTTAACTTCCTTAACAGCCCTCGTTACGTCCATAGTAACGGTACCGCTCTTGGGGTTGGGCATCAAGCCCTTAGGACCAAGCACACGACCGATACGGCCGACTACGCCCATCATATCGGGGGTGGTGATAACTACGTCGAAATCGAACCAGTTATCCTTCTGGATACGCTGAACCATTTCTTCTGCACCAACGTAATCAGCGCCGGCAGCAAGCGCTTCGTCAGCCTTTGCGCCCTTTGCGATTACTAAAACCTTCTTGGTTTTACCGGTACCGTTGGGAAGGACTAAAACGCCTCTTACCTGCTGGTCAGCCTGTCTGGGGTCTACGCCCAAACGAACGTGAAGTTCGATAGTTTCGTCGAATTTTGCCTTTGCAGTTGAAAGTGCAAGTGCAACTGCTTCCTTAGGCTCGTAAGCCTTAGAATGCTCGTACGATTTAACGCTTTCTGCGTATTTCTTTGCAAGTTTCATTACCTTTTTACCTCCCTATTATTCCTCTACGGTGATACCCATAGAACGGGCGGTGCCCTTAACCATGCTCTTAGCTGCTTCTAAATCGCTGCAGTTTAAATCGGGCATTTTGGTCTTTGCGATTTCTTCCACCTGCGCCTTGGAAAGCTTGCCGACCTTGTCCTTGTTAGGACGAGCGGAAGCCGTGTCTATCCCGAGTGCTTTCTTGATAAGTACGGGGGTAGGGGGCGTCTTAAGGATGAAGGTGAAGCTTCTATCCTGATAGATGGTTACTACGCAGGGAATGATAAGTCCTGCTTGTGCGCTAGTCTTTGCATTGAATTCCTTAGTGAAACCGGGAATGTTGATACCGTGAGGGCCCAACGTAGAACCTACGGGGGGCGCAGGGGTAGCCTTGCCGGCAGGAAGCTGCAACTTAACTACCGCAGTAATTTTCTTTGCCATAATTAAATATTCCTCCTATGTGGTCAAGCAAATAAGCCATGAAAAAGATTTAACTTATTCTCCCACAAATATATCAAGCTTTCCTTACCTTTCGGAAAGCGTTGAAATTGAAATTAGTTATTCGGTATTGATTATAGGATAATCAAACTCTATCGGCTCGCACTTGGGGTGCGACCCACTTTCCCTATTCTTTAGGGAAAGCTAAATTACGGTTTAAATTATTTTAAACCTTATTCAGATTAACGGCTTGGTCAAGAAGCGAGCAAGAGCAGGAGCCTGCGGCTTTGGCGACAGGAGTTTACTTATGCGTAAATGACTGGGCCAAAACGTAAAGGCGACAATACTTACGCGACGCTTATTGGACAGGCGTAATTATTCTACGATTTTCTTAATTTGAATATACTCCACTTCCACGTCAGTAGCTCTGCCAGCGATAAGAATGGTAACCTTAGCCTTCTGAGCCATATCGTTAAGCTCGGTAATAACACCGTCGAAGCCTTCCAAAGGACCTGCGTCGATATTTACCTTATCGCCAACGACAAAGTCTACGTCGGAAAGTATTTCTTCTAAGCGCATTCTTCTAATCTCGTCGCGAGTCATGGGCTTAGGTCTGCCCATAGGACCTACGAAGCCGGTTACACCCCTGGTATTAGTTACCCAGTACCAAAGCTGGTTGGAATAAATCATTTTGATAAAGACGTAGCAGGGGAAGAGCTTGCGGTCTACCACTTTGCGCTTGCCGTTCTTTTCCTCTATGGTCTGTTCCATAGGGATTTTAATATCAAAGATTTGGTCCTTGAGATTGTTGTTTTCGATTAACCTTGTAATCGAATCCTTTACCATTGCCTCGTATCCGGAATAGGTATGCAGAATATACCAGCAGGGATTTTGCTCCATAAATTAAACACCCCCTGCGTTGGTGAGAAGTTCCAAAAGCTTCTGAAGGCCGAAATTAATGCCTGTAATTATAACGGTAAAAATCAAGACGACGACCAAAACTACGCCCGTAGCCTTGACAACCTTGCCGAACGACGGCCAGGTGACCCTTTTAAGTTCAGAAAAAACTTCCTTGAGTTTTCTGCCCATTCTAACGAATATATTGGGCTTTTTTTCCGTTTCTTTAGCCATTATTTGGATTCCTTGTGTTCAGTATGCTTTTTGCAGAAAGGGCAATATTTGTTCATAGTAAGCCTGTCAGGGTCGTTACGCTTATTCTTATAGCTGTCATAATTCCTGTGCTTGCAAACGGTACATTCAAAAGTGATTTTAGCCCTTGTTGATGCCTTCATAATGGGTCTCCGTACAAAAAAATTACACCCCTTTCGAAGTGTAGAAAAATTTTAACACGTTCCAAAGGGGGTTGTCAAGCTATTTTATAATATTTTGTAAAAACTTTTTGCGCTAAGATTTTTTATTTCATTATTTAAAGAATAAATATGGCGAGATTGTTTTGGGGAAGTCCGCCCTTAAAAGTCCGAGATTGCCACGCTACGCTCGCAATGACGCGGTTTTTAATTACTCTTCACCTTATTCGTGATTACCGTCTCTTCATAGATGCGAGCAAGACAAGGAGCCTGCGTAAACGACGACGGGAGCGTACATAGACGTACGTGACCGAGAAGTGCGCAAAGGCGACACAGTATTGCGACGTATATATGAAGAGCGCTAAATCAAACCATTAAGATACGTTACCGGGCGCAAACGCATACACGTCCCTATCTTCAGGGAAAATAGGTCCGTTGATTACGGGCAGGTTAAGCGGGGTAATGTACGCCTGTGCGGTGAGATTGGTAACTGCTGCACGAAGATAGGGATAGAGCTGGCTGGTTGCTTCGATGACGAAAGCTCTCTCTTCTTCTGCGGTGTAGTTTTCATTCTCAAGCTCGTACATGCCGACCAAGCTTACGTTTAAATCGAAGGGCTTGGGTTCAGCTTCGGTGCTTTCAATTTTAACGGACAGAGCTATGAAAACAAGCTTTTTGTTGTCGTTAGCCTTGCGCACCTGACGGGCAAACTGGGGCTTTACGTCCAAACGCTGGTTGGGTGCAAGCTGTATCCTGTTAATCTTGAAGGAAAGTTCTTCCATGCTTATTAATTTAAAATCGTATTTCATTCATTTAACTCCTATTTTTGTTTATCACTTTTATCATTATAACATTTTAAGCGGCGACTTGTCAATACTAAAACGCCGTGATTGCCATTATCTATATCGCTTATTTTGTCTCGTATTCCCTTTCGTACACTTCCCTGTAGATAAGCTTTACCTTTTCTTCGAAGTC
Organism: Candidatus Coproplasma sp.; assembly: GCA_051884155.1. GTDB lineage: Bacteria > Bacillota > Clostridia > Christensenellales > Borkfalkiaceae > Coproplasma. Next base: position 6,358 of record JBJEVB010000015.1, on the reverse strand, counting down.
GTTTAATAAAGCAGGGTAGCTTAAAAGGTGCAGTCTACACCCCTTTTCGCCCTTCCTGTACGGCGGCTGAAAATAGGTTTGGGGATTTACGCACATTCCGTGCCGCTTATAAAAGCCGAGCCTACGCACCTGAATGGGTTCTACGGGCAGTTCGGCTTCCAAAATAACGTTGCCGTACTTTTGCTTAATCATCTCAAGCACCCTGCCGCCCGTGCCGCCGTTGCGGTACTCTTCGTACACGACGAGATATTCCAAAAATACGAAACCGTTCAAGCCCCATACGCCGACGAAGCCCTTACGCTCTCCATTCTCTACGATATGATAGAGCGTATATTTACCGCCTTTATGCAGACGCGCCACTTCTTCATAGTCGCGCAGCTCTTCCTTAATGAAGTTGCGTTCCATTGATGAATATATTTCGGGCAATTGATTTTGTTCTACAGCTACAAGTTCCATTTAAAGCACCCTTGACTAAATTAGTCTTACCCCCATAATATATTAAGCCGAATAAAAAGTCAACGCTTTATCACGGGGCGCGCGGTGCGGTCAAGCGAACGGCTTGAAATAACCGCATAAAATTTTTATTAGTGCTTGATTATTTCAATAGATATGTTATAATATGTGGGTAATTCGCCCGAAACGGGTTAAAAACACCTATGGAGAGACAGGTTTGACAAGGAAACTTTATTTTGACAGCCACTGCGGTATCGACTACTACGCGCTGTGCGAAGACGGCGTGCTATGCGAATATACGTCGCAAAGCGCAACCGTACCCGACGCCGTGGGCAATATCTATAAAGGGCGCGTAACCAACGTGCTTAACGGTATGCAGGCGGCGTTTATAGACTGCGGCTTGGAGAGACATTGCTATATTTCGGTTGCCGATTTAGTGCCCGACATCAGGAATTACGACGGCGATATAGATATACCTGCCGAACTAAACCTGCACGAAGGCGACGAGATTATGGTGCAAATCACCAAACCGCCCGTCGGCAAAAAAGGGGCTAAGGTTACCACGAATTTATCGTTCGTAGGCAAGTATATCGTATATATGCCCAACACCCCCTTTATAGGCGTTTCGAGAAAGTTTTCGGACAGCGAGCTAAAGGCCAACCTTATCTTCAGCGCTAAAAAGGCGTTAGTCGGCAATGAAGGAATGATTGTGCGCACCGCCGCCCCCTACGCCGTGTTGGGCGATAAGCTGAACGAGCTTAACTTCTTCCGCAACACCTACGCCGTAGTTAAAGCGCGTTTTGATAACGCCGCCGTCGGCGAACTGTTGTACAGCGACTTTACCCTGCACGCCTGCACTCTTCGAGATACTATGCTCACCCCCTGCGACGAAGTGCACGTGGGAAACGAAGAGCTGTTTGAAAGCATTAAAAGCATTATAGAGCTGTATCCCGAACGCGAAAAGCCAGAGATTGTTCTGCACGACGCACACCAGGATATGCTGTACACCGAAGGCATATCCCACGAGATTTTAAAGGCGTGGCAGTCTAAGGCAGAGCTTTCGAACGGAGCGTATATAAACGTAGACCGCACCGAAGCGTTGACGGTTATAGACGTAAACACGGGCAAGTATACGGGCGAAAACAGCTTAGAAGAAACCGTTTACGCCACCAACGTTTTGGCGACCAAGGAGATTGCAAGGCAGGTTCGCCTTAGAAATATAGGCGGTATATTCGTCGTCGACTTTATAGATATGAAGGACGAGAGTCATAAAAAGGCAATCGTGCAGGAGCTTGAAAAGGCGTTAAAGGGCGACAAGAGCAGATGCAAAGTACTGCCTATGTCCCCCTTCGGCTTAGTGGAATTTACCCGCAAGCGCACGGGCAGCGAAAGGGCGCTGGGCAGCACGACCCCTTGTGCCTTGTGCGGCGGTTCGGGCTTAGTGCGCTCACGTCTGAGCATTGCCACAGAGTTCAGGGCAAAGCTTTTAGAAGTTTTATATAGCGGTGCAAATACCGTGTGTTGCGACCTAAACTTTGATATAGCAAACTACGTTTTAAACTTTACCGAGCTTAAGGCAGACCTTGCAAAGCTTTACCCCGAAGCGAGAGTTTACGTCGTTGCCCACCGCACCTACCGCGAGACGGCAATGTACTTCAGAAAGGTGGATAAACCCAACTTTACTATGCCCGAAGGCACTATGCTTTTATATTGATAAAAACCATTTAAAGTTTAAGCGTCCGCAACTTTCTTCAAGTTGCGGACGCTTTGCCATTTATTAAATTAATTATCCAGCTCGCCGTCGTAATCGTCGAAATCTTCGTATTCGCCGTCTTGGTTGCTCTCTTCCCAAAGTTTTATATACTTTTCGAAAACTTCCATAGCGACTTCTTCGTCTTCTTCAAGGGCGAGAACGTGCTCGCCGTCTCTTTCGTCAACGCGGAAGACGATGGCTTCGTCGTCGCTTACGCCTTCTATGTCGCTGACGGGCGTGAGTATGGCAAAAATCTTCTCGTCCTGCTCAATGACGGCAACCTGATTAAACACGAGTTCCGTGCCGTCTTCGTTAGTCAGTTTAATTTCGCAGTCCGTATCTTCACCCAACAGTCGGTCAAGTAAATCCATTGTAACCCCCTTAAGGCAGTCCGCCTTTTAAATACGATTAATTATATTTTTCAAACCTGTACTGCTCTGCAACCTTGTCGCCGTAAAGGGTGATTGCCTTTTTAGGGCACCTGTTTACACAGCGGTAGCAGGCAGTGCATTTGCCCGAAGGCTGCGCCTTGCCGTCTTGTACGGTCAAGTTGTGCATAGGGCATTGCTGAACGCATATGCGGCACCCGTCGCATAAATCCTCGTTTATTTTAAGCTTTTGGGTATAGCTGTGAGAGCGTTTGCCCAACCATAACCTTTGACCGAACGCACCTGCAAGCCTTGCAAAAAAGCCTAAGCCGTCTTTGGGGAATATATTCTTTTTTATACCCTTGACCACTTCGTCTATCTTCTCGTCCGCCTGCTTGATGATTTTGCGGTTTTCTTCGGCAAGCTTTTTTAAGTTGCTTTCGTGCTGCATGCTCTCTAAGTACAGCTTTTCGGGGTCAGATTCTTTCTCGCCCTTCTTCTCTTTAACGTCGCTAATCGTTTCGGGCATAATGATATGTAGACCGCCGAGAATATTTGCGCCGTACTTTTTAAACAGCCTTGCGCTGCAGCCTGCGCCGTCGCCGCTGAACGCCGCCATAGTAGCCACGCAGAGTACGTTTTTATCCTTCCACAGCTCTTTATTCTCTATAATAAATTCCCTTACGAAATAGGGCATATCCGAATACTGTACGCCGTAGCCGAACACGATTAAATTCGTCTTGACTATCGCCGCCTTAGCTGCGTCGCCTTCAAGCGGCAAAACCACCGCAGAGCCGTCTATTGATTTAACTAATCTTTCTACACAGTGCTTGGTATTGCCCGAGCCGCTGAAATAAATTCCTATCATAATAGGTTATATTGTAACCGTTTTTTTTGCGGTTGGCAACTCGTTTTGCACGCTGAAATTGCACTATTATGACGAATATTATCTTTACAACGGCGCAAACGGCTTGAAACTAACACGGAACACCAGACTATTGCGAAGTAAATTTACAAAGCATATATTCAATGCGTTTATCCACCGCCTGCACCGTCGTAGGCGCTTTTTTCTTTATATCAAACCCGTGCATAGTGCCTTTAGTTTGGTTTATTACCACTTCTACGCCGCTATCTTTCAAGGCGTTTGCATAGGCTAAACCCTCGTCGCGCAGGCAGTCGAACTCGGCAACTTCCACGTAGGCGTCAGGGAGAGATATAAAGCTTTCCGCTTCCATAGGGGACGCATAGGCGATATTTTCAACGCCTGAACAATCGCCGCTTTGCAAATAGCCCTGCCACATTATCTTGGATAATTTGCCGTTCCACATAGGCGTGTCGGTGAACTTTTTTTGAGACAAGGTATACATACGCCTGTCCGTTACGGGGTAGACGAGCAGTTGAAACAACGGCTTTTCCGTCCCCCTGTCCCTTGCCATTTGGCATACCGCCGCCGCAAGCGCACCGCCTGCGCTGTCGCCGCCTACCGCGATTTTAGTCGGGTCGACTTCAAGCGCCTGAGCGTTTTTAAAAGTCCACTCAAGCGCCGCATAGCAATCTTCGCTCTGCGTAGGGTGAGCATACTTTGGCGTTAAGCGGTACTGCACGAACACCACCTTACAGCACGTATCAAGCGCATACTTACGGGCTAAATCGTAATGATATCCCGCCGCGCCGAAGAAAAAGCCGCCGCCGTGATAGTACACAAGGCAGCAAGCATCACCCTTTAAGGTCTGGGGTTCAATGATTAAAAGTTCTATCTCTTCTCCGTCGTAGCTTGCAATCTTTTGCCTTGTAACCTTAACGCATCTATCGCGCCAAAGCCTGCGCGGCGGACGCATTTTAGAGCCCAACCACCCTGCCGCCTTTGCGCTTTTTATGGGCGGCGTGAAATGAGAATATGGCGAAAATTCTTTATTTATCGGGTATTTCATACTCTGCCTTTAAACTTTGTAGCATTTTATATTTGACAACATTATAACACGTATTTAACGACAATCAAGCACCGTACGTTTTTAGACGGTCACAAAATTATAAAATTTCAACCATGCTGAAACCGTTAAACCAAATCCCGTTTAAATCCTGAAAATCCGCATAGCCGAGAGAACAGCTTATAGTGGTTTAATTTATCCAACCCAAGCGTTATCAAGAAAATTGCACTGCCTGCCATAGCTATCATAATGTCTTCCATCGTGTCCGCAACGGGGGATTTACCCATAGCAATCGACTCTTCGATGCGCTGTGCGTCGCCGCCCGTTATCGTATCGGCTAAATATTCCCAAACTTCCCACAGCGCCGCCACGCCGAGCGTAAACACGAATATGATTAGCAGACAGCCGATAGGGTTTAGCTTATCGCCGTTCCACTGCATAATCAAAACGAAAATAATCAGGCTGCATAAGAATCCGAACGCACCGTGCATAATCAAGTCCCAACAGTAGATTAAGTCGTAAAACCCTAACGCACTGCCGAGATTGCTTGCAAAAAATACGAACACGGACGATATAATAGAGAGAATTATAGGCATAGGCTTTTTAGAGATTAACCCATAGACGGGAAAGGCAAACGGCAATAACGCCGACGCCAACAATTCAAGATACATTGTAAATTTACTGCCGTCGATTGCGGCGTACACTACGCAAAAAACAATCGCAATCAACTCCGAAATAATTCCCGGCAGCCACTTTATAAATTTTTTTATCTTCATTTTCTTTCTCCATATAGTTTTTTCAATTCAGTCTAAGTTCTATTTTATACGGCGTATATTTAAATTTCGTTAAAACTGCGTGAGTTAATTGTGATTATTTTATTAGAGTTTTATTTTTTAACGCTAAACTTATCGCTGCTTTAAAAAGATTTGATTAATTTTTTCAAAATCTCTTCACTTGTTTTTGGTTTTATACTATAATAAATAAAAGCGTTTAGGAGATTTTTATGGCAGACGAAAGAACCTATGAACAAAGATTGACTAATACAATTATTATCTGTCAATTTGGAGAAACAAAGTATAAAGAGATTGCAACAAGGGCAAAGGCTGCCGCAATCAAAATAACGGGCATTTCATTTTAAGGACGACGAGTTTGAGCGAACGGAGAAGAAAGAATGATTAAGCAGAATAATTTGGAGTATTATCTTGGGTATTTAACCGAAGAGACGCTGTTTGCGTACGGAGAGTGCTATGAATTTTTCCGTTCGTACGACAGAAAAAGAAGGCAATGGATAATCAGCAAAATTTCTTTTTCTCAGTTACTCCACGATTTTCGCGTCGAGCAGATAGACAAAGAAAAGGCAAAAGAGCTTACGGGCGACAATCTGCCGATAGAGGCATACTGCAAATACTGCGATATGCTTTCTAACCGTTCTTAAGCTTTATAAAACGGTTTTAATAATTATAGATAAATATAAATCCCAACTTAAAACACACCACCCCTTCGAAAACCTTCCCGAAGGGGTTATTTTTACGCTTGGATAAATTTTTAGAATAGCGAGCTTTGCTAAAACCGTTGGACTTGAAGGTACACGGCGGTTTAAAAACACCCCGATTTCGGGCGTTTTTAATCAAAAATCGCTTAAAATCAGCCGTTTTTAAAACGTTTGAAAAATCTTGCGACTGCGTGCGACAAGCCAAATTTGCCAAAATAAACTATAAAATTAAGACTAAAAAAATAAATTTTATGAGAGAATTCTATTGTCGATAACCGTACTTTTTTGAATACAGTTTAACGGAGTTATTTATGGAAAGCAAAATCATAAAAGCGTTTTTTGACGGCACTCTTTCGGACGAAAT
>JBJEVB010000014.1:65608-72780 GCA_051884155.1 Candidatus Coproplasma sp. | reverse complement strand
GACGATAAGTCGGCAATGCAATACGGCAGCGGCGGCGTGGTAAACACAGGTACGTTCACAATGAACGGCGGTACTATTTCTTACAACGTCGGCTTAGGTACGGTGCGCGGTGCAGGCGGTATCGGCTCTTCCGACGGTTCGGGTACGATTTGTCTTTACGGCGGCTCTATAACCAACAATATCGGCTATATTTCGGGCGGCGTATTTAAGTGCTATAATTCTACTTTGAAAGTTCACGGTACCCCCGTAGTCAAGAACAACTACTACGTAGAAGAAAGCTCTTACGATAGCTATAGCACTGCGACCAAATATCCCAACGATATAGATTTACATTGCGGCAGAATTTTCCCTCAGTACGAAAATAACCCCGATTATTCCTATAGAAGTAATATTATAGTAGTGGACGGTATGCTAACAAGCGGTGCGAGCTTGTACGTCGTAAAATATCCCGACAACTACGCAAGCGACGCTACCGGCTGTATAACGAGTGGCTACGGCACTTATAATCCTTTATACCACCCTAATACGTTCTTCCAGCCTTCGCAGTCCGATTTATTTACCACGAATAAAAAGACTTGGAATACGGTGACAGAAGCGTCGCTGTATAGCTATTGCGATGCCCAAAACTGGTCGGACGCAGTAAGGGACAGTTCTACGGCAAATCCTTTAACGGTTACGCTCTATCACGATTGGACTGCAACCGACTGCACGTACGTTAGTAACAATACTTATTATAAACGCCGTTTCAGGTCAATGTTCTTCTATACTTCAGAAAGCAGCGAACACGGTTTCCATAACGGTGCGTTGCACGTTCCTGCAAGTAGAAACGTAATTTTAGACTTAAACGGTCATACCATAGACCGTGATTTAGACGAGTCGTTAAATAACAATATCGGCTACGTTATATATAATTTAGGTATATTAGAAGTAACCGATTCAAGCTCAAGCGGCAACGGCAAGATTACCGGCGGTTATAATACTTATACAGCTCCCACCGAATATAACGTCTACGGATGCGGCGGCGGTGTACTAACCGGCGGTAACGCAACTTTCACGCTTTCAGGCGGTAATATTACGGGCAACGTTGCAAACTACGGCGGCGGTATCTTTAACCATTACGGTACCGTAAACATCTTCGGCGGTAAGATATCCGATAACCGAGCGGTAGGTCTTACCGATGCTTCTACCGACTTGTCCGGCAGCGGCGGCGGTATATATCATTATAATTATAGAAATTACGCAGCTACACTCAATTTAATGGGCGGCGTAATTTCCGGCAACTCTGCAAAGCGCGGCGGCGGTGTAGAAATATATTCGTACGACGAAGGGAACGGTCAGACTCTTAAAACCTACTTAACGGGCGACGCATCAATCGTAAATAACACGGCAACCGTTTCGGGCGGTGGTATCGACGTTTACAGAATTAATACGTACTTTGCTATGGGTGAACACCCTATAGTGGAAAACAACACTTTAAACGGCAATCCCGACGATATTCACCTGCCTTCTAATAACATTTACGGCACGGCGAATATAGATAACGGTTTAATTACAATCGTCTCTACGTTAGACGGCAGTAAGACCAAAAAGTACGGCATATATAGGGATATAGGCTATACTTTCACCGTCGATTTCAAGGTGAATAACCCTTCCGATTCCCCTGCGGATTACTTCGAAGCGCAGAAGGACGGCTATTATGTTTCCACCGACGATAACGGCAACGGTCAGCTTATCTCTAATCACGGTAATGATAACTGGTTCAGTGCGGTTACCATGTCCAAAATCTTTGCCGCAAAGAAGTATACGGTCAAGCTTACCGAAAATTGGGAAGCGGTTGATAACGGCTCTACCGACTTCGCAACTTCGCTTTACGGCGACCAGTCAGTGGATACGAGTACGGCAACCACCTATCCCTATTATTACGGCGCAATGAACGTACCTGCAGGTACGAGCATAATTCTCGATTTGAACGGCTACACTATCGACAGAATTTTAACGAGGGGTGTAGGCGGCAGTAAATACGGCTTCGTAATTTCAATGTACGGCGGCACTCTGTCCATAAGGGATACTTCGTCCGGCGGCAACGGCAAAATCACCGGCGGCTGGGTAGATAACGCTTTCAACGTTTTATACGGCGGCGGTATAACGATGTTCTCTGATTCCGACCGTTTGGATATCAGGGGCGGTTCGATAACGGGCAATAAATCTACGGGTGTATATAACAATACCACGCCTTACGGCGTAGGCGGCGTTGCAGTTTGGGCGACCAAAGCACAGCTTACTATGGTAGGCGGCTCGATAAACGGCAATCTCGGCTCGTTTGCAGGCGGTATCGGTTTCAATGCGTTGACTGCAAACACCTTCAATCTGGGCGGCAGCGCAAAGATTTACGACAACTTTAAGGGCGACAGAGAGACCGATTTCGGCGGCGGCGAACCTAACGACGTATACAACCCTGCGGCAACTTCGGGTACTACTGTTGCCCATATGCAGGATACTAAAAACTATAAAATAACTATAGTCAGCAAGTTCACTGACGACGCTCATATAGGTATTTGCCGTCCCGACGTAAACAACAGTTGGCTGGCGGAAACTAACGGTAACGTATTCACGACCAGCTATGCGCAGTACAACGTAGACGCAAGCGGCAACGTAATCGACCCTACGAAGTACTTCTTCCCGTCGGATGAGAACAGGTCGCATATTAAGACGTATGCGCCCCAGACGGGTGCCAATAAAGGTGCGGTAGAAGTTACTATCTGGAACGTCGACTTAGAGATGAACTGGTCGAACGCAATAGCGGCGAACGTGAACGCAATTTCGGGCTCTCCTATAACCGTAAGGCTTGAACACGACTGGATAGCAGACGATAACGGCTCACTCGGTACGGGTACCGGTTTCTCGGCAAACGGTGCGCTTGAAATGGGACAGAGTAATATTATACTCGACTTGAACGGCTACACCATAGACAGGCGTTTGTATAGTCTTAGCAAGAAACTTGCAAACGGTTACGTTATACAGATGTCCGGCACCTGCCGTCTTGAAATTATAGACAGCTCTGCGGCAAAAACCGGCAAGATTATGGGCGGTTATACTACGACAACCGGTCAGGCAGGCGGCATTAACGTCATTTCGGCAAGCGCTTACCTTACCATAAACGGCGGTACCATAACCGAAAACAGGGGTCCTGACGGCGGCGTAGCAACGTACGTCGAAAGCACGTTCAAGACTACCAACTACTTTGCAATGGGTGGTTCTGCGCTCGTAACGGGCAATAAGGACTTCTACGGTAAGACTAAAAATATCAACCTTCGTGCAAAGTATAATCAGTATATTACGTTGCTCTCAGCACTTACTGCAGGCGGCGTGGACGGCGAACAGAGTGGTATTTATAAGGAAAGCTCTTCCGACTTTACGCTCAACTTTGGGGATTATCATCCCGACGAATCGCCCGTTCATTACTTCGTTGCGGACTCAGGTGACAACTACGTAATTGAGTCGCCCACGGGTGAAGCGGCGCTCTACACGATGGATAACTACAGCAACTGGCTGTTTGCCGTCAACGAAAGCGTTGCAACGGGCTACGAGAGAACGGTTATGCTCGTTTCCGATTGGGAAGCGCCTGAAGGTATGTTCGGTAAGTCCACGTCGGATAACGTTGCGTTCCATGACGGCGGCGCACTCAGGGTTCCTAGCGGTGCGAAGATTATACTTGATTTAAGCGGTTATAAACTCGACAGAAATCTTGAGTTCCCTGCAGATTACGGTTACGTTATTTTCGTAGACGGTAAGTTGACAGTAAGGGATACTTACGAAGGCGACGATAGATACGGCAGTATCACCGGCGGCAAGAACAAGACGAATGACAGTTACGCGTATTATTCCGGCGGCGGCATCAACGTTTACCCCGGCGGCAATCTCTTTATGGAAGGCGGCGTCGTAGAAGGTAACTCTTCGACTGGTAGGTCGGATTGTTCTACGGGCGGACTTTACGTCAACGGTAGCAACGCTCACATCTATATGACGGGCGGTATCGTAAGGAATAACTACGGCGAGTATGCAGGCGGTATAAACGTACCTAATGCAGCTTCGGTATATCTCGGCGGAAGTGCACAGGTTTATAACAACAGGCTTAACACGTCTAAGCAGGTTGATATTAGACCTTTCAGCGACTCGATAAGTTACAAGGTTCAAATTTATTCAGCCTTCACGAATGAAGCGAATATAGGCGTTTCTTACATTGGTAACAACTACTATGCCGACCTTTCGAGCAACATTTTCACGACTAATTTCAACAATTTGAATCCGGGTGTGGACCCTTCAACGGTATTCCACTATGCGGACCCTTTGGCATACAAAGTTATTTCTCTTCCTTCAGCAAACAATACGGGTTTAGAAGCGGCAGTTGAATGTATCGACAACGAACAAAACTGGCGTCAGGCTGTTGCTGCAAGTACTGCTACGGTTAAAAAGACCGTAACGCTCACCCGCGACTGGATTGCATATGACTATGAAACTTATAAAACCGCATTCGGCGTAGACGGAAGTGCGTATTATTACGGTGCAATTTATCTGCCTACGAATAAGAGCATAATTCTCGATTTAAACGGCTATACTATCGACCGTAACCTTACTTCTAAGGACGCAAGAACCAACGGTATGGTATTCCTTGTTAACGGCAACTTAGAAATAACCGATTCGTCAAGTTCGCAATCGGGCAAAATTACAGGCGGTAACAGTACAGACACGGCTGGCGGTATTAAGTATACTAATTCGAGTGGTTCAAACGGTTCGCTAAAGCTTACCGGCGGCACGATTACGGGCAACGTCGGAACGCAAGGCGGCGTAGAAGTCTGCTGGACGGGCAACGTTGCAGCACCCTTATATATGGGCGGTTCGGCTCTCGTTACGGGTAATAAGAATATCAAGAATCAGGATTCCGATATTTACGGTACGAGTGCGGTTCAGATGATTGAAATCGTCTCGCCCTTGACGGCAACCGGCAAGACTGGTTTCCAAAGACCCGGCGTCGGCGACTTCTCCGTTAATTTCGTTAAGTATATGCGCAGCGCAGACCCTGCCGAGTACTTTACAAGTACCGACCCGATGTACGTTTATAAGTATGAAACGGGTGAAGCAGGTCTCTATACCAACGACAACGCAATGAACTGGGAATATGCAATCAGGGCAAGCGTCGAAGGTAATAAAAAGCAAATCATCTTCAAACTCGTCAGCGACTGGACGGCAGAAAGCGGTATGTTCGGTACGGACTCTACTAATACTGCCTACACGAACGATAACGGCGACGGCAAGGGCGGACTTAACGTTCCTTCTAATGCAGATATCATAGTCGACCTTAACGGTTACACCCTTGACAGGGGGCTTGAAGCGGCAATTTCAGAAGGTTACATTTTCAGAATATACGGCTTCCTTACGGTACGCGATACTTCTAAGGAAGGCAACGGTATAATCACAGGCGGTTTCAACAGCTATAATTCCAGCACTATATCTGCACAATCGTCGGTATTCTACGTATATAGCGGCGCTAAGCTCAATATCGAAGGCGGTACCATAACGGGTAACCACGCAACGGGGTCATCAAGTTCAGTAATTACTACTCAATATACAAACGCGCCTATAACCATTACGGGCGGCAAGATAATGGGCAATTACGGCGGCGACCTTAACAGCGATAGCGGCGCAGGTGCAATATACATAACCAACTCAAACATAGTCAATCTCAGCGGTAGCCCTATTATTCTTGACAACAAGCACAACAGAGGCTACGACTGCGATATTCGTTTCTCAGGAACCGGTATATACGTTCAGATAGTTGGCTCTTTCACTAGTAAGGCAAAAATCGGCGTTGCGCCTAGCGTACAGGTAAACAACTGGGCAACGACTACGGGCGGCGTTCAGTTTACTTACAACTATTCAAGCCACCACGCTGCGGCAGATTATCCCGACCGTTACTTTGTGGGTAGATGGATGCAGAGCCACAGCATTACTAGAGTAACTACCACTTCCGGTGCAGAAGGTGCATTCTGGTGTACGGAAAACTACACCAACTGGATTAATGCGGTCAATGCAAGCAGTATGTCAAAGCCCATCAAGTTCGAGCTTTCGGAAGACTGGATTGCAGAACCCCATCTCAGCTATACGACGTCATTCCACCCGACGGATACTTCATGCTATACGTACGGTACTATAAACTTGCCTGCAAACAAGAGCATCGTCCTTGATTTAAAGGGCTACACGATTGACAGGAATCTTGTAAACGCAACTGATAACGGCTACGTTATCAACGTTTTGGGCAGGTTGGAAATAATAGACTCTTCCAATAAGCATACCGGTATAATTACGGGCGGCTACAACACTTTGGGCGGCGGCGGTATCGTCGTTCAAAGCGGCGGTACGCTCTGCATAAAGGGCGGCACGATTACCGGCAATACGGGTAAGTCCGACGGTTCCGGTATCTATATTATGGATAACGGTCATATCGAAGTCGGCGGTTACGCTCAAGTTATTGATAACTACAACGTAGACGGTGCAGATAGCAACTTGTACATAAATAAAGCAGACGAGAAGATTAAGATTGTCAGCGATTTGTTTGGTAAAGAGCTCATAGGTGTAAGCAGACCCAGCAATGGTTACGTAACCGAAGGCTTCCAGGAATATATGTACGGCTATTCGCCCCTTGACTATTTCGTATCCGAGCATAAGAATTATTATGGAATAGAGAGTGGCGACGGCGAATTGTTCTTCCTTTCGCCTGATAATCACACCAACTGGCAGTATGCCGTTACTGAAAGTCTTAGAACAGGCAAGACTCAGACCGTCCGCCTTACTGAGGACTGGTTTGCAAGTGAAGACAGCACTTATACGACCGCATTCGGAACGGGTACCGGCTACTATAACGGTGCGCTCTACGTGCCTTCAGGTGCTTATATAGAACTTGATTTGGCAGGTTATACCGTAAACAGAAACCTTAACAAACCGGTAAGATACGGCTCTGTAATAACCGTATTAGGCAGCTTGACCGTCGTTGACTCGTCGGAAGAAGGTACGGGTACGATTACGGGCGGCTCTCTCTTACAGGTAGACACTCACTTCCAGGCGGCAGGCGTACACGTTGGTTCTAAAGCAAGGTTCGAATTGCTCGGCGGTACTAT
>JBJEVB010000014.1:62014-65508 GCA_051884155.1 Candidatus Coproplasma sp. | reverse complement strand
AACGTAGGTTCAAAGCTTACGAAGGGCGCTCACTTAGGCGTCTACAGGGCGGTAAATAACTACGATACTCGTAGCTTTGGCGGCAGCGTTATAACCAGCAGTTTCGGTCGTTATAATACCGATGCGGTTACAAATTACTTCTTCTCGTCCGACCCTACTCACGGCATAATCGAATACTCGGGCGTCGGTTCAAGAGAAGCGGCTTTGTTCTGCTACGATAACGCCACCAACTGGAAGAATGCAACTAATGCAAGCTATAGCACCAGAACCGAAATGACCGTTAAGCTGTACAGCAACTGGACGGCTGACGAAGATAACGTCAACACTACTTTCGGTACGGACGGCGTTGCATATTACTATGGTGCGCTTAGGGTTTATCCTAACGTTCAAATCGTACTCGATTTAAACAACTTTAAGCTCGACCGTGGACTTACCACATTAAACGTTCAGTCAACGAATAGTACGGGCTACGTAATCTACGTAGACGGCGGCGGCTCCTTGACGGTAACCGATACTTCGCTCGGCGGCGCAGGTTTAATAACGGGCGGCTTCAACACCGGCGACAATATTGACAGCGCAAGCTGCGGTAGCGGCGTTCACGTATGTAGCGGCGGTAAATTTACGATGGACGGCGGTAATATCGAAGGTAACAAGGGCGTAGGCTTATACCTTGCAGGCAACAACTTATTCTCGCTCGGCGGCAAGTCAAGCGTAATCAATAATAAGTTCAGGGCAGGCGCGTCGGCTAACATCTTCTTAAACGACGTAACGCAGGTTATCAACGTAATATCCGCATTTGATGAAGATTCCAAGTTCGGCGTTATAAGGACTAAGGGTAGCACAAACTTCGGTTCGGGTACTTTAACGAATAATTACAGCAAGTATAACAAGTCTGTGGTTCCTTCAACCTACTTCGTTTCCGACAACGAAAAGTACAACGTCATCGACGAAGGCTTCTTTGACGACGAGAGTATGGAAGCAGCGTTGATAGGTAAGGACAATTACACCAACTGGGCATACGCTGTCAAGACGAGTCTTGCAAACGGCGGCAGAGCTCAGGTCTGCACGCTCTTCGAAGACTGGACGGCGGAACAGCACAAAGACTTTATAACTACGTTCGACAGTGCTAATTCAGGTGTAGCAGGCTTCTATCGCGGTGCGTTATACGTACCTGCCGGCTGTCATATAATTCTCGACTTAAACGGCTATACAATCGACCGTGCGTTAACGGGTGCCCAAGCTGACGGTCAAGTTATTTGGGTAAGGAGCGGTACTCTCGTCATAAGAGATAGCAGTGCCGAGCAGACCGGTACTATAACCGGCGGTTACAGCAACGGCGGTAGCTATTACGGCTACGGCAGCGGCGCTGCAGGCGGTATTGCCGTATACACCGGTACGCTTTCAATCGAAGGCGGTACTATAACCGGCAACAAGATGTCGCACAACTCTGCATATGCAGGCGGCGTCTTCTTGAGCGGCGGTTCTACCTTCAACATGACGGGCGGTAAGATAACCGGAAACTACGGTGCGTTTACAGGCGGCGTATGCGCGTACGATAACGCAACCGTAAACTTCGGCGGTTCGCCTTACATAAGCGGTAATAATCTTATTAACGAATTTGGCGCAACGCTTGATACCGAGCGTAACCTTTACTTCACCAGCGATACCAACCTTATAGCAATAAGTAATTACATAAATAGCGATGCAAAGGTGGGCATATCCGTCAATCCTTATTCCATTTCTGCAAACGGCAGGTTTATAACCAGCGGCTGGCAGGATTTGAATAACGATAATAAGGTAACTGACGTATTCTATTCGGATAGCGTAAAGCAGTATGCGCTCAGCGATTACAATCAGGACGACAGGCACGACGGTATCTTATTCTGCCGCGACAATCAGGTCAACTGGCAAAAGACCGTTCAGGCGAGCATAAATGAAGGCAAGCAAAAGACCTTCGTATTGTACGAAAACTGGACGGCGTCGCCTAGCGGTTCCGTAACCTCATTCGGTTCTGGTACGGGTTATTACGGCGGTGCGTTACACGTTCCGAGCAACGCGTCCATAATTCTCGACCTTAACGGACATACCATCGACAGGGGTCTTTACGACCATGCGACCTATTACGATTACGGCTGGGTAATTCTCGTTCAGGGTGCTTTAAAGGTAATCGACAGTACCGCTAAATACGATAAGAACGGCAATATCGTTCAAGGTATCATTAAGGGCGGCTACGTGTACGATGGTGGCGCTATCCATCAGGATTATTATGCACACGTAGAAATTGAAGCAGGCTTCTTTACGGAAAATAAAGCTATCAGATTCGGCGGCGCGGTATTCATTTACAGGAGTTACGTAAATAATTACGTTAGCGTAACTATCGGCGGTACGGCGTTGTTCGATAAGAACTATCGCGTATCGGGCAACGATATGTATAGGGATGATATCGGTTTCTATTACAGCGACCATATCTTAAATATCGGTTCCGAAATGCTTACGGGCGCAATCGAAGAAAGAAATAGCATTTATATCAGAAGGGATAGGATAGGAACGTTCACCTCAGGTTGGGGTAAATACAATCCTACCGTCAAGCCCGAAATGCGTTTCAAGGCGGCATTGAACACCTATAGAATAGGCTCTTCGGGCGCAGGTGCGCTTAGAGAAGCGACGATGCTCTCCAACAACAATAACGATAACTGGGTATTTGCAATCAACAACAGCAGAAGTGCAAGCGGCGCACCCGAACTGTTCACTCTCATAAGCGACTGGACGGCGGACAACTATAACGTTGGTTCTTACAATACCCGTTTCGGTTCGGACGGTAACGCATACCGCAACGGCGCGTTGTTGGTACCTGCCGATGCGAATATAGTACTTGATTTAAACGGTTTCACGCTTGATAGAAATCACGCGCTCAACTTAGACTCACAGTACTCAATTTACAATGCGGTTATTATCGTTGAAGGTACTTTGCAGATAATCGACTCTTCGGTTACCAACCAAGGTACGATTAAGGGCGGTAGCTACGGCGTATTCTTGAACGGTGTAAAGGCAAGCGTAACGCTCGGCGGACTTCTCATAACCGAAGATTTGGCGCTTACGGGTACCGAAGTCAACGTATACGGCAACGACAAGTACGGCGGCAATATAAGCGGTAACTCGTTATACGGCGTATATGTAAACGGCGGTACGTTTACCGCAACGGGCGGTAAGGTCACGGGTAACACTACTGCCGACGCCTTCATTTCAAAGACGAATTCAACTATCAACGTCGGCGAAAACGCGTACATCTATACCGAAAACAGGAAGGTAGGTTCAGGCTTAAGGCTTGAAAGCCCTCTTGCAATGATTAACGTTATATCATCTCTGTCCGAAGACGCTAAGATAGGTTATATGAGACAGGGCGTAGGTAGACTTACTAACGGTTGGGGCTTGTATAACGGCAACGATACCGACCCGTTTGAGACGGTATTCGTATCGGAAGAACCCGACAAGTA
>JBJEVB010000014.1:59182-61914 GCA_051884155.1 Candidatus Coproplasma sp. | reverse complement strand
AACAAGGCTGAATCGGGCGGCGGTGCCGTATACACGTCAGGCAAGATGAATATGACCGGCGGTTCAATCGACAGCAACCAAGGTCTTATAGGCGGCGTGTATATTGCAAGCGGCGGTCAGCTCACTATGGACGACAACGCTTATATTACGAACAACACGGGTTCAAGTGCCGGTGCGGTATTCGTAAATAACGGCAGTACCACCTTCTTCAAGATGAACGGCGGTTGCATAAACGATAACTCTGCAGTCAGCGCAGGTGCGATTTATGCGGCAGGCGTCGTTGAAATAACCGGCGGCGAAATAAAGGGCAATAGTGCAAGCGGTACTACTCTTAACGACGGCGGCGGTGCAATCTACGTATCCGGTACGGGTAACGTAACGGTTACGGGCGGCGAAATAACGGGTAACACCGGTGAAAACGGTATCCGTGTTCACGCATCAGGTACAATAGGCGTCGGCGGCAGCGCACGCATCTATGAAAACGTTGCAAAGAATAAGACGAACGTAGGCGGTGCAGACGTCGAAGCTAACGACTACTGCGATATTTACTTAACCGTCGGCACGAGAAAGGTCAACGTCGTTTCCGAATTTAACGACGACGCTAAGGTAGGTATTTATCGCCTTGGCGCAGGTACCTTCACTAGCGGCTACGGTATGTACAACGCAGGAATGCCTTCTAACTACTTCGTATCCAACAGAAGTATTTACTCCGTATCACTTTCCGAGGCGGACGACGCAATCGACCGTGAAGCTTCGGTAGGCGTTGCTGTCGACCCCGAGCCTCACGCATTCGATACGCCTTACGAATACAGCGGCGATTGGGAAAACATCATCGTCGACATTGATACGGATATGGTCAATATCGGTACGTTGGACGAAGGCGTAAGGGTATACGAAAACCCTGATACGGGCGCTATATCGATACAGGCAGTCAACGCAGGTTCGTACGCAGTATCGTTCACGCTCAAGGAGAATTATTGCTGGCTCGACGGTACGGTAACCGAAAAGATTGTAATCGGTAAGATTGCACCCAAGACGGTTGTGCTTGAGTGGGAACCTGAATTGCACGAAGGCGAAAGCTGCGTCTATGACGGTGCAACCACTCACGGTCCCGTTGTAAAGGTTGCAGATTCAAGCCTTTGCACTAACGTCTTGACGGGTGAATTGGATACCTGTGAAGTAGCCATTTCCGGCAGACAGATAATTGCAAGCCCTGACGGCGGACACACTGCGACGGCAGTCGGCTTAAGCAATAATAACTATAAGCTCGGCGTTGTCGGCATCGAATACAAATACGTAGTCGAAAAGGCAGAGCGTCCTCAGTTCCAGATTGTTTCTTACGAAGCAAATTATAAGACCCCTACCGAAATGGTTGTAGAAGGCAACCTTGAAAACGGTGCGGTAACGTTCTCGTTGGACGAAGCAAGTCAGGCGTATGCAACAGTAGACCCCGTAACGGGAGAGCTTACGATTAATAAATATTCAAAGACGGTTGATACGTATGCTACGTTGATAGCCGTTGCGGCAGAGACGGCAAACTATAAAGAATCTACTGCAATCAAGCAGATTCTCTGCGTTCCCGGCGAGCTTAAGACCACCATTTCTCCTATAGAGATGGTTTACGGTGATACCGCAACGCTTACGCTTGATAATTATGACTCAAGCGAAATGGGTACGATAACCTGGTCGATATCTAACGGCGACGACGGCGGCAGAGCAAGTATGTCCGGCAACCAGATAACCGCACTCAATATAGGTACGATTAACGTTACGGCACAGGTTGCGGCGTCAAGCTTCTATAAGGCTTCGACCATAAAGGGTACCATAACCATCAAGCGCAGACCCATTACGGTAGATTGGGGCGATTCGTTGACCGTTGAATACACGGGCGCACCCCAAACTCTTGCAACTCCTTCATACGAAGGCGTGCTCGCTAACGATACGGCTATGTTCAGGCTTAACGTCTACAAGGCGGGCTACGCAGGTTGGGAAGAAGCGAAAGTTGCACCCACTTGGACGAATGCGGGCAAGTACGACGTAGGTTTAGTACCTTCTAACAACAATTACGAATTAGCGAACGCAGACGATTGCTTCCGCATATTTGAAATCAAGAAGGCAACGCTAAACTTAAGGTTCACTTCGGATACGGCTTATTACGATACGCCTTTCTACCCCGAAGTTGAAGGTAACGTCGGCGGCGGTGTGCTTACGATAAGCCTGACGAATTGGTCGGAGGAGTTTAATGTCGACGGTTCGTTCAAATACGACGCAGCACAAAAACTCTATACGGCTTGGGCACTCGGTACGATGACTTTCACCGCAAACGTTAAGGCAACGGACAACTATGAATCCGCGTCGCTTATCGGAACGTATACCATAGTTAAAGCCGAAATGCCTTTAAAGGTAGAGCCTTTAACTCTCACTTACGGCGATACTAAAGTGCAGCTCACGGCGCACTACTTCGAACCCAGCGGCGTAAAGGTTGACGTAACCGATAAAGTTACGTTCGAGCTTCTTGAAGGTGAAGACCTTGCGGTCTTAGCCGAAGAAAACGGACTGTACTACGTAAACGCTAACGGTGCAGGTACTATTAAGGTTAAGGCATACACCAGCGAACAGATAGGCAACTACGTTCCTACTGAAATCGAAGTCGAAATCGTAATTAAGCCTTACGAGATAGACGACGGCGGCGAAGACAATCCTGACCCCGACGACCCCGACCCTGACGACCC
>JBJEVB010000014.1:24784-59082 GCA_051884155.1 Candidatus Coproplasma sp. | reverse complement strand
GACGACCCTAGCGGTGGAGAAGAACCGAGTACTGCTTTTCCGAGAGTCAAGTGGACGTATGCGGATAAATATATCTATAACGGCGAGATACAGACACCTGAGGCAACGCTTATGGGCGCCACCGATATTTGCTCGATTGTCGGTATAGAGACATATACGTTGGACGGCGTCAAGGTTGACGCAATAGGCGTCGGAACATACAAGGTTAAGGTGTTGTTAGACAATCCTAATTTCGTTTTAGGTACAAGCTCTTACGGCGAGTTTACAATCCAACCTTTACCCGTAACACTCACTTGGTCGGATACGCAGTTCGTCTATAACGCTCAAGAACAGGCGCCTACGGCAACCGTATCTAATATTATTGGCGACGACGTATGTAACGTAACCGTACTCGGCACTAAGAACGCAGGTGAAAATCTTAACGCGGTAGCTACGGGATTAGATAACCCCAACTATACTTTGGAAGGCGGCGAAAATCTTACGACGCTATTCTTCATCGACCCTTACGAAATAGAAGTAGAATGGGGCGAGACCGAGCTCGTATATACGGGCTTAGCTCAGGCGCCTACGGCAAAGGCGATTGGTTTATTTGACGGCGATAGCTGTGCCGTAATCATTACTGGCGCTGAAATCAACGTAAACGACCCTGAATCCCCTTATCTTGCAACGGCAACAGGTCTTACGAACAGCAACTATACGCTTGGTGAAAAAGCTCCTGCAACGCAATATAACATTAATTCTGCAGAGTTTACGATTGAACTTAAACAGACGGAAGCCGTCTACGGTTCGCCGTTCACTCTTGAAGTGATTGGCAATAAGAGCGGTGCAAAGGTTACCTTCACTTTAGGCGACGGCGCTGAAAAAGCAACGCTCGGTACGGGCAACTGGTTCACGCCTATAGACGTCGGTGAAGTTACGGTTACCGCAAGTATTCCGGCAACGGGTAACTACAACGCGGCGGAAGTAACGCAAGTTATAACCATTGCACCCCGTCCTGTAGAAATTATTTGGTCTGACTTTGAGTTTACCTACGACGGCGAAGAGCATAATGCAACCGCGGCTGTAGATAACGCAGTAAACGGCGATTTGATTAACTTAACGTTGTCGGCTGCTCAAATCAATGCAGGCAATTATACTGCACAGGTTCTTGGGCTTGATAACAAAAAGTACACCGTAGAAGGCGGCGATAATCTTTCTGTAGGTTTCACTATCAATAAGCGCTTAGTTACGGTCGAATGGGACAACCTTGAATTTATCTATAACGGTAAAGAGCAGATACCTACTGCAACGCTTGGAAACCTTATAGGCGACGACGAGTGTACCGCTATAGTAAAGGGTGCGGTAGAAGCTGCTAACAGACATCTTGCCGAAATCATAACGCTTTCCAACCCTAACTATACGGTTGAAGGTTCTGACGACGCAACGGTAAGATTTAACATTAAGCCTAAGCTTGTAACGCTTGAATGGAGCAATACGACGCTCACCTACGACGGTACCGAGCAGAAGCCTTCCGCAAAGGTTACCAACCTGTGCGAAGGCGACGACTGCGACGTAATCGTTTCAGGTTCACAGATTAACGTCGGCACTTATACGGCAACGGCAACGGGCTTAAGCGATTCCAACTACACGTTGATATTCGACGAAGCCGAAGTGGCAGAAGAAGATAGACCTGAAATCGATAAGGAATTCGAAATCGTAAAGGCAGATATAACGGTTGCCATTACGAATACGGAAGTGGTATTCGGTTCACAGATAACTTTATCGCTTGTGTCAAATCCTGAAAACGGCGAAGTTACTTGCACCGTAGAAAACGGTACGGGTTCAGCTGAAATAACCGACCAAACCTTAAAGGGTACTAAGGCGGGAACCGTAACCGTGACGGTAACCGTTGCCGATACGGATAACTATAACGGCGGTACTGAAACGTTTGAAATTACCGTCCGCAAGTTGGCTGTGACAATAGAGTGGATTCAGGAATCTGAATTTACCTATAACGGCGAAGTTCAAACGCCTACGCCTACCGTTTCCAACATAGTCGAAGGTACGACGTGTAACGTAACCGATATCAAGGGCGAGTCGAATGCGGGCAACAGCAGAATTGCGCAAGTATTAGCAATCGACAACGACAACTACACCCTTGAAGGCGGCACGAACGTCATTAAAACGTACGTAATCAAGCCTCTTCCCATAACGGGCATAGTTTGGGATGAAAACAGAGATTATCCCTATAACGGCGAGCGTCAGGGTCCTAAGGCTACGGCTGAAGGTATACTCGACGACGATGAGTGCGAAGTTATCGTTTCAGGTTATAAGATTAACGCAGGTGAATACACTGCTGAAGTTACAGGTCTTAGCAACTCTAACTACTCGTTGGACGACGTGACCAACCTTACGGCAGACTATAGTATTCTCGTTTCTAAACCCACGATAACTATTACGACGACAGAAATCGTACTCGGCACTCGTGAACAGATTGTTATTTCGGGTAACGTGGGCGGCGGCGACGTAACGTTCGAACTGATAGACGGCGCTGATTACGGCGAACTTTCAGGCGATACGCTCTACGGTAAGAGACTTGGTACCGTAAGAATTAAGGTCAGCGTAGGCGCGACGGCAAATACCGATTCGGCAACCGTTGAAGGCGATATCCAGATTATTAAGGGTAAAGCGCCCTTGAGCTTGGTAAAGACGGTAGTAACCTACGGTTCAAATCTCACGCTCGTAGCAGACGATGACGAAGGCAACCTTCGCGACGGAGAAGGCAACTACCTGTTCGGCGACGTAACCTATACCATATTACCTATGTATGACGGTAAGATTGCGACCATCGAAGAAGGCAATATACTTAAGCCTTTGTCTGCTGGCGACTTAATGCTTAAAATGAGCGTTGAAGAGAACGAATACTTCGATGCAACCGAAGTGCTTATCTCTATAACGATAAAAGCTCGTGTGGTAACCCTTCTCTGGACGATAGGCGAATACACCTATAACGCTCAGGAACAGTCGCCTACGGCAGAAGTAACCAACCTTGTCGGCGACGACGAGTGCTTAGTGAAAGTTTCAACTGGCAAGAACGTAGGTGATTACACTTCTCGTGCTATAGAGCTTTCTAATAGGAACTATACGCTTGAAAAGGCAACGAACACCGAAGCGGCGTTCACTATTAAACCTTGCTTAATCACCCTTGATTGGGGCGATATGGAGCTCGAGTATAACGGCGAGGAGCAGATACCCGACGTAACGCTTGTAGGTATATGCGGAGAGGACGATTGCGACGTCAATCTCGAAGTGCTTGAAGGCGACCACTACAAGGTGGGTACCTACACGCTCAAGACGAACGGTTTAACTAACTCTAACTACTATTTAGAGAGCGAAACGCAGCTTGAATATTCGATAATCCGCGCTGATATCAATCCTAAGCTCAGTCCTACTTCCGTAACGTATAGTACGAGTGAAGAGCTTAGCGTATTAGGTAACTTCGATGATGCTCCTTATACGATGGAAGTGCTCAAGCACGAAAGCGTTGGCGCAGGTACGTTAGAGCTTGTCAAAGGTAAGTACGTATTTACCGCAACCAGAACGGGTACGGTGAAGATTCAGCTTGAAATCGAAGAGACGGATAACTGTAACGCATATTCCGGCGTACTCGAAATCGAAGTAACTAAGGCGGAAAGAGAAGTCGACCTTATAACCGTTGAAGGTGTTTACGGTGAAGACCTCACGCTTAAAATCAGCGGCAACGAAGACGACCCCGGTACCGTTAAGTACGTCGTTGCGGATGCGGAAATGGCGTCTGTCGAAGGCGACGTGCTCACGCCTAAGCATGCAGGTACCGTTACCGTTACTATAATCGTAAGCGAGACTTCAAACTACAAGGATGAAATCCGCACGGTTGCTCAGATAACGATAAGTCCGAGAATCGTTGAGATTTCTTGGAAGAACACCGAATTTATTTATAACGGCAGCGAACAGACTCCCGAAGCAGAAGTTGCTAACCTGTTAGACGGCGACGGATGCGGCGTAACCGTTATAGGCGGTAAGGTCAACGCAGGTACTTACAGCGATGCAAGAGTTTACGCTCTGGACAATCCCGACTATACTCTCGTCGGCAGCTTAACGTCCGGTACGATATTCACGATAGGTAAAAAGGATATAAATCTCGACCTGTTGACTACAAGGGTCAACATAGGCGTTCCTACCCAGCTTCAAATCAAGGGTAACGACGGCGACGCACCTTTAACCTATTCGATTGAAAATACGTCAGGTCAAGCAACTATCGACGCCGACGGCCTGTTTACCCCCGAACAAATGGGTTCGGTAATGGTTACAGTTTCTGCTGAAGAAAGTGAAAACTACTTGGCAGGTAAGGTTACCAAGCTCGTCATAATCGACAGAAGCTCGCTTAACCTTACGATGGAGAATACAACCGTTCAGTATGGCGATACACTGCTTCTTGAAGTAGATGGTAACGTTGAAAACAGCCCTATACTGTATTCAGTCATCGACTCTACAGGTTCGGCAATCGTCATCGGCGGCGATACTCTCAAGCCCTTAAGGGCAGGAAAAGTTATAGTCAGGGTAAATATTGCTGAAACGACTAATTTTGCGGCAACTGAAGTTGAATTCGAGATAACCATAACGCCTATAAAGGTCGAACTTGTTTGGGGTAACTTCGAATTTACTTACGACGGTATCAACAGGTTTGCGCCTACGGCTAAGGTTTCCAGCGGACTTATAAACGGTGAAACGTGTAACGTTCTCGTGCTCGGCAGTCAGCTTGACGCAGGCGAATACACTACGGCGTACGCGGCTTCGCTCGATAATCCTAACTACACGTTAGAAGGTGCAAACGTAAGAGCGCCTAAGTTCGTCATCAAAAAGGCTGACCCCGTAATCATATTCAAGACTACGGCGGTAACGATTAACGTTCCCACCAAGCTTGAAATCGAAGGCAATATGGAATTCGGTTCAATCGAATTCACTATGGGTACTGTCGGTCCTGAAGTAACGCCTATAGGCGAAGCGACGATTAGCGGCGGCATATTGACGGGTACAAAACTCGGTTACGTCCACGTTATCGCAACCGTAATGCCTACAGAGAATTATAACGGCGGCAGTGTTGAGTGCGATATTCTGGTTGAAAAACCCGAAGCACCCGTCGACTTAGAGATTACCGAAGTAATCTACGGCGATACTTTAGAGCTTAACGTAATTATCGATAGCGATGAAATAGGCGGCTACAAGTTGTCAGTCGAAAGAATAGACGGCAACAACGGCAACGCTTCGTTAACCGACAATATCTTAACGGGTCTGGCTGCAGGTGAAGTTTACGTAGTAATTTCGACGATTGAAACCGATTCCTACAAGGCAACCGATAAGAAGATATTAGTAACGGTTAAGCCTATTGTGGTAATCGTTGATTGGAGCAATACGGAATTCGACTACGACGGTACGGAAAAGACGCCTACGGCGACGATAACCAACACCATAAACGGCGACGTTTGCAATCTCGTAGTTTCAGGTCAGGTTAACGCAGGCGAAGGTCTTGTGGCAACGCTCACCGATACGGGCAATCCCAACTACACGGTAGAAGGTTCTGATACGGCAACGACGACGTTCACCATAAGACCCAGAGTCGTAACTCTCGAATGGGATTTGACCACCAAATTGACCTATAGCGGTTTCGAGCAGGCACCTAAAGCCACCGTCACAAATCTCGTTGACGGCGATAAGGTAGAAGTTACCGTAAGCGGCGGAATTAACGCAGGCACGAACACGGCTACAGCAACTGCTTTGGATAACGCCAACTATACGTTGGAAGGCGCAGAAATCACTACCGAGTATGAGATACAGCAATACGAAGTATATATTGCTTGGGGTGAATTAACTCTCGTCTATAACGGTAGCAAGCAGGCGCCCGAAGCAACGGCAATAGGTACGTTGAACGGCGATATCGTAAAGGCGAACGTAACGGGTAACGGTAAGGACGCAAGAACTGCTTCTTACACTGCGCAAGTAAATTCGCTTAACAATTCAAACTATAAAGCGAAAGCACCCGATGAAAATGCGCCTACAGACGCAGAAGCAGGTCCCGTAGCAGGTAACTTAAAGACTGATTACTACATCACTGCGGCAAAGATAACGTTCTTGTCGGCACAGTATGAAGTAACGTACAACGGCGAAGCTCAGAACCCCGTAATTGAAATTGATTACCTTAACGCAACGGATAAGCTTACGTGGGCATTCGAAGGCGGCAATAAGACCAACGTCGGCGAGTACGAAGTCAAGCTTAAGATTACGGGTGGCGAAGGCGAATCAATTAACAACTACTATCTTGACGAAGAAGACGCAACCAAGACGTTCAAAATCGTTCCTAAGACGGTAAAAATCAAGGTTACGACGATTGACAAGACGGCTGAATACACCGGTTCTGCGGTAAGTATTTCCGATTGGTACACTCTCAACTGTGACGAGTTTGTCGGCGCAGAAAAAGACTTAACCGTATTAGAAGTATTTGCAATGAATACCTTAAAGCTTACGCCTCAGTACGAAGTGGAAGGTGAGTTGACTCAATCGGTCGGCTTGCGCGGCACGTACAAGATTGTGCCTATTCTTCCCGGCGAAGGCAGCTTAAAGGGCAGCGCAAACTACGTTGCAGAATTAGTCGTCGACGAAGACAACTACGGTATGCTGACGATATCTGGCGGCGATGCGCTCAAGCTTGCAGCAGATTCCGAATACGAATTTATCTATCAAGAGATTACGACAGGTAAATATCCCGAAATCTACCGTAAGACCTATACTGAAAAGGGATGGGTACATGGCAAGGACGATACCAACTTCGAGAGAGTCGTGCTCGGCAATATAGGTCAGTTTACGTCCGTAGGCACGTTATTGAACAACATTGATGCGGACCAGCTCGATTATATCCGAGTCTACAGCAATAAGAGCGTACTAATCTACGACTGCGGTAAACCTGCGGAAGGTATCTCTGAGGCAGACTTGTATAACGAAATGCTCTACCCCGTAGGTACTGGTTGGCGTATTCTCTACGGTAAGGAAGAGGATATGGCGGACGTCGTATATGTCTCCGTTCTCGGCGACTTGGATGGCGACGGTGCAGTAACTACGCTTGATATAAGCGTTATAGGCAATTACATAAAAGAAATTGACTCTCTTGAAAACCTTGAAATAAGGCTTGCAGGTATGCTTATAAATAAGGGTAGAATAAACGCTTCCGATATTATGATAATGGGTATGATTATCAGAGGTGAAAAAAATTCGTTAAGCTTCTTCTAATTTCTTAAAAAATATATATCCGATAGGTGCATATTGTTAAGAGCAATCTTGACAATATGTGCCGTCGGGTGTATAATATGTTAAAATAAGTCAGATATTGTAAATTTATTTCATAAAAAGTCAAAAAAGACAAAAATTAACAAGGCGAGCTCGCCTTCGTTCCGTGTCAAAAAACACGGAACAGACAAACCCTAATCAAGTAAAAAATAATAAGTTCACTTTAACGGAGGTGCTTATGAAAAAAGTATTTAACAAAACCTTTGCGGCTATAATGCTTGCAATAGTAATGGTGCTTGCGCTGTTCGGCGGGTTATTCTTCGTCGGTCACGGCGAAGTTGCCAGTGCAGACGGCAAGGACGTAACCGTAAAAATTGAAGCGGATACTAAGACCTTTTCTAAAGGTACAAAGTTTAACGTTACGGTAACCGTAAGTTCATCGCTTGAAGGTTCAGTATTTGGTGCGCTTACTTTGCACATTGGTCCTACTGTTCCAACGAAAGACAGCTTTGATGAAACTAAATGCGGTATGCTTACGTTTGAACCTGTCAGCTCGAGGGTTCTTCTTAATAAAAGTGCTAACATCAAAACAGCATTAGCAGATAACAGTAGCGTTAAGCCTGATAAAGGACAGTATGGTTTAGTAGAAATATCCGTATCAAACGATAAGGGTACTCAGTTAGCTTGTACTGAAGAGATTACATTTGGGTTCGGTATTACTATAGGCTCCGACGTTGCAGACGGTACTAAGTTTGAAATAGGCGTATCACAGTCGAATCTCGATTCGTACACAATCTACGGTGTAAAGGACCCTATATATGCAAATGAAAGTGCTAGATTTGAGGTTATACCACTTACGTTTGAAGTCAAGGAACCCAGTACGGTTAATAACCTTGAAAGCATTAAAGTAGGTCAGGGTGAGACTGAGACGGAATTGACCGACTTGGATACCGACTCGACCAACCTTGCAATAACTGTTAAAGATATGAATAGCCCCATAGCTATTTATCCTGTATTGCCTAGCGATGCTGGCGGAGCAACGATAAAGGTAAAGAAGACGAGCGATGATACCGATGAAGGCACGGAAGTAAATCCTAAAGAGATAACAAAATTTCCGATTCCTGCTGACGGCAAGCTTTCGATAATAGTCACGGCTGAAAACGGCGATGAAAAGGAATATATTTTGACCGTAACGGTGGTGGACGCAGTGCTCACCTCGCTCACTGCAAAGTCTGATACTAAAATTACCGGCGTGACCGAAGGTGTACAGGAAACGTTCGATTCCAAAACGCTTGCATACACCGTCATAGTGCCTAGCGATGCAACTAAGGTCTCTATAACCGCAACCGTTTCAACGGGCAACAGTGCAAGTTCCACTATGGCGCTTTCAAAGACGGGCAGCTGTACCGTTCCTTCGACCGGCACCAGCGGCACTGCGTTCGACGTAACGGGCATAGCTGACGGTGATACCTTAACCATTAAGGCACAGGCGGATAACGGTGCGGGTACTAGGTCAGATACGGCTTACGTAGTAACCTTCGACGTAAAGGACGTAGACACGGCAATTACTCTTACCGTAGTCGGCAAAACGACGAATAAGACCTTCGCAAACGATGCAACTAAGGCAACTGAAAAATCGGTTGATTACTTCTACTTAGTTAAGGGTGAAACGAACGCAGCGTCTGAAGTAACCGTTACGTTCCCTACTACGGCAACTAAAGTTACTTTGGATAGCGTAACGTACACGGTGTCTAAAACTCTTGCCGCAGGTGAACATACCGTATTCGTTACTGCCGAAGCAGGCAATACTAAGGAATACAAATTCATATTAAAGGCTTACACGGCTCTTCAGTTAAAATCTGGCGTTACTGCGGACTTTATGTATGAAGAATATACTTCAACAAACGTTTACCGCAGAACTTATAAAGAAAAGGGATTAGAGCACGGCACTGACGACCTTGAATTTGATAGGTTCGTAATCGGTCAGATTGCAGACTTTACCAGTGTCAATACTTTCCTTACCAACTTTGAAACGAGCGTTGCAAACAGCATAAAGCTCTATAAGGCTGACGGAACGCTTATCTACAATTTAGGTGTCCCTGCAGACGGTTTTACGGCAGACGACTTAAATAAGTCAGACTCAGGTGTAGGCACGGGTTGGAAGCTTGAATACATAGTTGACGGCGACGTAGAAGAAACGATTTATCTCTCCGTACTTGGCGATTTGAACGGCGACGGTGTGGCTGACTCTTTGGATATTAAAGTTTTAGGCAACATAATCAAAAATATAGCTGCAACAATGGAAGAATTTAACGGCAAGGAAGAATTAAGGCTTGCTGCGTACATTAAAAATAATACAGTTCTTACCAAAGAAGGTACGCCTTACGTAACCGGCGGCGAAATCGTTCCAATCGGACAGCATACCAGAGGAGAAGTAGCTTTAAGCACATACTTCGTAAAATAAAGGTTAAGTTCTTAAACTTTTATAAAAAGTATAAATAATAAGTTAATTTTGCACCATCGGCAGTTGCCGATGGTGCAAAACGACTGAATTTTTATCTTGAATACAGAGAGGATACCCACTCATGAATAAATCGAAAAAAGTTTTAATCGTGGTAGCAACTGCCGTCTTAGCGCTTTTGTTTACCGCTATGGTTTTGTTGCTTTGCCTATTGCCTTCTAAAAACGATGGGCCTACAAATACGGGCAGTGACGATACCACTCAAACGCCAGGCGATTCTTCGGATGCGAATGACGATAATTCGGGTTCGGATTCTTCGGATACGAACGGTGGTTCCACAAATACGGGCAGTGACGATACTCAGCAAACTCCCGGTGATTCCACGGGCGGTGATGATACGCCGCAGACTCCAGGTGATTCTACGGATAATTCAGGTTCAACAGACAATCCGTCCGATACTGATGACCCTGTCGATGAATTCACTTTTACTACGCCGTCCGCAATAAAGCTTTCTATAGATAAAACCGAACTTACGGCAGGCGAAACATTCACGCTTACTGTGGAAATTGAAACAAAAAGAGTGGATATGTATTGGGAAGTAATTGACATGGTTATAGGACCTATGACTGATAATACCACCGTTTCTACCGATATTGCACAAGATTTTGAGTTGATAAACTATACAATAAATAAGAAATTCAAAAATGGTTGGGTTGATAATTCTTCGGATTTGTTCAGTAGCAATCGTGGTACAGGCGGATTTCGTATTAGTTTAGTACGAACAGGTGCAAACAAGGTTTCTACAGAAGAAAAATTTGAGTTAACTGCACAGATTAAGGTTAAAGAAACTGCTATAGCAAACGATGCTTTTTTGTTTGGAATAACTGAAAGCAAATTTAACGTATTGAATTTCACGAAACAAGATAACACTATCGTTTGCGATTATGCAGACGGTATCACTGAAATTGGTTTAGGTGTGAGCAATGCTGAAGAGGGTGGGATAACAGTCAAGCCGTTGACTCTTTGCATAAAAGAATCGGTAAATTAAATAGAATATTCAACCATATTTAAGCTTTATTATAAAGCGGACGTTAGGAAATACTTATGAATAAATCAATTAAAAAAATTGCATTATCACTATTGCTTGCTTTAACGGCAATAGTTTTATGCGTTTTGGGCAGTAATATCTTCAATAATAAGTCACTCTCGGCAGACGCTGCGTCTGCGTCTGTTACCGACGTTGTAGTAACGGCAGATAAAACCAATGCGGAAGCGGACGAAACTATAACGTTTACGATAACAATTACTTCTGGTTTCGGTTCCGATATGCACTGGTCCGCATTAAGCTTTGTTGTTAGTCCGCTAGGTAGCGACGGTTTGCCGTCTGACAATAATAAATATTTTAAATGGAATTCAACGTACGGTTCTTTAGGAACAGGTAATGAATCCAATATAATCGTATGGAATGATGAAGGCTACTACGAGTATACGTATGACGATTACAGCAACTATCAGGATGGTAGCAATCAGGCAAAAAAGGGTTTCAACGTTTCGCTAGTTGAAAACGATGACTCATATACGTTTCCTGCAAATACGCCCATCGTTATTAAATATCAAGTAACAGTTGCAAGTGATGCACCGAATAGTATAGGAAACCTTTCTTTCGGCGTTGCGGCACTTAATAGTAATGCAATTCAGTACAATAACAGTAGTTCTTCTAATGCGGTTACTCACAGGGCTGCCGAAGGTGGAATAAACTGCACGCCAGCAGTGATAAGAATAGGTAAAGTCAGCTCAGACGCAACTTTGAAGAGCTTGTCTGTCGGCGCAAGTTCGGCATCTACGGCAGTTACCATTGCCGACAGTATGACCTACGTCAACGCGGACACGGGCACAAGCTTTAAGTTCAAAGCTGCCGTAAACGATAGTACCGCGTCAATGAAATATTGCGTCGGCACGGGTACGCCCACCACGGCGCTTACTAACGACACGGAAACCTCTATAACTTTAGATAGCAGTGGCGAAACGACTTTAAAAATTCTCGTCACGGCAGAAGATACTACTACGACTAAAACATATACCCTTGCCATAAAGAGTTCGTATGCGCGACTATCCGCCTTAGCGGTAACTATAAACCGACCTGCGTCGGCGGATGCCGTTTCGGGCATGGGGTTGCAAAGTACGTTTGATAAGGATACGACAAGTTATACTGTTAAAGTACCCAGCGACAATACTTCAGTCGAAGTAACGCCCACAATCCTTTCAGGCTACGGTGCAACGGGCGTTGCGGTTACGGCAACTAACTGCACCTCCGACGTAACCACAATTTCAACCAAAGGCACGATAACGAATATTAAGGACGGCGGTACGCTTGCCCTTACCGTCACGGCAAAAGACGGCTCGACGACCAAGAGCTACACGCTTACTTTCAGTGTCGTCAACGTTGATACTTCCATTAAGACGTTTACGATGACGGAATCCACGACGGGTACAACCGTCAATAGCGACACGGCAAAGGCAACGGCTAACAGCGTTGATTACTACTTCTTATTAAGCGAAGAATCGGGATTCAAGGGCAAGTTCAATATGACCTTGAACGCCGCAACTTCATCGGCAACGGTAGACGGCACTGCATATTCGTCCACGACCGAGCGTTCGGCGGCTACATATACGATAGTCGTAACGGCGCAGGGCGGCAACACTAAGACCTATAAGGTCATGGTTGTAAAAGACCTTAAGCCCGGATATATTGCCAACTTAAAGTACAAAATCGGCAGTAGCTCGGCGGCAGACGTCTTGACCGATTCAGGCACGGTATTTGACAGCGCAACGACTACCTATACGATGACGAAGGAATTTGACCCTGCAACGTATCCTGCAAATACGTCGTTCGTTTTGACGGGTACGGCAAGCGAAGGCGCTACGGTAACGGCTACGAGCATTACGGGCGGTTCAGGCACTTGGACGAAGTCTCTTTCGCTCGGCACGAATGAGTTCAACCTTAAGGCAAACGTAGACGGCGTAGGTTCAACGACCTATAAATTCGTCATTAAGCTTGTAGAAAAGAAGAACTCAATCACTTCAATGACCCTTAAGCAGGGTACTAACACGGTAAGCGGTTTCTCGTTCAACTCTTCACAGACCAGCTACACTTTGACCGTGCCTTATAAAGATTACGGCACAATCAATATAGAAGCAGTCAGCGACGGTGTACTTACCACGCTTAAAGCTGAAATAGGCGGCTCGACCCAGACGTTCTCGCACACAGCCGATACTACTTCGCATATTCTCAGTTCAGTTGCTCTTACGGCAGGTGCGGTTACCACGATAAAGGTATACGGCATTGCCGATAACGGTTCTGGCGATAAGGGTACTGAATATACCATCGCTATTACGAGAACGGCGGCGGATACGAACGCAAAACTTCAAACTCTCAACGTGAGCGTAGACGGCACGCCAATATCAACTTACGACGGCGGCGTAACCTTCGACCCCGATACGCTTACCTATACTTATACTATTGAACCTACGGGTAATTCGACGGCTTCCATAGTAATAGCCGCAACCGCACAAAGCGATAAGGCAACGGTAACGGGTACGGGTACACAATCATTTACCTTTGGTACTACGTCCAAGACGGAAACTTATACCATTACGGTAACGCCTGAATCCGGCACTTCGGATAAAAAGGAATACAAAGTCAATATAAAGAGAGTGGTGCAGGCTGGTGACTTCACTGAAATCAAGGTTTCTACCGACAGCTCTAACTACACTTCGATATTCTCTGGCTTTGACGCGTTAAAATCGCAGACGCTTTCCTACAACGTAAGCGACGTGCCTGTGGGCACCACGTTCAGCGTTACTGTAACGCTAAATACCCCCGATGCAAGCGTTGGTTCACTTACGGGCTTATCTAAGAGTGGCGACGTCTATGCAGGCAAGTTGACCAAGTTCGGTTTAAACACGTTTAAAATTGCCGCAACTTCCAGTTTGGGTTCTACGACTTATACGATAAACGTAAACCTGTTCGAAGATAAGCACGATATATCCGACGTCGCTATACTTGATAGCACGGGTACGGCTTTAAGCGGTTTTGTGTTTAATAATTATCAGGATAACTATTCGTTAGATTTGCCTTTTACGACGAGTTCCGTAACGGTAAAAGTCACGCCCGACGGCACCTATAACGTCATCTGCGAAACGGGTAATAAGGCGCTGACGAAAAACGGCACGATATACGAAAAGACGGTTGCTTTAACCGCAGGTTCGACTACTACTTTAGTCGTCTACGGCGTTGCAAACAACGGCACGGGATTAAGTACGGATTCCACCGCAACGAGTACTAAGTACACGTTTAAATTCAACAGAGCAGCGGCTGATACGAGTACTACGCTCTCTCAGCTCTCGGTTAAAATCAACGGCGTTGAAAAGGAATATAAGGACGTAATAACCTTTGACCCCAACTTAAACAACTACGTTATCGAAATTGAGAAGGAAGGCACGTCAAATACGGCGTCAGTTGTACTTACGGCAGTGCCTACGGTAGAAACTTCAACCGTCAAGTGCGACAGCGTACTTATGACTTCGACCACCGTAACCAAGACTTTTACGTTCCAAAATAACGTAGAGCACGAAACGACTTACGAATTCTTAGTAACCGCACAGTCGGGTACGACCAACACTTACACGGTAACAATCAAGCGTATAATAATAGAAGGTGATTTCACCGCGCTTGAGTTTGCCGAATCGGGCAGTACTTATGAAGACGTGTTCACGTCGTCAAGGTACGACGATTTTGAAAAGACCTATACGGCAGATTTAAGCACAGACACGGTTGCCGAAGGTTCAACCATAAAAATTAAGGCAACGGTAACAAACGGTGCAACCGCATCTCAAACGGGCGGCTTGACCTTATCGGCAGGCGTATGGTCGGCAAAGCTTGTGCACGGAGAAAACGTATTTACGCTCACGTCGACTTCAGCAACGGGCTCTACGACTTATACGTTTATCGTAAATCTCTACGAAAATAAGAAGGATATTGACAATATAACTCTCACTTCAGGCAGTTCAACCCTTTCAAGCGACCTGTTCAGCTTCAGCAAAGGGCAGACGACCTACAGATTCTCAGTACCTTATACTACGGAGTCCTTAAAGATGACCGTTACTACGGACGGCTATTACACCGCAGTAGTAGACAACAGCGGCGCAACCTTCACAAAGCCCACGTCTACGGGGCGTAATCACGAAAAAACTATCGATTTGGTAGCAGGCGGCGTTACGACCTTGTTGGTTCACGGTGTAAGCGATAAGGATGAGATGGGTACCGAATATGTATTTGAAATTACGAGAGCAGCAGTAAATACTAACGCAAAACTGCAGACGCTTGAAGTTACTATAGACGGTACGCCCATAACCGAATTCGATGGCGGCGTAACCTTTGACCCCGATACGCTTACCTATACTTATACGATTGAATCTACGGGTAAGACGTCCGTTCCCATAGTAATTGCGGCAACCGCCCAAAGCGATAAGGCGACCGTAACGGGTACAGGTACAAAAACGTTTACCTTCGGTACTACGTCCAAGACGGAAACTTATACCATAACGGTAACGCCTGAATCCGGCGCTGCAAACAAGCAGGAATATAAAATCAATATAAAGAGAGTAGTGCAGGGTGGCGACTTCACCGATATCGAAGTTTCTACCGACGGTTCTAACTACACTTCGATATTCCCTGATTTTGACGATTCAAAATCTCAGACGCTTTCTTACAACGTAAGCGACGTATCTGTAAATACCACGTTCAGAGTTAAGGTAACTTTAGCTCCCGATGCAAGCGTGGGTTCGCTTACGGGGCTGACTAAGAACGGTGACGTATATTCGGGCAAGTTGACCAAGTTCGGTTTAAACACGTTTAAAATTGCCGCAACTTCTAGCGCAGGCAGCACGACTTATACGATTAACGTAAACCTGTACGAAGATAAGCAGGATATAACCGATATCGTTGTATTAGATACCAAAAATGCGGCTATAAGCGGCTTTACGTTTAATAGCTATCAGAACACTTATACAATTGATTTGCCTTTTGCAATCGATTGCGTAATCGTAAAAGTCACGCCCGACGGCACCTATAACGTCATCTGCGAAACGGGCAATAAGGCGCTGACTAAAAACGGCACGGTCTATCAAAAGACGCTCAACTTAACTGCAGGTTCAACCACTACGCTAGTCGTCTACGGCGTTGCAAACGAAGGTACAGGTTTAAGTACGGATTCTACCGCAACGGGTACCGAGTATACCTTAAACTTCAACAGAGCAGCGGCTAATACAAGCACTACTCTTAAAGAACTTTCAGTAAAGATTAACGGTGTTGAAAAGGAATATAAAGACGTAATAATCTTTAATCCCAACACGAACAACTACGTTATCGAAATAGAGAAGGAAGGCACGGCAAATACTGCAACGGTAGCCTTTACGGCAGTACCTACGGTATCCACTTCAACCGTCAAATTAGACGGCGTAGCGATGACTTCTACCACCGCATCTAAGACGTTCACGTTCCAGAACGTTGCAGAGCACGAAACGACCTACGAGTTCTTAGTAACTTCAGAGTCGGGTGAAACCAACACTTATACAGTAACCATCAAACGTATTACAAAACTCGGTGATTTCACCGCGCTTGAGTTTGCTGAATCGACCGTTTACGAAAACGTATTCACTTCGTTAAGGTATAACGAATTTGAAAAGACCTACACGGCTGATTTAAGTACGGACAAAATTGCCGAAGGCTCTACAGTTAGAATTAAGGCAACGTCAACAACGGGCGCAACCGTAACTCAAACGGGCGGTTTAGCGTTACAGTCCGGAGTATGGGCAGGAAAGCTTGTGCACGGCGTAAACGTATTTACGCTTACGGCATCGTCGTTAACGGGTGAAACGAATTATACGTTTATCGTAAATCTTTTTGAAGAGAAGCAGGACATCGAAAAAATAACCATCACTTCAAACGGTATTAATCTTTCGACCGACTTGTTCAGCTTTAATAAGGAAAAAACGTCTTATAGGTTCTCAGTGCCTTATACGGTAGAGAGCTTGAAGATGGTCGTTGAAACGAACGGTATCTATACCATCGTGGTGGACAATAGCGGCGCCGAGTTAAAAAAGCCCACGTCTACGGGACGTAGCCACGAAAAGACTATTGAATTAACCGAAGGCAGCGTTACGACTTTGATAATTCACGGCGTAAGCGATAAGGACGAGTCGGGTACTGAGTACGTCTTCGAAATCACTCGTTTAACAAAGGGCGAAATAGTCGGACCCGATACCGAAATTTACATCGACGACGAAGAAATAACTTCGTTCGTGTTGTCATCAGGTGATACGGTTTTGCACGTGCTTGACGGCTACAGCTATAAAAAAGATAAGCTCAAGTTCCAGGTTGATTTTGCTTACGGCGGTAAGTACGAAATTAAGCGTATCAGCGAAGACGGAGTGGTAACGATTATGGCGGGAGAAACCGATACGGGCAAATTT
The DNA here is from genome assembly GCA_051884155.1 of Candidatus Coproplasma sp. Taxonomy (GTDB): domain Bacteria; phylum Bacillota; class Clostridia; order Christensenellales; family Borkfalkiaceae; genus Coproplasma. The sequence continues at coordinate 41,792 of JBJEVB010000014.1, read as the reverse complement.
AAAAACGTCAAGCTCGACTTCGGAACCAACGTATTCAGCGTCGATATAGTATCAATCGACGGTCAGACTAAAAAGTCTGCGATATTCGTTGTGGACAGGGGCGAACCTACGTTAGAGTCCATTAGCGCTCTCGAGATTCCCACCTTAAAGAACGATTTCAACCAAGACCCTTACAACAGTGCATTCTCATATTCAGTAAGCTCAAACGTCGATAAGCTCACGCTTGACGTAGACGTGGATAAAGACCTGTTCACATACGACGTAGTCGGTGCAGACAAGCTTGAGTACGGTATGAACGAAGTGCTTGTCAACATCTATGCAAATAGTAGCGGCAGGGCGGCAACGGAACCCCTTAAGACCATAACCTTAAGCGTTAACCGCGAAAGAAACAACTTCTGGTTGATAATGTTCTGTGTAACGGCGGCGCTTGCTCTCGTAGAGCTTATAATAGTTGCAATACTGTTGGCGCGTAAAAACCGCAACGACGGCGGCAACGACCCCGAATTTATCTATGCGTCTGCCCCCGTAGAACCGCAGACCATAACGCCGCCCCCCATAATTTTGCAATTGCCTCCTCAAAATTAAAAAACTTGTCCGCACACCCTTGCCTAAGGGCGTAGGGTGTGTGGATAAATGCTTTTACATTTATCCATTAATAAGTCGTTATAATTAACAATTTATATGGCAATTCAAGAATTTTTTACAAATAATTAGTACTTTTTTCCAGAAAAATCGTAAAAAAATTGAAAAAGGTATTGACGAAACGCACAAAAAATGATATATTTTATCACACACAATAAATAGTGTGGATAAGTGTCCCCAAAATAACGGGGATTGAGTGAGTTATGTATTCAGAGGTATAACGAATGATTACTTCTCTATTAGCCGTAAACGGTTTTGAAACTTGGCAAATAATACTTTTAGCATTCGGTTATGCGGCAACTTTGGCGGCAATAATCGGCGTGGGCGTGCTTTTGGTGCGTTCAGGTAATAAACAATCGCCTAAAAACAAGGCTCGTAAAGTGGTGGTACAGCCTACCGCGCAGCAGCAGGCTCGTCCTGCTACGGCGGCAACGCCTATTGTTGTGCAGTTGCCTCAGCAGCCTACAGCACAGAAATCTGCTCAGCAGCCTACCGCGCAACAGCCCGTTATGCAGACCGTTCCCGTAATGGTTCAGCCTCAGCAGCCTACCGTTATTGCGCAGATGCCTTACGTTCAGCCTATGATGCAGACGCCCTATGTGCAGCCCATGATGCAAATGCCTATGGCTCAGCCTATGGTAATGCCTTATTATGTGCCTATGCAGCAGCCTATTATGCAACAGCCTATAATGCAGCAGCCCGTTCAGCAGCCTATTGCTCAACAGCCTGTACAGCAGCAGACCGTTGCACAGCAGCCTGAACCTGCACCCGAACCTGAAGTTCGCAGGGGAATGGCAGATAATAACGACAGGGTGCACGACGTGTTCGGCTTCTATAGTCCTGTAGATGAAACGGTTTCGTCAAGCCGTTCAAGGGAAACCTCCAAAAGACGCGGTTAAATAATTCAATTAAGAACAACCCGACAAGTTAATGCTTGTCGGGTTTAATTTTGTCCAAAAATGTTTTTGGGTTAATTAAAGTTAATTAATGGTTTTATAACGCTATATTTTTAATTATGACGAAGATTTTGCCGTTAACCTATTCGTAGTCGTCGAAATTTCTGCGCCCGTCGCACGGAGAATTACAAGGCGAGCAGGTGTCAGGCGATGGGCGGTGTGAGTTACATGGGTCAGGCGGACAGTGTGGCTTACAGGGGTTGTGGGGTGGTTTACAGTCGCAGTTGTCGTCTTTATCGCGTTTAGGCGGACAGGGCGGCTTAGGCGGTTTATCGCCCGTTTTAACCAATATTGCGTCTTCACCGACTTTAACTATATCCGAAAGGGGGATAAATATTTCAGACTTGCCGAGTTTAAAGCCCTTGCAACCCGTGGAGGTAAAGCCCTTTATTTTTCCTTCGGGCAGGGTAAAGGTAACGTCGCAAAGTCTGCCAAGGTTTTTGCCGTCGGAAATGGAAATAACGTCTAACTTTTTAAGCTTGTTGAAAGAAAATTCCATATAAAAATATATGCGGCAGAGCGTTATAAATTGCCTGCCGCATAAAAATTATTTAGTTTTAATTCTATTATTTAATCCACATATCTGCGATTATGCGAAGGGGATTGTTGTCGTAGATATAGTCAATCTTAAACGCACCCGTCAAGTATTGCCTAAAGCTTTCAGACGTTTCGCCGCCGATAAGGTATACAATCTGGAAGATAACGAGCGCCAACATTGCAAAAAACGCAAGCGCAAAAACCATACCTAAAAACTTGTTTATTGCCTTGATAATCACGTTGTCGGCTTCTGCCACGCCCTTAATAATATTTACGATAAGTACCCTGATAAGCTGTATAATAATAAACAGTATTATAGCAAGCACGATGGTTTCGATACCGATATTTTTCAAGAAGATACAGAACGCACTGCCGTTATCAACGAGTGCTTGAGTGAATTTACCCAACAAATCCTGTACGAATCCCCAGCTTCCGACTATACCGATAAGGAAATAAGTAACGACTACGGAAATTAATACGCCGACAATACCGCTAGTGAAAATCTTAAGGCATTTACCAAAGCCGAGAAGTAAACCGATAATTGCGGCAAATAAAATAATTCCGAGTGCAATCCAGTCAACAATTTGCATATAACCCTCCTATTACGTTTTTATTGTACCATAAATAATTGCCATATCTATAGAAAAAATCTCAAAAAAATTATAAAAACTTAAAAATTTTAAAAGATTTGTCCGCTAAATATGAAATTGTTGGCATATTTATGGGATACTATACTTTAATAAATAGTCTTGCCGTAGCAGTCGGTTGCAACTACGGCGGGGAAGTCTACGACTTCAAGCCTTCTCACCGCTTCGGAAAGTAGTTCGGGAAAGGCGATTAATTCGCTCGATTTTATAGATTTTGAGTAGAGCGCACCTGCGCCGCCGATTGCCGCAAAGTAGACGCAGCAATTTCTTTCAAGCGCTTTTGTTACTTCTTCGCACATTTCGCCCTTACCAATCATACCGCCAAGTCCTAAGTCTAAAAGCGTGGGGGCGTAGGCGTCCATACGGGCGGAAGTGGTGGGTCCGCAGCTGCCGCTTGCATAACCGGGCTTTGCAGGGCAGGGACCTGCGTAGTAGATGATTGCGTCCTTAATATCAAAGGGCAGCTTTTCGCCTGCGGCAATCATCTCAGTCAAGCGCTTGTGCGCGCAATCTCTCGCGGTGTATATGTAGCCGGAAATGGTTACGCTGTCGCCTGCGTGTAAATCTTTTATTTGCTCTTTTGTCAAAGGAAGTGTAAGCTTTTTCATAATTCCGCCTTCTCGCAACGAATACAATGGCACTGAATATTTACCGCAACGGGCAACCCTGCAATGTGGGTGTACGCCCATTCACAGTTAACACCCAAAGCGGTTGTTCTGCCGTGAAAGCCCTGACAGCCAATTCCTAAGGCGTTCACCTTATCAAGCGCAATACGCTCAATCTCGGCAATGTCCGCCCTTTGATTATGCGTACCAACGTCTCTCGTCAGCGCCTTTTTAGCAAGGTAAGCACAGGTATCGAAGCTTCCGCCGATGCCGACGCCGATATAAACGGGGGGGCAGGGTCTTGAACCAGCTTTTTTAACCGTTTCAACTATTGCGTCGATTATGCCGTTTACGCCTTGAGAAGGCTTAAGCATATACATAGCGCTCATATTCTCACTGCCGAACCCCTTAGGCAGAAAGGTTATCTTAACCTTATCGCCAGGGCATATATGCGTATGTATAGCGGCGGGGGTGTTGTCGCCCGTGTTGTTTCTCGTTATGGGGTCGCATACCGACTTGCGGAAGTAACCGTCCTTATAGGCGCGCCTGACCGCTTCGTTTACGGCGTCGTCTAAAAGCTCACCCGTCAAAAAAACTTCCTGACCGATTTCTAATATGACTACCGCCATACCCGTATCCTGACATACGGGCAATGCGTTTTCTTGCGCAACGTTATAGTTGTCTATAAGAGTTTTCAACGCAAACTTAGCCGCACCTTCGTTCTCGGCTTCATAAGCCGCGTTCAAAGCGCTTTGGCAAGACGGGGTAATATTAACCCCTGCCTTAAGCGCAAGCGAATAGATAACGTCTGCGATTTCTCGGGTATCTAACTTTCTCATAGCTAAATTTTAATATATTTTTCTGTAAAAGTAAACTCTTTTCGTTTACTTTAAACGTCGCCTTAATGTATAATTATATCGATGGAAGCAAATAAAGGTTTTAACTATAAGCGGCTTCCGCTGTCTGCAAAAAGCGGCGGACTAATCTTTTCAGTGGCAGTCGTATTAAACGTATTCGTAGGTTTAATTGCGTCGATTATCATAGGCGCAAGTAACCTTACAGGCACCGACGCGGCTAAATATATAAACTATTTAACGTCGTCCGTTGCCCTTGCAATCACGCTTTTGTTAGTGCGTTTTCTCTTTAACCAGCCTATGCGCACGCTCTTGCCCGTAAAGTGTCACCCTAAGTATTTTCTTATAGGGCTCTTGCTCATATTCGGGCTGTTGTTCTCGCTTAACTCGTTAAACGAATATCTTATAAAGCTGTTCGAGCTTTTAGGCTATACTCGCAGACAGAACACGCTTCCCAACGTTACGGGTTGGAATTTGCTGCCTGCAATTTTGGTCATAGCCGTCCTGCCTGCCGTTTTGGAAGAATTTTTATTCCGCGGTGCAATTCTCAATAATATAGAGCATGAAATAGGCTCGGTCAGGACGGTTTTTTTAGTTGGCTTTTTATTCAGCCTGTATCACGGCTCGGTAGAGCAGACGATTTACCAATTCATTTGCGGCTGTCTGTTCGCCCTGCTTGCGCTCCGCGCCAAGTCGGTAACGCCCGTCGTGCTCATTCATTTTATAAACAACGCCTTGATTTTAATACTCTATTCGTTCAACGCGTTGGACGCAAGCGGTAATTTAATAATTTCCCAAGCAGGCAACGTTGCAATAACCGTAACTTCGGCGCTAAGCCTTGTAGGTGCGGCGGTGTGGCTCGTGTTAGACAAAAAGGTTAAGGGCGGACTTATTAAGGGTGAGAGTAAGAGCGTAGCAGGCTTCTTTATCTTCGCTTCGGCAGGTATTGCCATAACCGTCTTAACTTGGATTTTAGGGCTATTCGTATGATAAAGGTGAATATCGTCTGCATAGGAAAGATTAAAGAGAGCTATTTAAGGGACGCTATAGCGGAATACTCTAAAAGGCTTTCGCGCTTTTGCAGGCTTGAAATTAAAGAGCTTGCGGAAGGTAAAAGCTTAAAGGAAGAAGCGCCCGCCGTCTTAAAGGCTTGCACGGGCTTTAAAATCGCGCTGTGCGTGGAAGGAAAAAAATACTCAAGCGAACAGCTTGCGTCAACCGTTAAGTCGCTGTGCGATAGCGGCAAGGAAATCACCTTTATAATCGGCTCTTCCTGCGGCTTGGACGACAGCGTAAAGGCTCAGGCGGACTTAAAGCTGTCCTTTTCGGATATGACCTTTCCCCATCAGCTTATGAGAGTGATTTTATTAGAGCAAGTGTATAGGGCTTTTATGATTAACGGCGGTAGCGAATACCATAAATAAGCGAATACTATAATTAAATTTTAACTTTCGTCAATCATACCGCAAAAACAAACTTCGTATAATGTCGTATGACGATATACGAAGAAGTTCAAGAAGCTTTCTCTTCTTACAAGAGCAAAAGGTGCGTTATAGGCTATTCCTGTCAAGGCAGGGAAATATACGCCTTTCACGTCGGCAAGGACTACGGCAGGCAATTTATAGCCGTCTGCGGAACGCACGGAAGGGAATGGATTTGCGCAAGGCTCGCCTTAAAGTTTATAAAACAACGGGTGGCGTCAGGCGGTTGGATAATCCCCCTGCTAAACCCCGACGGCGCTATTATCTCTCAAACGCAAAAGCCTTTATGGAAGGCGAATTACAGGGGTGTGGACTTAAACTGCAATTTCGACGCGGATTGGGGTGCAGGCGTACTCAATACCACCGTAAGGGGTGCGGAAAACTGCATAGGCGACTACCCCTTGTCCGAACCCGAATCTTCCGCGCTTGCGCGTTTTACCAAACAAATTGCGCCCTTCGTCACCTTAAGCTTTCATACGAAAGGCGGCGAAATATATTGGGAATACGGCGGCGTAGGCGACAAAACGGGTGCGAATATCATCTCTGCCTATACGGGCTATCACCCCAAAATGCTTAAGGGCAGCGCAGGGGGATATAAAGATTGGTGCATAAAAAAGCTGTCTATCCCTGCATATACGATTGAGTGCGGAAGCGACGGTTTAACTCACCCCGTGACCAAGCTTAAAGATATAAACGAGTGCTTCGGGCTACTCACATATTTTTTCGATAATTACGCCCCGACTTCGGGCGGTTTAAAAACGATATAAATCGGTAAAGTAATAATAAGGTTGCTTATGAAAAACAAATATATGAAGGCGGCGTTGAAGTGTGCAAAAAAGGCGTTTGACGAAGGGGAAGTCCCCATCGGCGCGGTCGTCGTTTTAGACGGCAAGGTAATCTCACGCGGACACAACCGCCGCACTAAAAGGCAGATAGCAACGGCGCACGCAGAGATAGAAGCGATTGAAAAGGCGTGCAAAAAGCTTAAGAGCTGGCGCATACCCGACTGCGAGCTGTACGTCACCTTAGAGCCCTGCCCTATGTGTATGGGTGCGGTTTTAAATGCAAGGATAAAAAAGGTCTACTTCGGCGCAAAGGAAGATAAGGGTCGCTCGCTGACGGCGCAGATTGCGGGCGCAAATCTACTTAATCACACCGTAGAAGTCGAAGGCGGCGTAATGGAAGAAGAGTGCAGGCAAATCCTATCGGACTTCTTTTCTTCAATGCGCATACGCGAAAAGGCAAAGGCTGTGGATAGCGATATAACGCAGGGCGATAACGAATAATTCTAGGCCACAAAGTTTTCAATTTAAAAGTTACAAATTAACATTTTGAATGAAAATTTTTATTGTTATACAGTCGTTTGACATTAAGTTTACAAAAAAGTACAATTAATATGTAAATTTTGGTTATAGACTAAGAAGTTTATAACGTTTGGCGTATCGGCGGTAAAGCTGAAAGGCGCCAAAAATGAGCATACCTGCAAAATATAAAGCAGGTTGGTTTGGTTTTAAAACGGAAGACAACCCGTGAAAATAAAATTATATCGGAGGAAGCAACCCCAATGATTAACCACGGCAACGAAATCAAGATTTTTTCTGGCAACTCAAACAGACCTTTGGCAGAAAAAATTGCCGCACAGCTCAACACCACACTTGGCGAAATGGAAGTAACTCACTTTTCCGACGGTGAAATTTACGTTCGCTATGACGAAACCGTTCGTGGCAAGGACGTGTTCTTAGTTCAGTCCACAAGCTATCCCGTCAATACGAACTTGATGGAATTGCTCATTATGATTGACGCCGCAAAGCGTGCAAGCGCAGGCAGAATTACGGCGGTTATTCCCTACTTCGGCTATGCCCGTCAGGACAGAAAAGCCCGTTCGAGAGAACCTATCACCGCAAAGCTCGTTGCAAACCTTTTAACGAGTGCAGGCGCAGACAGAATTTTAACTATGGACTTACACTGCTTGCAGATTCAGGGCTTCTTCGATATCCCCTTAGATAATCTCGTAGGCGGTCCTACCTTATATAATTACTTCAAACCCAAGGTGGACGACAACTTCGTAGTCGTTTCCCCCGACATCGGTTCTGTGGCAAGGGCAAGAAAGGTTGCCGCCAAGATGGACGCAAAGATGGCTATTATCGACAAGCGCCGTCCTAAGGCAAATATGATGGAAGTTATGAACATCATCGGCGACGTAGAAGGCAAGAACTGCCTTATGGTCGACGATATGATTGATACCGCAGGTACAATCGTTCAGGGCGCTAAGGCGTTGAAGGACGCAGGCGCAAAAGAGATTTACGCTTGCTGCTCTCACGGCGTTTTGTCAGGTCCTGCAATCGACAGGCTTGCGGCTTCCCCTATAACCGAGCTTGCAATTTTAGATACTATCAATATTCCTGCGGAAAAGATGTTGCCCATCTTCAAGATTATTTCTACCGCAAATATCTTTGCAAACGCAATCGAAAACGTATATCTCGACAAGCCTATGTCCAAGATTTACGACTAATCACTTTAAGAAGTCTTTTAAGCCACGGGCTAACCGTGGCTTAATTTATAATAGGCGATTTTTACGTTAAAACTTTTAAGGGTATAATATGTATATAATAGTAGGTTTGGGCAATCCCGAACAGCAGTACTTTAAAACCTTTCACAATATGGGCTGGCTATCCGTCGGCGACGCGGCGAATATTTTGGGCGTAAAGTTCAAAAAAAAGGAATGTGAAGCGCAGACGGCGGAAGCGCATATAAACGGCGAAAAGGTCATTTTAGCGCAACCGCTTACCTATATGAACAACTCAGGCAGGGCGGTAAAACAGCTTTTGGCGAAGTATAAAGCCACGCCCGACGAGCTTATCGTCATCTACGACGACTACGATATCCCCAAGGGCAAAATCCGTATCCGCCCCGAAGGAAGTGCAGGTACTCACAACGGAATGCGTTCAATCATTGCAGAAATCGGTACGCAGAAGTTTGCCCGTATCCGCGTCGGTATTCGCGACGAGCAGGTCAACGTCCCCATCATAAACTACGTTTTATCCAACGTTAAGGCAGAAGATTACGATTTGTTTATCGGCGCCTGCAACAGGGCGGCACAGGCGGCAATATCCTTTGCAAAGGGTATGGCGATTGAACAGGTTATGACCGCATTCAACGGCTAAACGGTATAATTAACATATCGCTTGACCCAACCTTTCGCCACCTGAAAAGATAATTTTAATTAGATGAAAAGAGGTTTTTTCAACCCTGAATATTTACAAGGGGATTACCCTTTAATAAAAGAAGATATCCGCCGCGGCGTGCCGACGGCGGTTTTCGGCGTTGCGGACAGCGTTAAATATCTCACGGCGTCGGTGTGCGAACGCCCCGTCCTGTACGTGTGCGCAACCCCCGTTGCGGCGGCGGAAGCGTATGCGGCAATATCCGTTCTCTCGGGCAAGAAGTGCGCCCACCTTACGGCTAAGGACGACGTGTTATTATACAAGTCCGCCGTGTCGAAGGACGCGCTTTTTAAAAGGATAGAAGGCTTGTGCGGCGTTTTGGGCGGTGCTGAAATTATCGTCTGCGACGTGGAAGCGGCTCTTCAGCTCGTGCCCGATAAGCTTCCTGCAATAGCCATAAAAAAGGGCAGTGAATACGATTATTCGTCACTGCCGTCTTTGCTTGTAAAAATGGGCTACAGCCGTGAGTACGCTGTGGAAAGCAAGGGCGCTTTCGCCGTGCGCGGCGACATTTTAGATATATTCCCCGTCGGTGCGGAAAACCCCGTAAGGGTAGATTTCTTCGGCGACGAAGCAGAGCGTATCCGCCCGTACGACCTATCCAGCGGCGATAGACTTCCGGATATCGACGGCGTAGTAATCCTGCCCGCAATCGACTGCTATATCGAAGACGGGGAGGGTGCGAGCCTTGCCGAAACGCTCGATAGAGAGCTTAAAGAGTGCAAAAGCGACGCTCAGTATAAACGCCTGTCATCGCTGTGCGGCGAGCTTAAGGAAAAGCTTTTATCAAACGTGCCGTTTGCAGGGCAGGACTTTTTATATCCCCGTCTGCATTGTGCGCGCACGCTCTTCGATATACTGCCTTCGAATACGCTCGTTATATTCGACGAGTGCAAGCCTATCTCGGATAGGTTGCAATCTCTTGAAAAAGAGCATTTGGAAAGGTTTAAGGAACTCTATTCGGGCGGCGAAGTATTCGGTTTTTCAAAGAGACAATTTCTAATCGACGAAGAGTTTATAGGCGGCGCAACCAAATTTTTAAATATGGCGTTGCAGACCTTCACCACGCAAATTCCATTTTTCAAGCCGCTTAAAACGTACAACTTAAAATACGTTCCTTCGCCGTCCTATCTCAACAACGTTCCGCTTCTCGCCGAAGACGTAAAGCATTGGCTTTCTGGCGGCTACAGGGTGATTATTTTTGCCGACGGCGTAAACCACTACGAAAGGCTGTTAGAAGTATTGCACGAAGCATATATAGGGGTCAATCCCGTTCCGGACCGCTTAGACGCGCTCTTAGACGTATGCGTATCGTCCGAACACTTGGCAAAGGGCTTTATCCTGCACGATGCAAAGCTCGCCGTTGTAGGCAGCGGAAACGTCTTTACGAAGACTTCGCAAAAGCGCATAAGAAAGCGCAGGGGCGATATGTTCTCCGCCCCCGAAATAGGCGACTACGCCGTACACGAAAAGCACGGTGTCGGCAAGGTGACGGGTACTAAAAAGATTGAAACAACGGACGGTATAAAGGAATACGTCGCGATTGCATACCGCGGCGGCGACGTCTTGTACGTCCCCGTAGAGCAGATGGATACCCTTTCTAAATACGTCGGGGAAGATAACCCCACGCTCTCGAAAATCGGCGGTGCGGAGTTCGAAAGGGTAAAGGAAAGGGTGCGACAGTCGGTGCGCAAGCTCGCGTTCGACTTAAAGCTTCTCTACGCCGAAAGGGGGGAGCGCAGGGGCTTTGCCTTCCCTGAAAATAGAGCTATGATGGAAGAGTTTGAAAACTCTTTCGAATATGAAGAAACGCCCGACCAACTCACGAGTATAGAAGAAATTAAAGCCGATATGTGTTCGGATAAGGTTATGGACAGACTTCTATGCGGCGACGTGGGCTACGGCAAGACCGAAGTTGCCCTAAGGGCGGCGTATTTATGCGTGCTCGGCGGCAAGCAGGCGGCGTTAATGTGCCCCAGCACCATTTTGTCCGAACAGCACTTCAATACGGCGTTAAAGCGCTTTGAAGAGTTCGGCGTAAGCGTGGATAAGCTCAACCGTTTCAAGACGCCCAAGCAGCAGGAAGAAACGCTTAAAAGGCTTGAAAACGGCGAAATAGATTTAATAATCGGCACGCACAGACTGCTTTCGTCCGACGTAAAATTCAAGGACTTAGGCTTGCTTATTTTAGACGAAGAACAGCGTTTCGGCGTCGAGCATAAGGAAAAGATTAAGCACATAAAAAACGATATCGACTGCCTAACAATGACGGCAACGCCCATTCCCAGAACGCTTCATATGTCGCTTTCGGGCATAAGGGATATAAGCACGATAAACACGCCTCCGGGCAGGAGACTACCCGTGCAGACCTACGTGGTAGAAGAGAGCGAAACGCTTATAAGGGACGCCGTTTTAAGGGAAATTACAAGGGGCGGTCAGGTGTTTATCCTGTATAACCGCGTTGAAACCATTTCCGAATTTGCAGGCAAAATCGCAAGAATTATTCCCGAATCGCGTGTGGTTTACGCACACGGCAGAATGGATAAAAACCTTTTGGAAGGCAACGTCTTCTCATTCTACAGGGGCGAGAAAAACGTGCTCGTCACCACTACGATTATCGAAAACGGCATAGACCTACCCAACGCCAACACCATAATAGTCATCGACGCAGACAGGCTGGGTATTTCTCAGCTCTATCAGCTCCGCGGCAGGGTAGGCAGGGGTTCGCGCCTTGCGTCTGCATATTTTACCTTTAAACCCGAAAAGGTCATGACGAGCGACGCGGCTGAAAGGTTAAAGGCGATAATGCAGTTTACCGAGCTCGGTTCAGGCTTTAAAATCGCTATGCGCGATTTGGAAATCAGGGGGGCAGGTAACGTGTTGGGCGCGGAACAGCACGGTCATATGGATAAGGTCGGCTACGAGCTGTACTCAAAGATTTTGAAGGAAGAGATTACGGGCGAACAGCAGTTTACCGCCGAGCTTGACATCAAGTCGGGCGCGTATATCCCCGAAAGCTATATCGAGAGCAGTGCAGGCAGAATGGACTGCTATAAGCAGATTGCCGAAATTCGCTCGGTGGACGACTATAAGCGAGTGCTTCGCAGTATGGAAGACAACTACGGGCAGGTACCGGACGAAGTGCTAAACCTGCTTATAATTGCAGTTTTAAAGAGCTACGCGGCAAAATTCAACGTCAAAAAGATTACGGTCGACGCTCAAGGCGGCTGTTTAGAGCTACCGTCTATAAACAGTCTGCACGATTCTCGCCTTGCCGCCGCAATCGACAATTATAAAAGGGAAATCACTCTTTCAATGGCAAAAGTGCCGCAGGTTGTATTTAGACCGCAGTCCACTCAAACGAAAACTATGTTAGGTATGACAAAATTTTTGAAATTTGCGTTAAGTTTTAGCCAAAATACTTAAAAATAATTTGTCTTTACGCGTTTTATAGTATATAATAAAACGGATAACGATAATTCTCAATTCAGGGGTTTTTCAATGAAAAAACTTAAAAGCAAACTGATAGCAGTTGCGGCAATAGCCGTATCAATAACGATGGGTGCGTCGCTTTCGGGCTGCGTAACGTTGAACGAGAGAGACGTTAAACAAACCGTCTCTACGATAAACGTATCCGCAAACTCCGACTTCAAGGCAGAGTTCGGCGCATATGCAGACGTAATTCAGGACGAAACCGTCACCAAGATGGACTTAATCGTCTCTTATTTGAACACGGGCTACAGCTACGTTCAGCAGGGCTACACCTATGCACAGGTGTTCGATATGCTGACAGACGCGTTAATTGAAAATACCGTAGTAACTCAGTACGCTACTGCGTACGTTTTAAAGAGCAAGGCGGAAGCAGGCACTTTAAACCTTACGACCTATTCGTCCAAAGAGACCGAGAAGGATAGGTACGAATACCTGCTCGGCGGTACCGATTCCGAAGGCGTTAAGAAGGCAAAATACTCTTTAAATTCTTCGCTTAACAGCGTTTTAGACAGCTACGAGAAGAACTATATTAAGTCAAGCGACGACGAAAGCTATACGGGTACCGATTCCCGTACGACCCCTACGAACGTAGATACTCTCAAGGACGATTATCTTCCTGAAAGTTACGGCGTCTACACGGGCTATACGGGCTATCTTCTTGCAGACGCAGGCAGCGATTACGAGCCTGTAGAAGGCACCAACCGCACTACTCGCCGCAAGGCATATTCGGCGTTTATCAACTATCTCAAAAATAACTATCTTTTAGGAGCAAACGAAACGGATAATACCGATATTTACAACCTGACCTACGTTCAGGATATGTACGTTGCTCAGCTTCAGCAGCAGGTTATTTCCGAATTCAGCGATATCTTCAACGACGATAGGGAAGCGGTTATCACCACCGTAGAAGACGGCGTTTATACCTACGTTCAGGGCAGATACCAGAAAATTTACGATGAACAGGTTGCTTCCTACAGCGACGATACTTCCGCGTTTGAAACGGCTATGGACAATATGTCCGACTCTTCGTTCGTGCTCTACAGCCCTTCCACCAAGGAAGACACCGAAGAGATAGGCGGCACTTACGGCACTTACGGCTACGTCTACAACATCTTGTTGCCCTACAGCGACAAGCAGTCCGAAAAGCTTACAGAATTGAAGTACTATCGCGACAATAACAGCTCTGTAACCGACAGCGATTATTTTGCAGACAGGAATAAGCTTCTTAAGGAAATCAAAACGACCGACCAGCGTTCTGCTTGGTTCAACGGCACTACCGATTATTCCTTTAACGCAAGCGAGACTTCGCTTAACTATTTCGGCAAGGAAAGCGGCAGAGATTATCTCTTCTTTGAAAACAACTTAACCAAGACCGAAAAGTACGAAGCTTTGGATAAGTACGACGGCAGATACAGCTATAACGGCACCGTAAAGAAGAATGCGGACGGCAGTTATACGCTTACCCCTAAAAAGATTGATATCGACGGTATGCTCGACGAGTTCGTCTCTTACGTAAACTACGTTCTCGGCGGCAACAAGACCACCTATAGCTACGGCGACGAGCTCGGCGGCACGGCTACTAAGGAAAGCTATTACGCAACGACCGATTTCACCAAAAACGGCGACAAGGACGAGATAGATTATTCCAAGCTCGTATATGCAACGGGTAAGGTAACGCTTACAGACGTTTCCAACCAAAATTCATTCGTTAAGGATAGCGACCGCTATAAGGCGCTTTCGGCTGTAAACGAGCTTCAGTACGCTTACACCACCGACACGGGTATTCTCTCTAGATATATCGGCTATACGGTATCGGCTTATTCAACGAGCTATATCAAGGAATTCGAATACGCAGCTCAGCAGGCGTTAAGAATGGGCGTAGGCGCGTTCAAGGTGTGCGCAGGCGACTACGGTTGGCACCTTATTTATGTGACCGACGCGTTCAGCTTTGAAGGCGGCGCAACCTACAACCCCGAATTTACTAAGGAAAACGTAGAAAAGGAAGGCACGTTTGAAAACCGCTTCTACGAGTGGATTAAGGAATCCGATTTAACCAGCGAAGCTACCTTAAAGCGTTCCGAAATTGTTCGTAACCTTGTAAACGACGACACGGTTAAGACGGATAAAAACGTGTATAAAGATTTATCGGAATTAGGGTCTTAAGTTATGCAGTGGTGGCAAGCGATTGTTTTAGGTCTTACGCAGGGCTTAACCGAGTTTTTACCCGTATCATCGTCGGGACACCTTACGTTTTTACAGAGAGTGCTCGGAATTGATATTGGCGGTGCAGAACTCTTTTTCAACCTGATATTGCATCTCGGCACGTTGGTTGCGGTGTGCGTAATATTCTGGAAAGATATAGTTAATCTCTTTAAAAAGCCGTTTAAAACGCTTTTGTACTTAATCGTTGCGTCAATTCCTGCGGCAGTCGTGGGTTTCTTCTTGGACGACGTAATTGACGAACATATCACGGGCGGCGCGTACGCAGGCATAATACTTGCAGTATTCTTCCTTATAACGGCAGGCGTGCTCTTTGCAACCGAAATATATGCAAAGCGCAGAAAGAAGGTTTTACCCTTATGCTGGCGCACGACCATACCTATGGGCGTAGCTCAGGCGCTTGCAGTTTTACCGGGCATATCCCGTAGCGGTTCAACGATTGCGGCAGGTATCTTTGCCGGCGGCGACAACGACGAAGTTGCTCACTTCTCGTTTTTAATGTCAATCCCCGTAATCTTAGGCGGCTTTTTAGTAGAGCTTGTCAAGGGTTTAGTTAAGACGGGGGAAGAGAGCTTTGCATATTCCTTCCAGGTGGCAGGTCCGCAGTTCGGTTGGTGCATAGCAATCGGCTTTATCATCTCAGCAATCGCAGGTCTGTTTGCAATCAAGGTCATGCTTACGGCAATCAAAAAGGCAAACTACAAGTGGTTCAGCTTATATCTTGTGTTGCTTGCAATAACTTGTATCGTGCTTTATTGTTGTAATTTATTCTAATTACATATTAATTTAAAGATTAAACCCGTCTGTTTACCAGACGGGTTAAATTTTATCAAACGTATATAGAAATAATCTAAACTTAAATCTCACTCGGCTTCCCTAAAGAATAGGGAAGCTGTCACGAATTGACTGAAGAGTTTGATAATAAAATATTTTTACAACGTTTATAAGAATAAAAAAACCCGCCCGAATAAACGGACGGGTTAAATTATTCAAAAAAGCCGTGCAGTCCCTTTTGCCGAATAAAGCCGAAACGTTACCTTTACAGGTGGCTCCTACAAGGCTACCTTATGGCACACTCAACATTCCGCTTAGTGCTGCTATATCCCTATCCTGACACGGTTCACGGCGAAAAGTTGCATAAGACCTTGTTATCAACACCCCTTATAAAGGGCTGCTTTCCACTTTAGTCGTCGAGAGGGGCGGTTCGGTCCCGCTATAGCGGATTGCGGGTACAGGGCACCGCTAACTCCCCACTTAGCACGGTAAAGGCATTATAACAAATAAATTCAAACAACGCAAGTAAAATCAAACAGGGAACTAAATTTTCGGCGTAACGTAAATAACTTGACTTTTATAGGTCTATACTCTAAAATATAGACTGTATTTTTTGGAGGTATTATGGCAGAAAATTGTAGTCACGATTGCTCGTCATGCGGTGAAAACGGCTGCTCTTCGCGAACGGCGGAAAGCTTAAAAAAGAAACCGCACGAATTAAGCACTATTAAAAAAGTTATTGCCGTCGTCTCTGGTAAAGGCGGCGTAGGCAAGTCTATGACGAGTGCATTACTCGCCGTTTCAGCGCAAAGGCGCGGATATAACGCCGCACTTATGGACGCTGATATCACAGGTCCTTCAATCCCTAAAATGTTCGGCATACACGATAGGGCTATGGGCAGCGAAAAGGGAATACTTCCCGTCGATTCAAAGTATGGCGTACAGGTTATGAGTATGAACGTGCTTTTGGAAAACGAGGACGAACCCGTCGTCTGGCGCGGCTCGCTCATTTCAGGCACCGTTCTACAGTTCTGGACGGACGTTATATGGGAAGCGGTGGACTATATGTTCGTCGATATGCCACCCGGAACGGGCGACGTGCCTTTAACCATCTTCCAAAGTCTGCCCTTAGCAGGTATTATTATCGTCACCACACCGCAGGATTTGGTAGGAATGATAGTCCAAAAGGCAGTAAATATGGCTAAGATGATGAACGTGCCCATCTTAGGTATAGTTGAGAATATGTCCTATATATCCTGCCCCGACTGCGGCAGAAAGATTAATATCTTCGGTGACAGCAAGGCAGACGCTCTCGCGCTTGAGTTCGGCATTCCTGCAGTTGCAAAAGTGCCTGTAGATAGCGAGCTGACCAACCTTGCAGACAGCGGTAAAATCGAAGACGTTGAAAATAACTACCTGCAGGACTTCTTCGATAAAATCGATAAAAATCTCAATAAATAAATTTAGCGTTAGGCGTCGCGGCGGTATTAGTTACCGTTGCGGCGTTTTTTATATAACGATTAATTGACTATAAAAAAATAAAGTTATATAATAAATGCGTAGAAGGCGGTGGAAA
>JBJEVB010000014.1:20179-24684 GCA_051884155.1 Candidatus Coproplasma sp. | reverse complement strand
TGCGGTATACTTTCTTTCTGGATACAGCCCTATATGCAGTGCGCAAGCGCAGCTTTCTATCAGGAGCTTATAAAGGAACAGAATATAATGCAGAACGCAACGCAAAGCGGCGCCCCTGCACAGCCGGCAGAGCCCTTTGCAGAGAGTGCGCCTGCACAGTCCGATAATTCGGAATTAGCGCTTGGAAACGGCGATAAAGACGAAGAGAACAAGTAATTAATAATTCACGCAATTATAACGCCGCAGGCAGCCGCCTGCGGCGTTATAGATTATGGTGATAAGGTAGTATAAGCGAATATAAGTTTTAAACTAAACGGTTAATTCTTCTCTGGTAAAAATTTCCAATAGCGCACGGGCATATAACCCTTCATCTGTTTTTCGTGCGGACGGGATAAAATGTTTACCGATTTATAGTATTGTTTCCACAGGTCTTCGAAATATTTTTCGTATTCCGAAAGGTAAATTTCTGCGTCTTCAACGCGCGTCATAACGATTTCATTGCCGTCGTACAGGGCGGCAATTTTTCTTTTAACGTCGTGAATGACGAATTTCTGTCCGCCAAGCCGTTCGGCAAAATGCACTGAAAGCATATCGGTTATATCGTTATCGGGCGAATAGGGGGCGTACAAAACGCCGTCCGCATTTTCCATAAAGCGCAAAAAACCCTTCATTCGGTGAGTTTCGCCCGTCACCTTAGAAATCACGTCCGTAGCTTCCAAAACTCTCGGGTCAGCCTGCATATTGCGCACCGCGCCGCCGTTTTTAACTATCAGCTTAACGTACTCGAACGCAATGTTTTCCTTAAGCGGGTCACAGCTTTTTAGTATCAGCTTGATATCGTTCAGCGCCGCTGCGTCTAACAAGTTGAGCTTTCTCTTGACCCTTTCGGCTTTTTGTTCGTCCCGTTCAACTTCAATAAGCTCGTATCCAAGCCCGAGCTGTACGTCGCCTTGCGAAGTAATAATGCAGTTCTCGTCTTTATAAGCGTCAAAGACGGCGGTATAAAAACAGTCTTCACTGCCGTCCGTAATGTAATACGTCATATTTCACCCGTCAGGGCGCTTAAAGCAACCGAAGGGGATGAGAACATAGAAAGCTGTTCGGCGCTTTCGCATCTCTCTTGCAGCATAAGCGACGCGTTCACCGTGCTAACGTTTTCCGACCCGTAAAATTTCCCCTTGCAGGTTATAAAGTGTTTCGCCCTTTTAAGTATTATGCGCATTTTTGCAAGATTATCAAAGTCGAGAGAAGTATATTTTCTCGCTTCGGTTATGCGGTATGCGCCCCTTGCGCCTATTCCCGGCACGCGCAAAAGGCTCTCTAAGGGTGCGGTGTTGACTTCCACGGGGAATAATTCCATATGCCTTAACGCCCAGGCGCACTTAGGGTCGAGCTCGGTAGACAGGTTTTCGTTCTCGTCGCAAATCTCGTCTACGCCGAACCCGTAAAAACGTATAAGCCAGTCGGCTTGATACAGCCTGTGCTCTCTCAAAAGTCCTGCCCCGACCTGCGGCAGTTTGGCGCTTTTAACGACGGGAACGTAGGAAGAGTAGTAAACTCTTTTAAGCCCCATACGCCGATACAGCGCTTCGGTAAGCCGCAAAATCTGCCCGTCGCTCTCAGGCGACGCGCCTACAATCATCTGCGTAGTCTGCCCTGCGGGAATAACCCTGTGGCTGTATTTAACCTTGTTTTCCTTGTCGTAACATATCGCGTCGCTCAGCTTTTTCATAGGCAGCAGCAGGCTGTCTTTCGTCTTTTGGGGCGCAAGCAGTTTAAGCGATTTCTCGCTCGGCAGCTCTACGTTAAAGCTCATTCTGTCAACGAATTTCGCTGCACGCATAATAAGCGCGTCGTCGGCGTGCGGTATGCCCTTCAAATGAATATACCCGTTAAAATTGTAGACCTTTCTGAGTTTTATAACGGTATCGGTAAGTAGTTCCATCGTGCGGTTGGGAGAAGAGAACACGGCGGAAGATAAAAACAGCCCTTCGATATAGTTGCGTTTATAAAAATTAATCGTCAGCTCGCAAATCTCGTCGGGGGTAACGCTAGCACGCGGTACGTCCGCACTGCGCCTGTTGGGGCAGTATTCGCAGTCGTATAGGCAGTCGTTGCTCATAAGTATTTTCAAAAGCGATATGCATCTTCCGTCGGGGGTAAAGGAGTGACATATCCCGCCGACGGAAGCGTTACCTAATCCCCCTTTCGCGTTCACCCGTTTTGAACCCGAAGAGGAGCAGGAGACGTCGTACTTTGCGCTTTCGGTCAATATTTCAAGTCGTTTTGCGTCAAGCATACCTTCGCCCCCTTAAAACAAACAAATGTTTATATAAGTATAATACCACTTGAAATGGGCGTTGTCAACCCGTTAAGGGCAAAAAAATATGAAACTTTCACTTATTTTTCATTGTTGCCCCTTTTCGTTTTACAAAAATGTGTGTATAATTATAGTGTAATACATAGGCGCGAGGTATGTTATGAAGGTACTGATTGTAGACGATGAAGAGATGATAAGGGGTGTCTTAAAGGAATACGTTGAGTTCGAAGGCAACGAAGCGTATGAAGCGGCGGACGGTATGGAAGCCGTTAAAATGTGTAAGGACACCGATTTCGACGTCATCTTAATGGACGTAATGATGCCCCGACTTGACGGGTTCTCTGCCGTTAAGGAAATTAAAAAGAGCAAGGACGTACCTGTCATAATGCTGTCCGCAAGGGGGGAAGAGTACGACAAGCTCTTCGGCTTTGAAATAGGCGTAGACGACTACGTGACCAAGCCCTTCTCACCTAAGGAAGTTATGGCAAGAATCAACGTCGTAACCAAGCGCAAACAGCAAAAGGACGAAACGGGCGATAAAGTCACGTTCGAAGGCTTAACCGTAGATATGGCAGGAAGAAACGTATTCGTCGACGGCGAAAAGATTGATTTAACGCCTAAAGAGTACGACATACTCTTCTACTTTATCAAAAACAAGGGCATTGCCTTAACGCGTGAAAAGCTGTTGTACGACGTATGGGGTTTTGATTTCTACGGCGACGACAGAACGGTCGATACGCATATTAAGATGTTGCGTGCGAATTTAAAGCAATACCGCAAATTTATCGTAACCTTAAGGGGGGTAGGCTATAAGTTCGAAGTCTAAGGGGCAGAAAAAGTTACCCCTAAAACCCAAAAAAATATATAGCACCAACGTAATTCTATGGCGATATTTCGTCCTGTTTACGTTTGGAATAGTTGCCGTAATCTCATTAGTATTTTACGGCATTTTGTCAAACACGGGTTTATCGGGCGCGGAAAAGAGAGTGCAGTCGATAAGCGATAGCATTGCCCAGAGAATTACCGACCCGAGTTTAACTACCGAACAGCGTCAGGGCATAGTCTATGAATACGCCCTTGCAGAAGGCGTTTCGACCTTCTTATTCGACGAAAACGGCGGCGATATGTTAGGCGGCGGTTTAAGCGAAGAGCAAATTAGGGAAATCTACAGCTCGGTAAACGAAAAGATGCCAAAATGGAAGGAAGGTAAGGTATACGACTTTACCACGCAGTTGGATAAAAGGGTTGCCTACAACGTAGTAACCTGCTTAATCTGTGACGGTCAACAGGCAAAGCTCGTCGTGCGCTATCCCGTAGGACCGGTTGCGGCTTCCGTGACGAGAGTGCAATTAATACTCGTTTTGATTGCCGTCGGCGCAGTCGTAATAGCTTTTTTCATATCCTATACTCTGGCAAAAAGGCTGTCGTCGCCGTTAAGGGAAATCTCGTCTACTGCGAAAAAGCTTGCAAGCGGCGACTATTCGGTGCAGTTTACGTCTGCGCAGTACGCCGAAATCGCCACCCTTTCGGACAGTTTAAACTATATGAAGGACGAAATGAAGAAGTCCGACGACTTTAAAAAGGAACTGCTCGCAAACGTATCTCACGATTTAAAGACGCCCTTGACGATGATTAAGGCGTACGCTTCGATGATTAAGGAAATCTCAGGCGACGATAAGGTGAAGAGAGAAAAGCACTTGCAGGTTATAATAGACGAATCGGACAGGCTGACGGGGCTTGTAAACGACATTTTAAACACTTCTAAAATAAGCTCGGGCTTGCAGGACTTAAACGTAAAGGTATTCAACCTGACCGATTTAATTTTCAGCGTGATTAACAAATTTTCCTATCTGCAGGACACGCAGGGCTATTCGATAATGGTGGACGTTGACCCGAACACGTACACTTCAGGCGACGAAGAAAAGCTCTATCAGGTCGTATACAATCTCGTATCCAACGCCATAAATTATACGGGCGAAGATAAAACGGTGTACGTTTCACTCAAGTACGTACCGCAGACCAACCAGATAAACTTCTCCGTCCGCGATACGGGTAAGGGCATTAGCGAAGAAGAGCTTGCCCATATTTGGGATAGGTACTACCGCAGTAAAGACAGTCACACGCGTCCCGTAAAGGGTACGGGTCTCGGCTTGAACATAGTAAAAATTATTATGGAAAGCCACCG
>JBJEVB010000014.1:5432-20079 GCA_051884155.1 Candidatus Coproplasma sp. | reverse complement strand
GCGCGTAAAGGCGATTAACCCCGATATATGCGCCAACGAACACCCGTTTTTCTTCAATGAAGAGACTAAGGTTAAAGTAGATTTTTCCGCCTTTGACTACGTTATAGACGCAATCGACGATATAGGCGCAAAGGTGCTTCTTGCGCTGTGCTGTAAAAAGGCGAATACCCCTATAATTTCCTGTATGGGTACGGGCAACAAGCTCGACCCTATGGGCTTTAAGGTTGCGGATATTTATAAGACGAAGGTCTGCCCCCTTGCAAGGGTTATGCGCAGGGAATTAAAGGCAAATGGGATAGAAAAGTTAAAGGTCGTCTATTCGGAAGAAGAGCCTAAAACGGCGATATTAAACGAAGGCGGCAGGCACGTACCCGGTTCGGTTTCCTTCGTTCCACCTGCGGCAGGACTTCTACTCGCCGCCGAAACGGTCAAGGATTTGCTCGCAAAATAACGTGCTTTTCCGCTGCGTATTTTTTCTTTAAAACGATTGCTTTTTTCGCGTGGGCGATATATAATAGAGTAAAATAAAAAAACTATTGTTTATATACATATGTCGGTACAATTCAAGTTACACTCAAAATATCAGCCTACGGGCGACCAACCGCAGGCAATAGAAAAACTCGTCGAAGGCGTAAAGGACGGCATTCGCACGCAGGTGCTTTTAGGCGTTACGGGTTCGGGTAAGACCTTTACTATGGCAAACGTCATAAAGGAAGTGGGTCGCCCCACCTTGGTCATCGCCCACAACAAGACGCTTGCGGCACAGCTGTGCAACGAGTTCAAGGAATTTTTTCCCGAAAACAGGGTGGAATACTTCGTTTCATATTACGACTACTATCAACCCGAAAGCTATATCCCGTCCACCGATACCTATATCGAAAAGGATATGAGCTTAAACGACGAGATTGATAAGCTTCGCAACTCGGCGACAAGCTCTTTGGGCGAAAGGGAAGACGTAATAGTCGTCGCTTCGGTGTCCTGCATATACGGCTTAGGCGCACCCGAAGAATATTTTCGCCTTGCCATCTCTCTTCGACCGGGCGACGAGCTGGAGAGAGACGCGCTACTTCGCAAGCTCGTAGAAATTCAGTATCAGCGTAACGATACGGACTTCCACCGTACCTGCTTCAGGGTTAGGGGGGATATAGTCGAAATCTTCCCTGCAAGCAATTCCGAAATTGCAATAAGGGTGGAATTTTTCGGCGACGAAATAGACAGAATTTGCGAAACGGACGCACTTACGGGCAGTATACTTTCAGAGCTTAAGCACGTCTTAATCTTCCCTGCAAGTCAGTACGCAGTCGGCAGCGAAAAGATGAAGCTCGCCCTTTCGATGATAGAGCAGGATATGAACGACGAAGTCACTGCTTTCCGCGCGGAAGGTAAATTGTTAGAAGCTCAGCGTTTGGAACAGCGTACGCGTTTCGATTTGGAAATGATGAAGGAAATCGGCTATTGTTCGGGCGTAGAAAACTATTCGCGCTACTTCGACGGCAGAAGACCCGGCGAGCCTTCGTTTACCCTTCTCGATTACTTCCCTAAGGATAATTTTTTGGTGTTCATTGACGAAAGTCACATGACCATACCGCAGATAAGGGCAATGTATCACGGCGACAGGTCAAGAAAGGACAACCTTGTCGGCTACGGCTTCCGCCTTAAATCGGCGTACGACAACCGCCCCTTGACCTTTGAAGAGTTCGACGCAAGAGTGCCGCAGTTAATCTGCGTTTCCGCAACGCCCGCCCCGTACGAGCTTGAACAGTCGGGTCAGACCGTAGAACAGCTCATTCGCCCTACGGGCTTATTAGACCCCGAAATTTTCGTCCGTCCGACCAAAAATCAAATCGACGATTTGCTCGGCGAAATAAATTCGGTAATCGCGCAAAAGGGCAAGATACTCGTAACCACGATGACCAAGCGTATGGCGGAAAGCCTTACGGACTACTTAAAGGAACACGGCAGACGTGTTCGCTATATGCACTCGGATATCGACGCGCTTGAAAGAATAGATATTATAAACGGCTTAAGGGGGGACGAGTTCGACGTCCTTTGCGGAATTAACCTTTTAAGGGAAGGGTTAGACTTGCCTGAAGTAAAGCTCGTCGCCATACTCGACGCCGATAAGGAAGGCTTTTTGCGCAGTGAAACGGCGCTCGTGCAGACAATCGGCAGGGCGGCAAGAAACGCAGAAGGTAGGGTAATAATGTACGCCGACGTAATCACGGGCAGTATGCAACGGGCGATTGACGAAACCGCTCGCCGCCGTAAAATTCAGGACGAATACAACAAAGCGCACGGCATAATTCCCAAAACCATTATAAAAGAAGAGAAAATTTCTCTCGGCATAACGAGTAAAAAGAGCAGTGCGGACGATATTAAGCTAAACGATATCCCTGCGGAGATAGAAAAGCTAAAGGCGCTAATGAAGGTGGCTTCCGCTCAGCTCGATTTTGAAAAGGCAATCGAAATCCGCGACACCATATCCCAGCTCAGGAAAAAGCTTTTAAAGGCGAAGAAGAGTTGATAGACGAAACTATCTCCATTCATAATTTCTTGAATGAACCTTTTTGCCCCTGTCAGCGTTGAGCGGTCTTGACGTACGTCCGTGTACGCCTGCGACCACTCGCCTTGACAGATGGTAAAAATTTTCTATTCAAGACGCTTCGCGGTTCTAAACAGAAAAAACTATTAGGAAAGCTATTTACAAACAAAAAATATTTCTATTTAGAACAATTATTTATGAAAATAGTTTCGTCTATACGCACAAACTTAAAAATATGAAAGAAGAAATATTCGTAAAAGGCGCAAAAGAAAATAATTTAAAAAACGTAGACTTGCACATTCCCCGCAACACCTTAACCGTGTTTACGGGGCTTTCGGGAAGCGGTAAATCGACTTTGGCTTTCGATACGATTTTTGCCGAAGGGCAGAGAAGGTATATTGAAAGTCTTTCTTCCTATGCAAGGCAGTTCTTAGGGCAGATGGAAAAACCCGACGTGGAGCTGATTGACGGTCTTTCTCCTGCCATTTCAATCGACCAAAAGACGACTTCTCACAACCCCCGTTCAACGGTGGGTACGGTAACGGAAATTTACGATTATTTCCGTCTGCTGTTTGCGCGCGTGGGCGTACCCCATTGCCCCAACTGCGGCAGGGAGATTAAAAGACAGTCGGTGGACGAAATCGCAGACAGGGTTATGCTATTGCCGCAGGGCAGTAAAATTATAATCGAAGCCCCCGTCGTAAGGGGTAAAAAGGGCGCGTTTGAAAAGGAACTTAAAGCCTATAAAAAGAGCGGCTACGGCAGGGTCAAGATAGACGGCATAATCTACGATTTGCAGGAAGAAATCCATTTGGAAAAGAACCTGCGCCATAACGTGTCGGTGGTTATCGACAGGCTCGTCGTTAAAGACGGCGTTTTAAAACGCCTTTCGGACAGCTTGGAAAACGCTTTAAAGCTCGCCGACGGTTTAGTCGTAGTCGACGACGGCGAAAGGGAGGAGCTGTATTCCACCAAGTACGCCTGCCCCGACTGCGGTATCTCGATTGAAGAAATAGAACCAAGACTGTTCTCCTTCAACACCCCTTGGGGCGCTTGCCCCGAGTGTTCGGGCTTAGGCTTTAAGCAGACGATTGACCCCGACTTAATCTGCCCCGATAAGACTAAAACCTTAAGGGAAGGCGCAATCAAAATCAGCGGTTGGAACTTAGATTCATCCACGATGACGCAGATGTATATCACCGCCCTTTCAAAGGTGTACAACTTCTCGCTCGACGTGCCCGTCAAGGACTTGCCCGACGGCGTTTACGATATGCTAATGTACGGCAACGGCGGCGAAAAAATCGATATGGAATATAACGCTTTCCGCTTTCAGGGCAACTATAAGACTTCGTGGGAAGGGTTTGCAACCAACCTTCAGCGCAGGTACAACCAAACTTCTTCTGACTCGGTCAAGTGGGATATAGAGCGCTATATGCACACCACCGATTGCCCTTGCTGTCACGGCAAAAGGTTAAAAAAGGAAGCGCTTGCGGTAACGGTAGGCGGCAAGAATATTGCAGAAGTTTGCGATATGTCGGTGGAAGAGCTTCGGGCGTTTTCCGACTTTTCCTTCTTCACCCCGACCGAGCATATGATTGCCGACAATATAATCAAGGAAATAGACAATAGAATAAGCTTTTTGGAAAACGTAGGCTTAGGCTATTTAACGCTCTCACGCTCGGCGGCAACGCTCTCGGGCGGCGAAAGTCAGCGAATACGCCTTGCCACGCAGATAGGCAGTGCGCTCACGGGCGTCCTGTATATTTTAGACGAGCCGTCAATCGGCTTGCACCAAAGGGATAATTTAAAGCTTTTAAACAGCTTAAAGGGCTTAAGGGACATAGGCAACACGCTTATCGTAGTCGAGCACGACGAAGACACCATTCGTGCCGCCGACTATATCGTCGATATCGGACCTATGGCGGGCGTTCACGGCGGCGAAGTCGTCGCGTGCGGCACGCAGGAAGATATTATGAACGAACCCCGTTCGATTACGGGCGACTACCTTGCAGGCAGAAGAAAAATCCCCGTACCCGAAAGGCGTACCCAGCCCGACGGCAGATTTTTCACCGTCAAGGGCTGTAGACAGAACAATCTAAAGGGCATAGACGTCAGCTTTCCCGTAGGTCTTATCACGGCGGTTACGGGCGTATCGGGCTCGGGAAAGTCGAGCTTGGTCAACGAGATTATCTATCCCTACCTTGCAAACACGCTAAACGGCGCAAGGCAAAAGACGGGCAATGCAGACGGTTTCGAAGGCGTGGAGTACTTCGATAAAGTCATAGCAATCGACCAACAGCCCATCGGCAGAACCCCGAGAAGCAACCCTGCCACCTACACGGGCGTGTTCACGCTCATTCGCGATATGTTTGCGGCAACGCCCGACGCAAAGGAAAGGGGGTATAAAAGCGGCAGGTTTTCCTTCAACGTCGCAGGCGGCAGGTGCGAACACTGTCAGGGCGACGGCATTTTGCAGATAGCCATGCACTTTTTGCCCGACGTCTTCGTCCCCTGCGAAGTGTGCGGCGGCAAACGCTATAACAGGGAAACGTTAGAAGTCAAGTACAAAGGCAAGTCCATTTCCGACGTGCTTGAAATGACGGTAGAAGAAGCGGCAGAGTTCTACGAACCCGTACCTTCAATCTATAACAAGCTCAAAACCTTAGTTGACGTAGGCTTGGGCTATATCAAGCTCGGTCAAAGCGCAACCACGCTTTCGGGCGGAGAAGCGCAAAGGGTCAAGCTTGCAACCGAGCTTTCAAAGCGCGGTACGGGCAGAACGGTTTATATTTTAGACGAGCCCACTACGGGCTTGCACAGCTACGACGTGGATAAGCTCGTAAAAATTCTCGCTCGTTTAAGGGATAGCGGAAATACGGTCATAGTTATCGAACACAACTTAGACGTAATTAAGACCGCCGATTGGATAGTGGACTTAGGTCCCGAAGGCGGCGATAAGGGCGGCACGCTCGTTGCCTGCGGTTCGCCTGAACAGGTCGCAACCGTTGCCGAAAGCTATACGGGTCAGTTCTTAAAAGGAATGTTAAAGGTATAATAAATTCAATTCACTCGACCGAAAAAGGGCGGCGGCGTTTATTAAAACGCCGCCGCCTGTAATTTTTTTACGGGCAAAAATTAAAAAATGGTTGAAAACCTACTCGCATTGTGCTATACTACAAATTGCCAAACAATTTCATCATCGTAAACGGTATAATTTTTTTTGCTAACAAACACTTTATTAATAGGCATATTTGTATCCTATTTTTCTAAAGTGTTATGTTGGCTTTATGCCGTTTACAAAAAATACTAAGAAATTGTTTGGCGACGTTAGGGTACATTATGCGGGCGACCTTAACGGTCGCCCTTATTTTTTGCCCGTAAAAAAAGGAGGTTTTATGAAAAGGAAATTAATTATTTCCCTACTCGCAACCGCGAGCGCAATAGCCTGCGCCTTCGGTTTGGCGGCTTGCGGCGAAAAACCGCACGAACACGAATACGATTCGCAAGTCGTCGCCCCGACCTGTACGGAGGGCGGTTATACCGTACATACCTGCGCCTGCGGCGACAGCTATACAGACGAACAAACTCAGCCTACGGGTCACGCTTGGGGTGAATGGCAGACGGTAACGGTGGCGGACTGTACTACAGGCGGTTCACAAAAGCGCGTTTGCGCACACGATTCAACCCACGTTGAAACGCAGAACACCAACCCTATAGGGCACAACTACAGCGCACCCGTATGGACGTGGAATGGTTACGAAAGCGCAACGGCGAAGTTTACCTGCACAAATGACAATACGCATGTTGAAACCGTTACAGCTACTATTACAAGCGAAATTACTACCCCTGCAACCTGCACGACTGACGGCGTAAAAACTTATACTGCAACCGTAACCGTTAACGGCGATACTTACACCGATTCAAAGACCGAAACGCTTGTCGCAACGGGGCATAGTTATTCCGATGAGTGGACGAAAGACGCACAATACCATTGGCACGCTGCAACCTGCGGACACTCTGACGAAATCAGCGGCAAAGCGGAACATACTTGGGATGACGGTTACTGCTCAGTCTGCGGAAAGAAAGACCCTTCTATTCCGAGCGAAGGGTTGGCGTATACTTTGAGCGATGACGAAACCTATTATTCCGTTACGGGAATAGGAACGTGTACCGATACAGAGTTAGTAATACCTTCAACCTATAACGATAAACCGATAACGAGTATAGGCGACTCTGCGTTCGAAAAATGCAGCAGTTTGACAAGCGTAACAATTCCCGACAGCGTAAAGAGTATCGGCAGTTCTGCGTTCAGAGATTGCAGCAGCTTGACCAATATAACAATCCCCGACACCGTAACGAGAATAGGCTATTATGCGTTCTATCGCACGGCATATTACAATGATTCAAATAATTTGGGAAATAACGTGCTTTATATTGGGAAGCACCTTATAGTGGCTAATTCTATAACAGGCGAATATACGATTAAGGACGGTACGTTGACGATTGCAGATTATGCGTTCTCTTATTGCAGAAGTTTGACGAGCGTAGCAATCCCCGAAAGCGTAACGAATATCGGCGATTATGCGTTCGATAATTGCAGCAGTTTGACGACAATAACAATTCCTGAAAACGTAAAGAGTATCGGCTCTGGTGCGTTCGGATATTGCACCAGCTTGACGACAGTAAATTGGAACGCAACGGCATGTGAAAGCGCAGGGTCAGAGTGGTCTTCCCCCATATTCTCAGGTAGTAAAAACATTACTACTGTAATTATAGGTGAAAACGTTAATATAATTCCATCTTATGCGTTCCAATATTGCGACAGTTTGACAAGCATAACCATAGGCAACGGCGTAACGAGTATAGGCGACTATGCGTTCTATGGATGCAGAAGTTTGACGAGCATAACAATCCCCGATAGCGTAACGAGTATCGGCGATTATGCGTTCAGAAGTTGCAGCAGTTTGACGAGCGTAACCATTCCCAACAGTGTAACGAGTATCGGCAATGGTACGTTCGATTATTGCATTGGTTTGACGAGCGTAACCATTCCCAACAGTGTAACGAGTATCGGCAATGGTGCGTTCGAAGATTGCAGCGGTTTGACGAGTTTGACAATCGGCAACGGCGTAACGAGTATCGGTATTTCTGCGTTCGCACGTTGCGACAGTTTGACGACAATAACAATTCCTGAAAACGTAAAGAGTATCGGTTATTCTGCGTTTGAAGGATGCAGCAGCTTGACGACAGTAAATTGGAACGCAACGGCATGTGAAAGCGCAGGGGCAATGTCGCTTTCTACCGTATTCTCAGGTAGTAAAAACCTTACTACTGTAATTATAGGTGAAAACGTTAATACAATTCCATCTCATGCGTTCTCTGGTTGCAGCAGTTTGACGAGCGTAACCATACCCGACAGCGTAAAGAGTATCGGCTCTTCTGCGTTCTCTGGTTGCAGCAGTTTGACGAGCATAACCATACCCGACAGCGTAAAGAGTATTGATGATTCTACATTCTATAATTGCAACAGTCTGACTAGTATAACCATAGGCAACGGCGTAACGAGTATCGGCAATTGGGCGTTTGGATTATGCAGTAGTTTGACGAGTATAACCATTCCTGAAAACGTAAAGAGTATCGACTCTTCTGCGTTCCGTAATTGCAGCAGCTTGACGACAGTAAATTGGAACGCAACGGCATGTGAAAGCGCAGGGTCATGGTCGTCTTTTCCCGTATTCTCAGAATGTACAAATCTTACGACTGTGATTATAGGTGAAACAGTTGAAACTATTCCATCTTATGCATTCTATGGTAACAATAGTTTAACGAGCGTTAATATATGCAACGGTGTAACGAGTATCAGCAATTATGCGTTCTATGGTTGCAGCAGTTTGACGAATATAACCATAGGTAACAGCGTAACGCGTATCTGCGATAAGGCATTCTCTAATACGGCATATTATAACGATAATAATAATTGGGAAAACGACGTACTATATATTGGGAAACATCTTATAAAGGGTAAAGCTTCCATAACAGGCGAATATGCGATTAAAGACGGCACGTTGACGATTGCAGATTATGCGTTCAATAATTGCAGCAGTTTGACGAATATAACAATCCCCGACAGCGTAACGAGTATAGGCAATTTGGCATTCTCTAATACGGCGTATTATAACGATAAAAATAATTGGGAAAATGGCGTACTATATATCGGGAAACACCTTATAGATATTAATAAATATATAACAGGCGAATATACGATTAAAGAAGGTACGTTGACGATTGCAGATTATGCGTTCTATGATGGCTACAGGTTGACGAGTATAACAATCCCCGACAGCGTAACGCGCATAGGCAATAATGCGTTCAATGGTTGCTCTTCTTTAGAAAGTATAACAATACCTTTTGTAGGCGAAAGGAAAGATGAAACGGGTAAGACAAATTTTGGCTATATATTTGGCTCAAATTCGGGTGTGCCTTCTTCGTTAAAGACGGTTGTGATTACTGGGGGAACGAGTATCAGCGATTATGCGTTCGATGGTTGCAGCAGTTTAACGAGTGTAACCATTCCCGACGGCGTAACAAGTATCGGCAAAGATGCGTTCTATAATTGCAGCAGTTTGACAAGCGTAACAATTCCCGACGGCGTAACAAGCATCGGCAATTATGCGTTCTATAATTGCAGCAGTTTGACGAGCGTAACAATTCCCGACAGCGTGACGAGTATCGGCAAGAGTGCGTTCGATGGTTGCAACAGTTTGACAAGTATAACCTTTAACGGAACAATGGCTGAGTGGAATGCAATTGAAAAAGATTCATCTTGGAACTCAAACACAGGCACTTACACCGTTACCTGTACGGACGGTACGTTGGATAAAGACGGCAACGTAGTTTCTTAAATCTTTACAACTTAATAGCAAGAGCCGTGCGGCGCAGTCCGCACGGCTTTTATAATGCGGTTAAAAAGCCCTTTCACAAATTCACCCCTTATAGGAATACTTTGAAAGTGTAAGTATTTATTTAAGGAGTATTATTATGCCTAAACCCATTATTGCCGAAGGAAGCTATCCCGACCTTAGCGGCTTGACCTGCGACCCACAGTCCGTGCGTATAATTTCACCCGCCTACGCCACGTCCTGCGGCGAGCTCAACGCCATTTTACAGTATATTTACCATTCGATAAACTTCACCTGCGCAGGCGACGAAGACACGGCGGCAAAACTCGAAGGCATTGCCATAGCCGAAATGCACCACCTTGACCTGTTGGCGGAAGCCTTAATTAGAATGGGCGCACAGCCCGTTTACACCTTTAATCCGCCCGGGCAGTATAATTTTTATTCCACAAAATTCGTGTCCTATTCACGCTCGCTTCGCAATATGATAGAAGACGATATAATGGGCGAAAAGTACGCCATCTACACTTACGAGCGTATGCTGACCCGACTTAAAAACCCCATCTTGCAGGCGCTAATCTGCCGAATTATCGACGACGAAAACCTGCATTTAGAAGTTTTAAAATGCATTTTGGAAGGAATGAAGAATTAATTTTCCACTTAACGCGTGCGGCGCATTGTTGCGCCGCACTATCTATTTATTGACATATTTTACGTAAAGTTGTAAAATTAAGGTATGGAAAATTACGACGTAGCCGTAATCGGCGGCGGTGCGGCAGGGCTTGCCTGTGCCGTTAGGCTTAAAGAACTAAATAACAAACTCTCGGTGGTCTTAATCGAAGCAGGGGAAAGGCTTGGCAAAAAGATTGCGGCAACGGGCAACGGGCAGGGTAACTTGTCTAATTCGGATATGTCGCAAAGGCACTACCACGGCGGCTGTGCGTATCTTGCAAAAACGCTGTGCGAACAAGGGGCGGTAAACCCCTTAACGCTCTTCGATTTTTTAACCGTAGTCGATAAAGTGGGCAGATTATACCCTGCAGGCAAGCAGGCTTCCGCCATCTCGGACAGCCTTATAAAAAGGGTGAACAGGCTGGGCGTAAAGGTTTTATGCTCATCTCCCGTAGTATCGATTTCCAAAAACCTGACCGTAACCTTAAAGGACGGTAAATCAATTAAAGCGCAAAAAGTGTTGCTCGCAACGGGCGGTAAGGCGCAAAAGCAGTTTTTAACCGACGGCTCTGCATACTCTCTTGCAACTTCTTTAGGTCACACCCTGACGCCGTTGTACCCTTCCTTAGTACAACTCAAGTGCGTTGGCGGTTTTAAACAGCTTAAGGGCATTCGTTCAGAGTGCAGGGTGACGGCGTTTAATTCAAAGGGCGAAAAGCTCGCAACGTGCGAAGGCGACGTGATTTTCACCGACTACGGTCTTTCGGGTAACGCAATTTTCTATGCGTCCGCATACTGCACGGGCGAAAAGGGCATAACGCTTTCAATCGAATTTCTGCCCGAAATTTCTAAAGAAGATATAGTCAAAATAGTCAAAACCCGTCAAGGTTTGGGCTATGCGGAAAGCGAGCTTTTAGGCGGCACTTTGCACAACGCCTTGGGCAGAGAGATTATCAAGCGCTGTAAGGACAGAAGTGCGGAAGGCATTGCAAACACGGTTAAAAACTTTACCGTCGAAGTCGAAGGAAGTCTTGGGTTTGACTACGCTCAGGTGACTAAAGGCGGAATACCGAGCAAGGAAATTACCGACGGGCTTGAGAGCAAAATAGTCAAAGGCTTATATTTTGCAGGCGAAATTTTGGATATAGACGGCGACTGCGGTGGCTATAATCTGCACTTTGCATTTGCAAGCGGAATGTATGCGGCGGAATGCATTAATCACAGCATATTAAGGGGGTAATCGAATGTCAATCGTTAGGATAGACAATATTAAACTGCCCGTAAACCGCCCCGAAAGCGACTTAATTTCCATTGCAGAAAAAAAGGTGCGCGGCAAAATCAAGTACTTTAAAATTTTAAAAAAATCGCTCGACGCAAGGAATAAAAGTAACGTTTTCTGGCTGTATTCGGTTGCTTGCTCGACCCAGCCCGTAACCTTAGCGCCACGAGTTTTTGAAAAGGTAAAGAAATCCCCTTGCGTTGCGGTAATAGGTGCAGGGCCTGCAGGGCTTTTCTGTGCGTTGCGCCTTGCAGAGCACGGCTTTAACCCAATAATTATCGAGCGCGGCGAGCCCGTCGAAGAGCGAAAGATAAGCTGTGATACCTTCTTTAACAACCACGTTTTAAACGAAGAGAGCAACGTTCAGTTCGGCGAAGGCGGCGCAGGTGCGTTTTCGGACGGCAAACTGCTCACCCGAACCAAAGACGGGTTGAACGCAGACGTGCTTGCAGACTTCGTCCGCTTCGGCGCGCCCGAAGAAATTTTATATCTAAACAAACCGCACGTCGGCAGCGACAGACTTTACGGCGTGTTGCAGTCTATGCGAAAATATATCGAGAGCAAGGGCGGAAAGTATCTTTTCAACACCAAGCTTTACGGCTTTGAAGGGACGGGCGGCGTCTTGACCGCGCTTAAATTAAAAGATGTGAAAAGCGGAAAAGAGAGTCTTTTGCCCGTTTCGGCGGCAGTGCTTGCGGTGGGTCATTCGGCAAGGGACACCTTTGAAATGTTGAATTCAAAGGGCGTCTATATGGAACCGAGAGATTTTGCCGTCGGCGTAAGAGTTGAGCATCTCTCAAAAGAAATATCAAACGCTCAATTTGGTCAAGCAGCAAAATATCTTCCTGCCGCAGACTACGGTTTAGTCAGTCACGCAGGGGAAAGGACGGTTTTCACCTTCTGTATGTGCCCCGGCGGCGTGGTCATTCCTGCCGCAAGCGAAAAGGGCGGCGTGGTCGTAAACGGTATGAGCGACTACGCCCGTGACGGCGTAAATTCCAACTCGGCGCTTATGGTGCAGATGAAAAGGGAAGATTTCGGCGATACCGACTTGTTTGCCGGCGTACGTTTTCAGCGTTCGTTGGAACAGGCGGCGTTCAATCTCGGCGGCGGCAACTATAAAGCGCCCGTACAGCTTTGGGGCGATTTTGAAAGGGACAGGGTTTCGGATAAGTTTGGCGAAGTTTTGCCCACCTATGCGGCGGGCGTAAATTTTGCACCGCTTGATATGCTGTTGCCTAAGGTTGCCGTCAGCTCTTTAAAGGCGGCTATACCCGATATGGCAAGGCGTTTAAAGGGTTTCGACAGCCCTTCCGCAATTATGACGGGTGTGGAAAGCCGATTCTCGTCCCCCGTAAAGATTGTAAGGGATTCTGACGGGCAGAGCGTTTCTATAAAAAATCTGTATCCCTGCGGCGAAGGCAGCGGCTATTCGGGCGGCATAACGTCTTCTGCGGCGGACGGGCTTGCGGTTGCGGAAAAGCTGTTTGAAAGATTTAGTACTCTTAAATAAAAATTCATAGGGAATACGACTAGAGAGTACGACCATAGAATATGACTAAAAAATACGACTAAAGTTTACATTAAAAACATTATTTTTTCATACGTTTTACACAATGGCGGTATATAATATAGCCATAAAACGAAAGGGCGCCTGACCCAACGTTGATTAAACTTGCACACACAAACTTTTTTCATATTCTCTCTTTTTTTTGAAAGCGCACGGCACCGCCGTGCGCTTTCTTTTAGCAGGTCGTTTTGTTTGACTTTGTAAAAATTTTCAGATAATATTATAATATAAGTTGCAGATGACCCCATCTATGGGGCAGGCTTCGATTAAGAAGCGGGCATATTTATATGCTGTCAGTCGAAAGGACGGAACTGCAACTTTTTTATTTTGTAAAAAAAACGCCGAAGTGCTTCGGCGTTTTTTTGAAGTTTAGTTGAATAATTACTTTATCTCATGTATCCAGCCTTCGGGTGCTTCGATAGTACCCATCTGTATACCCGTTAAAACGTCGT
This sequence comes from Candidatus Coproplasma sp., assembly GCA_051884155.1. Classification (GTDB taxonomy): domain Bacteria; phylum Bacillota; class Clostridia; order Christensenellales; family Borkfalkiaceae; genus Coproplasma. The sequence continues at coordinate 6,668 of JBJEVB010000014.1, read as the reverse complement.
AGAGCTCTTTGGTGACCTTGCCCATTTCGCTCATACCTGAAGGCAGACAAATTTCGTTGCCGTGGTCGACGATTTTGCCTACGGGCGAGATAACAGCCGCCGTGCCGCAAAGACCGCATTCTGCAAAGTCCTTAACTTCTTCAAACTTAACGGGGCGGTGTTCAACGGTAAGTCCTAAATACTTTTCAGCAACGTAGCACAGCGAACGCCTTGTAATGGAAGGGAGAATGGAATCGGACTTAGGCGTAACCACCTTGCCGTCTTTGGTTATAAATAAAAAGTTTGCGCCGCCCGTCTCTTCAACGTAAGTTCTCGTGCCTGCGTCAAGGTACATATTCTCGTCGTAGCCCTGCTTATGCGCGTCTACGATTGCGTGCAAGCTCATTGCATAGTTAAGCCCTGCCTTAATATGCCCCGTGCCGTGCGGTGCAGCTCTGTCAAAATCGCAAACCCTTATGGTAATGGGCTTAACGCCGCCTTTAAAGTAAGGACCGACGGGGGTTGCAAACAGTCTGAACTGATATTCTTCCGCAGGTTTAACGCCGATAACGGGGGAAGAGCCGAACATATAAGGTCTTAAATACAGCGTTGCGCCGCTGCCGTAGGGGGGAACGTAATCCCTGTTTGCCGCAACGACCTGTTCAACCGCCTTTAAAAACATACCGTCGGGAAGGGTGGGCATTTCCAATCTTGCGGCGGACTGTTGCATACGCTCTGCGTTCAAGTCGGGGCGGAAAACTACCACCTTACCGTCCTTAGTGGTGTAAGCTTTAAGCCCTTCGAAAGCCGTCTGCGCATACTGCAAAACGCCTGCGCACTCGGAAATGACTATTTTATCGTCTTGAGTTAAACGACCTTCGTCCCACTTGCCGTCTTTGTATTCTGCAATAAAGCGGTAGGGGGTTTTTCTGTAGCCGAAGTTAAGCGACGACCAATCCATATCAACTGCCATAGTAAATATACCTGCTTATAAAATTTGCAATTATTATATAACGCTATGGGCGTAAAGTCAAACGATTGACAAAAATTGTTAGCAATGTTAGAATTGTAAAACAGTTAGCTTTTGTAAAGTTTTAGGGGTATAAAGATGTCTACGATAACTTCTATCGAACCACAGGTCAAGGATAAAACCCGCTGTTCAATCTTTATTGACGGCAGGTTTTACTGCGGAATTAAGTTGGAAGTTGCCGTAAAATACCGCCTTAAGGCAGGTATGGTTATAGACAAGGCTCAGCT
>JBJEVB010000014.1:0-5332 GCA_051884155.1 Candidatus Coproplasma sp. | reverse complement strand
CCCACCGTAAAGTGGGCGAACGACGTACTTTTAAACGGCAAAAAGGTGTGCGGAACGCTTATTGAAAACCGTTTAGGCGCAGACAACACCTGCCTTTCAATCGTTGGCATAGGCTTAAACGTGAACAACCTTTTGCCCGAAGAATTAAAAGAGATTGCAACCACCATGCGTGAGTGCAGGGGCAGAAGGTTAAACTTAAAGTCCGTGCGCACTCAGCTTATCAAAAATCTGCAAAACGAGTACACGGTGGAAGAGTATAAATCTTTCGTAAACTGGTTCGGTCAGGAAGTCTATTTAGACACCAACGGTCAAAGGTTTTCAGCGACCGCGTTAGACGTGGACGAGAAGGGCAATTTAATTTGTAAAATCGACGGCGAAATTCAAAAAATCAGCAGTGCCGAGATGAGTTTGAGGTTTAAATGCAGTACTGTTTAAAAAACGAGACGATGCGTCAAGCCGACAAAGAGACTATAGATGGCGGAATACCTTCTGAAGAACTTATGCACAGGGCGGGAAAAGCCGTTGCGCACGAGATTTCTTGCGCCGTAAAAACACTTAACGCCAAAAGCGTTTTAATCGTCTGCGGCACGGGCAACAACGGCGGAGACGGCTACGTCGCGGCTAACCTTTTACTTAAAGAGGGCTTGCCCGTAAAAGTGTACGCTATGGACGGCGCACTCTCAGTCGATTGCCAAAGAGAAAAAAAGACGTATAGCGGCGAATATGCGACTCAAATAAAGGGCGATATTATCGTCGATTGTCTGTTCGGTACGGGCTTGAACCGCACGGTCGGCGGCGAGTACGCAAGCGTTATAGATAAAATAAATTGTTCAGGTGCGTACGTCATTGCAGTCGACGTTCCAAGCGGCTTGAACGGAGATAACGGCTTGGCTTTGGGCTGTGCGGTTAAGGCGGATAAGACGGTTGCAATCGCCTATCCTAAGGTTGGGCTTTATCTTGGCGACGGCGTAGACTTTTGCGGAGAAATAACCGTAAAGGATATAGGAATAAACTGCGACGCGCCCGACGCCTTGCTTTCACAAGAGCAGGACGTAAAGAAATACTTCCCCAAACGCCTTAGAAATACCCATAAGGGCAGTTACGGTACGGCTTGTATAATAGCGGGGTCAAGTCAATACTTAGGCGCCGCCGCGCTTTCCCTTTCCACCGCATTGAAAACGGGTTGCGGCTATTTGTACGCCGTAGTGCCTGACGAAATTAAGTGCCGGCTTGCGGTTAAATATCCGCAGTGCATATATAGCGACACGCCTTTCCTTTCCGCCGACGCAATCGCAATCGGTATGGGCTTAGGCTGTAACGAACGAACTTACAATCTCGTCTGTGCACTTTTAAAAGATTATAGCGGCAAGCTTATAATCGACGCCGACGGGTTAAACAGCCTTGTACAATTCGGTATGTCCGTTTTAAAGCAGACTAAAGCTAAGGTGCTTTTAACGCCGCATATAGGCGAAATGTCAAGGCTTAGCGGCTTGAGTAAGGCGGAAGTGATTGCCGACCCTATAGGCGTTGCAAAACGCTTTGCCGAAGAGTACGGCGTGACCGTGCATTTAAAGAGTGCGGCGTGTATAACAAGCGACGGGGATAGAATGGTAATAACTTCACGCGGCAATTCCGCGCTTGCCAAGGCAGGCAGCGGCGATATGCTCTCAGGGCTAATCTGCGGCAATGCGGCAAGGGGACTTTCCGTGTCGGATGCGGCAGTCTGCTCGCAATTTGTTTTAGGCTGTGCGGCAGAGCTTAGCTCTCAAAAATATTCTTGCTACGCAACGACGGCTAAAGAGATAGAAGAGAATATTTCTTTTGCAATCAAACGCTTGACAGATTAATTAAAGCCGTGTTAAAATCAATGGCGTTGAAAGGGAGTAGTTTAAGGCAAATCTCGTCAGGACGGCTATCAAAAGCTCGGGGTTTGACACCGCTAAATTTTTTTCGGTAACAAGACTTTTAACTTAAAGCGATTTAAGTTAAAAGTCTATTTTTTTATAATTTATACATATTAAAAACAGTGGGGTTTAATTATGGTTCTCAAGGCAATACTTTGGTTTTTGCTTCTTATCGTCGGGTTCGTACTGCTCGTAAAGGGTGCAGACTTCTTCGTTGACGGCGCGGCAGGCATTGCAAAAAAATTACACGTCTCAACCTTTATAATAGGTTTGACGGTAGTGGCGCTCGGCACTTCCGCACCTGAAGCGGCGGTATCCATAATAGGCGGTATAAAAACCGCTATGGGTCAGCCTTCGGGCGCCGAAGTTATAATGGGCAACGTTTTGGGCAGTAATATGATGAATATTCTGCTCATACTCGGCATCTCTGCGGTAATAACCCACGTCCCCGTCGAAAAGAGCTCTCGCTTCATCGAAATTCCCTTCCTTATAGTTACGAGTATAATCTTTATCCTGCTCGGCGATATAGGCGGCGGCTACGCTTGGTACGACGGACTTATCCTGCTTGCGCTCTACGGCGGCTTTATGGCGTACACAATCATTATGGCAAAGCGCTCGGGGCCCGTCCTTTTAGACGAGCAGGCGCCCACAGCAAACGTGGCGGAGACGGCAGGGGTTGCCCGTTCGGGCTTGGGCGGCTTTATCGACAGGGTTAAAGCAAAGTATGAAGAGCTTTCGGAAAAGACTTGGTTCTTAATCGTAATAACCTTAGTCGGCTTAGGTATGGTGGTCGGCGGCGCACAGCTCGTCGTGGACAATGCAACGCTTATTGCCGGCGAGCTTTTACACCTTCCCACCAACGTAATAGCGCTTACCGTAGTTGCCTTCGGTACTTCGCTTCCCGAACTCGTAACTTCCATAACCGCCGCAAAGAAGGGCGATATGGGTTTGGCAACGGGTAACATTATCGGCAGTAACATTGCAAATATCCTGCTCGTTGCAGGTTTGGGCTTTATCAGCACGGGCGCGGCAGGCGTTGCCTTTGACCCTAACGCACTTTTAGACGGTTATATGTCCATAATCGCGGCGGCGACTCTTTGGGGCTTCTCGTTCTTTAAAGGCAACAAGCTCGGCAAGACTGCGGGTATTACGATGCTCGTACTTCTCGTCGGCTACTTCACCTACAGAATTTTAGCCGCGTACAACGTAGTTCCCCTTTTGCAAATCCCTGCAATCTTTACAAAATTTTAATTTGACCCAAACTTTCGTATAAAATTAAACTTTGCCGTCAACAATTAAGGGTGCAGGCGGCGTATAATATAGTATTACCGCCCCGTAAAAAAGATGTGACGAGGTAATAGATATGACCATTAAGCGAGGCGAACTGTACTATGCAGACCTGTCGCCCGTAGTGGGTAGCGAGCAGGGTGGAGTACGCCCTGTACTTGTCGTGCAAAACGACGTCGGCAATAAATATTCCCCCACGATTATTGCCGCTGCTGTGACGAGTAAAATCAACAAGGCAAAACTTCCTACTCATATCGAACTGCCTGTCGGCGAATACGGTCTTGCAAAGGATTCGGTTATTCTTCTTGAACAAATTCGCACCCTTGATAAACGCAGGCTTAAAGAGAGAATAGGCGTACTTCCCGACCCTACTATGGCAAAGGTGGATAAGGCAATTTTAATAAGTTTAGGGTTTATCAAACAATAAATAATCAAACTAATCTGCAAAGCCGAATAAGCCTTGCAGATTTTTAATTTTTAAATATATCGTTCAAACGCTTTAAAATGCGGTTAAAATATGTTATAATGCGGCTATGGCGGAAAATAAAAAGAAGTTAAAATTGAAAGTCAGCTTTGGTAAATCGGGGCTGATACTTGTTGCGGTGTTTGCGGTACTGCTCGCCGCAGATTTGGTGCTTAAGGTGTGCGCAGAAAAATACGAGTGGCAGTTTACGGTTATTCCCACCCTTATAGAAGTCGTACCTATGCAGCACAACACGGGCGCAGCGTTCTCGTTTTTGAACGATAAGGCTTGGGCGCAGACCTTTTTTATAGTGCTAACCTTTATAATGCTCGCCGTTATGGTGGCGGCGTTCCTGCTTATTCCTAAGCGTTTTGTCGTGCTTAAGGTGGCAATCGTACTCGTTGCGGCAGGCGCTGTGGGCAACCTCGTCGACAGGCTTGCTTTTGCCTATGTGCGCGACTTCGTAAACGTATGGATATTCGGCACGGTTGCTTGCTGTAACTTTGCAGATTTCTGGATAGTTTTAGGCGTAATTCTCGGCGCAATCGACCTATTGTTTTTAAACGAGTGGGCGGCGTTCCCCTTGACCAAAAAGGCGAAGGCGGCGCAGGCAAAGGGCAAGCAGGAAGAACAGGCAAAAGGGCTTGACCAAACTGCAGATGCTTCCGCCCCCGAAGATACAGTCGTTTCAATCGAAGAAGCTGCGGCTCAAGAAATAAAAAAAGATAACGAAACGATAGAGAGCGACGGCGAAGAAAAATGAAGGAAGTAACCTTTGTTGCACAAAATAACGCAAGCCGCGCAGACGTTTTGGTCAGCGAAAATTTGACCGATTATACTCGTTCAGCCGTCAAAAAGCTGTTTGAAGGCGGCGGCGTAATCATAGACGGCAAGGCGGCAAAGCCGTCTCAAAGCGTTGCGGCAGGAAGCAAAATATGCGTAACTCTGCCCGACTTGGTTGAATGTATAGCCAAGCCCGAAGATATCCCCATAGAAATCGTCTACGAAGACGACGATTTGGCGGTTATCAACAAGCCGCAGGGCTTGACCGTGCACGCAGGCAACGGCAATTTAGACGGCACGCTCGTAAACGCCCTTTTATACAGGCTTAAAAACTTAAGCGGCATAGGCGGCGTCGTTCGACCCGGCATAGTCCACCGTATAGATAAAAACACTTCGGGGCTGTTGGTCGTCGCTAAAAACGATAAGGCGCATTTAAGCCTTGCCGAGCAGATTGCAAATAAGTCCTGCCGCCGCACCTACGTTGCCCTGCTTGAAGGCAACCTAAAGGAAGATGAAGGTAACGTAACGACGTACGTAGGTCGTAACCCCAACGACAGGGTTAAAATGGCAGTCGTTCCCCCCGATAAAGGTAAAATCGCTATAACCGATTATAAAGTGCTTGAAAGAAACAACGGCTATACCTTATGCCGTTTCGATTTGCACACGGGCAGAACGCACCAGATAAGGGTGCACGCAAAATATTTAAACCACCCGATTGTTGGCGACGAAGTTTACGGAAGGAAGAAGAGAGAGTTCAACTTAAACGGACAGCTTCTTCACGCCTACAGGTTGGAATTTACCCACCCTTCTACGGGCGAGCAAATGGTGTTTACCGCGCCGTTGCCCGATTACTTCACGGCAGTTTTAAATAAGCTGAATATAAAATTTTTATAAT
>JBJEVB010000013.1:0-17322 GCA_051884155.1 Candidatus Coproplasma sp. | reverse complement strand
CCGTTTAATCCCGTTTTTCGTATAGGCGTACGCACAGTACCGTCATATCGTCGGGCGTGCCTATAACCCGCTTTTTTGCGGCGGCAAGGATATCGTCGGCAAGCGCCTGCGGATTGAGTGGCTTAAGCCTGCCTATAAACTCGTACAGCTCGCCAACGCCGTCGAAGCACGAAGTTATGCCGTCGCTCATAAACACGATAATATCGTTCTTTTTGAGTTGTTCACGGCTTGTGGCAGGGTGCAGATTATCCAAAATTCCAAGCGGCAGAGAGTGGCTTTCCAACACCTTAATTTCGCCCTTTCTCACTATTAAGCCGACGGGCGAGCCTATTTTGACAAACGACGCAGAGAGCGTGTTTAAGTCTACCGTAGCCGCATCTATGCAGGAAAAGCGTTCGTCGCGGTTAAAGCATAGAAGTTTGTTTATCGTATCCAACATTACGTCCTGCGGCATTTGCGAGCGGCAGAAAGCTTCTATTAAAGAGATTGCGGTGGCGGAGACCTTGCCTGCGTATTCGCCGCTTCCCATTCCGTCGGAGAGCGCCATTAAAAAACTGTGTTCGTTAATCTTTATTACCGAGTGCGTATCCCCCGATACGCGCTCGCCGTTTTTAACCGCGTATGCAACCCCGAACGCGGCGTCGTATCTCGGCGGTTTGGTCAAGACGTATGCGCATTTTTCGCTGTTGTACACCGTCTTGGTCTTTAACATAAACCTTTCGCCGAGAGTATCTTCCACGCACTTTTTAACGGGTGCAAAGTCGGTGTTGCCGACTAAGGTTAAAAATATCTGTTTAGTGCCGTTGCCGACAATTTTAATTTCAGGGCAGGTTATGCCGTTTGCAGAAAGCGCGGCGGCAAGCTTTTTTTCTAAAGCGGAAAAGTCGTCGCTCTCACGGCAGAATTCGACTGCTCTCGCCTTTAACACTTCGGCGACGCCCTTAGCCTGCTCTGCAAGAAGTCGCCTGCCGTTTTTTGCGTTTTCCGCTTCCAAAGTCGCCTTGCGGTATTCGTACAAAAGCTTGTTGACAATTTCGGTCAAATCCGACGGATTTTTACAGTTACGCGTCACGTCTGCGCTTAAATCTATAAAGCCCACCTTGCCCTTTAAACAGCCTGCGTCAATCAGCGCGGCAAAGCCTTTATATACGCCGCTCGTCTTGCAAATCTCTTTTTTAGGGCAGGAAGAGCAGGCGCGTTGCTTGGTTTCGGCAAGCATACGCCTTTTCATAGCGGCTTCGTCCGGTCCATCGTCAAGTGCGCTAAACGCACAGGATATTTCCCTGAAAACGTCGCTCATGCGGTACAGCTTTTCGCTAAGTTCTTCCTTGCAACGCACTTCTTCGGTGCGCGGCAACACCTTTTTAAGCGTTAAAAGACTTCTTAGGTTTTCCACGCTCTTTTCGCTCGGCAGGGCGGTTATAAAGCAGAGAATAAAAAGTAATAGCGAGTACGCAACCGAGATTAAAGCACCGCTTTTGAAACAGCCTAAAAGGAATAGGTGCAGTGCGGTGCAGACGAGTGCGGCAAAGGCGGGACCGAACCTGCCCAAAGAGCAGAATAAAAGCGCAACGGCGGCAATTACGACGGCGGCGGTTATGTAGTTCAAATCAAGCGACACTACCGTCTGCGACAGCGCGGCAACGAGCGCAATAAGCGTTGCGGCGGCGCTTTTGGTAAGGCGAACGCTGAACGCGACGATTGCGGCGCAAAGGCAAAGGTAGGCGTAGTTTCCTATAAGATTTCTCACGCCCACGCCTGCAACGGCGAAAAAGATAGCTATGCAAAGCAGCTCGTCGCTTTTAAGGCGGCAGCGGCACACGCGGAAGAGCAGTGCGTAAACCGTGCGGAATGCAAAAAAAATAAACGCAATGCAAACCCCTGCGGCAATGCCCTTTATGATATACGGGTTGTCTATAACGTAAAAGCCGTCCTGACCCCACCTTGAAAAGGCGACGAAAGGACCTAACGCGATTACTGCATAAGCCGCCGCTTCGACCCTAATTTTTCTGCCCGTTCGCCTGTATAAAAACACGATAAGCGTTAAAAAGCCACCTTCGAAAAGGCTTAAAAGCATGGTTATCCAGTCGAGTGTGATAACCGACGCAAGGACGTAGATTAAGGGCGTTATAATTGCGTTCGTGCCGCAGATGAGCATAGAAAAGCAAACCCCTATAGAGAGCGGAACTTTGGGTGCGACCGAGTTTAGCGCAACGGTTATCATTGCGTATGCCGCGTATAGCAAAACGCTTTTAAGGTTTAATTTCAATGCCATAACCGCATTATATAATGCCGAGCAATGCGAATTTATAAAAGTTGTGTAACTATATGTAAAAAAATAAAAAAGGCGTAGCGAAGGGCTACGCCTTAAGTTATGTGGTTAAAATTATTATAAAATCAAACTCTATCGTCACGAGCTTTATGCTCGTGACACTTTCCCTATTCTTTAGGGAAAGCACGATTGACGTTGGATTATTTGAAATGCTATACCATTTTGATTAGTGTTGGGTTGGTCAAGTGGTTAAGCAATAAAGATACTCTGGTGCAGGTCACACCTGCTTTCGCATTGCCAGCCAGACGGTTAAAACGGCGATATCCGCAGGGTTGACGCCCGAAATTCTCGCCGCCTGACCAAGCGAACGGGGTTTGACTTTATTCAGCTTTTCCCTTGCTTCAAGCCTTAAGCCTTCGATTTGCGCATAGTCGCAATCTTCGGGCAACAGCTTGTCTTCTGCCTTTTTCGCCCTTGCAATCTGCTCGGCGTTTCTCTTTAAATATCCTTCGTAGCGGACGTACACTTCGGCGGAATACAACACGTCGGCAGGGTATTCAAGTTCGCCTAAAGCGGTTTGCTGTTCGCATAGGGGTATTCCGCGCTTAATCATATCGGCATAGCTAAGCGAGCCTGCCGCCCTGTCAAAGTTAAATTTTTTCAACAGCTCTTCGGTCTTGTCGGGCGTAAAGGCGGTGTCGTTAAGCGCGTTTACGGCGTTCTCGTACGCCTGCTTGCGCTTGAGATAGGTCTGGTATCTCTCCAAAGTGACTAATCCGCAGTCGTACCCCTTTTGGGTCAGGCGGAAGTCTGCGTTGTCCTGCCTTAGCTCTATGCGGTATTCCGCACGCGAAGTCATCATACGGTAGGGCTCTTCCGTGCCTTTGGTCACTAAATCGTCGATTAATACGCCTATATAGGCTTCGTCCCTGCCTAAGATTAAAGGGGGCATATTGCGCAGCTTCAAGCTTGCGTTCAAGCCTGCGATAAGCCCTTGCGCCGCCGCTTCTTCATAGCCGGACGTGCCGTTAATCTGTCCTGCCGTATAAAGCCCTTCAACCTTTTTAAACTCAAGGGTGGGGTATACGTCTAAGGTGTCTATGCAGTCGTATTCTATGGCGTAGGCAAAGCGCATAATATCTACGTTTTCCAAACCTTCAACCGAACGGTACATATCAATTTGAATATCGTGGGGAAGGGAAGTGGACATACCCTGAACGTACGCTTCTAAGGTGTTTATGCCTTCGGGTTCGATAAAGATTTGATGACGCTCTTTATCGGCAAATCGCACGACCTTCGTTTCGATAGAAGGGCAATATCTCGGACCCGTAGACTCGATTAAGCCGTTGTATAAGGGCGAACGGTCCAAATTGTTTAAAATAATATCGTGAGTGGTCTTGTTGGTGTAGCCCAAATAGCAGGGCATTTTGTTTTCGGGTTGGCAAGCCGACATAAACGAGAAGGCGCCAATGCCTTCTTCGCCGTCCTGAACGGTGAGTTTGGATAAATCGAGCGTGCGGAAGTCCACCCTTGCAGGCGTACCCGTCTTAAAGCGGCGCACGTTAAAGCCGAGTTTAATTAAATTTTCGGTCAAGGCGGTGGCAGGTGCAAACCCGTTAGGTCCGCTTTTTGCCACGACTTCGCCCGTAATGGTCTGAGCGTTTAAATATACGCCCGTCGCAAGTATGGCGGCTTGGCAGTGGATTATACCGCCGTAGGTCGTCTTAACGCCGCACACCTTACCGTTTTCAACCAAAATTTCAGCGACTTCGCCCTGGATAATTCTAAGGTTTTCGGTATGCTCTAAGACCGACTTCATTCTCGCGTGGTAGGCGTGCTTATCCGACTGACAGCGAAGCGACTGCACCGCCGCTCCCTTGCCTTCGTTAAGCATTTTAATCTGCAACGCGGTTTGGTCGGCGTTAATGCCCATTTCGCCGCCGAGCGCGTCAATCTCGCGCACAAGGTGCCCTTTAGCCGTGCCGCCGATGGAAGGGTTGCAAGCCATAAACGCAATGGCGTCTAAGTTTAAAGTTAAAAGGGCACAGCTGACGCCCGTCCTTGCAAGGGCAAGGGCGGCTTCACAGCCTGCGTGCCCTGCCCCTACGACTGCCGCGCCGTAAGTGCCCAAATCAAATTGCTTCATATTACTTCTTTAAAATGATATTTTTAATGTCGTCAATCTCTTTTGCAAGCTTGTCGTTGACCATCATAAGCTCGCTGACCTTGTCCCTTGAATAGAGTATGGTCGTGTGGTTTCTGTCGCCGAGCTCTTTGCCTATCGACATAAGGGGAAGGGACAAAAGCTCGCACATAAGGTAACAGCACACCTGTCTGGGGAGTACGAGTTCCTTTTTCTTGCACTTGCCTATAAGCTCTTCGCGCGTTACGTCGTAAAAACCTACTACGGCGTTGATAATGCTTGCGGGCGTGATTTCTTCCGCGCCGCTTTCGGATACGGCTTCCTTTAAGGCGCTGCGCGCAAGGTCAACCGTTATGGGCTCTTCGTGCAGCTTGCTTGCAAAGATAACCTTGGTAAGTCTGCCTTCAAGCGTTCTTACGTCGTCGCCTGAATCCTGCGCAAGGAAGGCGAGTACGTCGTCGGGAACTAACGTGCGCTTTTCAAGTGCTTTAACCTTTAAAATGGCAATCTTGGTCTCGTAGTCGGGCGGAACCATATCCACGACTAAACCGCCCTGGAAACGGGTCTTAAGCCTGTCTTGCAGGGTCGTAAGCTGTTTGGGGTGCTGGTCGCTCGTAATAATTATCTGCTTATTGCGTGAAACGAGCTCGTTAAAGGTGTGGAAGAATTCTTCCTGAACGGCGATTTTGCCGATAATGAACTGTATGTCGTCGATAATCAGCACGTCCGCACTGCGGTAGTACTGCCTAAGCTGGTTGCCCTTTTCCCTTGCTTCCGCGCCCTTAGCGAGCATTGAGTTAATGAACTCGTTTACAAACTGTTCGCAGGTGACGTAGATGACCTTAGCCGTAGGCTTAGTGCTTAAAATTTGGTTGGCAACGGCTTGCGTCAAGTGCGTTTTGCCGAGACCCGTTCCGCCGTAGATAAATAAGGGGTTAAAGGTGCCGGCAGGGTCGTCCGCAACGCTGACAGCCGCTTTATAGGCGTAAAGGTTATTGCCTGCAACGAAGTTTTCAAACGTGAATTTTTTGTTCAAGTTGCTGACGGGAACGTACGCAGGCGCGCCGTTTGCCGAATCGTAGGCGTAGTCGTTGCTGCCTTTAACAACCAACCTAAAGTCGGTAACGCCCACGTCGGCCTTTATAATGGCGTCGCGCATTTTATCGGCAAGGTGCTGGGTAATGTGCTGTGCAAAATTTTCGGTAAGCGTTTCAAGCACTATGTAACGCCCGTCTATTTCAACGGGAACGAGCTTTTCTATGTAAGTGCTGAAGTTGATGGGGGAAATTATTTCTTCCATCTTCTGTTTAATAGGTCTGTAAATAAAATCAAGATTGCTTACGTCTGCCATTTTTGCACCTTTTTTCTTTGAGTTTTTTATAAAAGTGTGGTAAAATAAATAAAATGATTACGCCTTTAAAAGGGTAATTAACATTATACAACTTTTTTTGCGTTTAACAAAGTGTTTTTAAAATAAAATGTTCATAAAAAATCTGGTTTTAAAAAATTTTAGAAATTATAAGGAAGAACGGTTTGAGTTTTCGCCCGAGATGAACGTGCTTTACGGCAAGAACGGGCAGGGCAAAACCAACTGTGCGGAAGCCGTTTTCTACCTTTGTACGGGTGCGTCGCCCAGAACAAGGAAGGATAAACAGCTTATAATGCACGGCGAAACCACCGCCTTTTTTTCAAGCGAAAGCCAGGGTAGGTACGGCAATACGGAAATTTCCGCAACCATAACCGAAAGCGGAAGGGAAGTAAAGTTAAACGGCAATAAAATAACGCGCAACGCCGATATTTTGGGCAATATGTTCGCGGTGTTCTTTTCTCCGCAGGAATTAAGGCTTATTCAGGACGGACCCGACGAGAGAAGAAGATTTTTAAACGTATCCATTTCACAGCTCTCAAGGGGGTATTTTATCGCCCTTTCACGCTATAACAAAATTTTGGAACAGCGCAATAACCTTTTAAAAAACAGAGATTTGGATATGGTGTACGACACGCTGCCCGTATGGGACGCACAGCTTTGCAAGTACGCCGCCGTTATTGCAAACAGCAGGGCGGACTATATAGCTAAGCTTGCCCCTGCCGCATCTCAAGCGCACGCCTATCTGACCGACGGCGCGGAAGAGCTTTTAATATCCCCTGATAAAAAGTATAAAGGCACTTTAGAAGAGCTGGAAAAAAGGCTGTTCGACGATTTGGTTTATAACTACGAAAGGGATATCCGTCTCGGCTTTACCGCAAGCGGACCGCACAGGGACGATTTGGATATTATGATTAACGGGATAGACGCCAAGTCGTACGCATCGCAGGGGCAGACGAGAACGGCGGCGCTGTCTATTAAGCTTGCCGAAGTGGAACTTTTTAAAGACGCCTGCGGCGAACCGCCCGTACTCATTTTAGACGACGTTATGAGCGAGCTCGACTTGCCCCGACGCAAAAAGCTCGTGGGCAGGTGCGACGGGTTGCAGACTATTATCACCTGCACTCACGCAGAGAGAGTACTATACGGAAAGACGACGAATAAAATTATGATTGATAACGGGGTAATCAAGAGATGATTCGTGCCGATTTGCATATACACACATATTATTCGGACGGTACTCAATCCCCCGAAAACGTAATTTCAGCGGCAAAGGGCAGGGGCGTGGACCTTGTTTCCATAACCGACCACGACAATGCGGTAGGCTGTATCGAAGGCGCGTCTTATGCCAAAAAGGCAGGCGTACGCTTTGTGGACGGCGTGGAAGTTTCCGCCTACGAAGGCGATACTAAAGTGCATATGCTATGCTATTCAATGGACTACTCTTCGCCCGAATACACCGCGTTTGCGGCTAAGCTGTTTTCAGGCGCGGAAGAGCGTACCTTCGACATCTTAAAAAAACTCTCGTCCATCGGCGTAAATTTAGAGTACGGCGACGTTATTAGGGAACGCAAGAGCAAGCTTTCGCCCATACACGGAATGCATATCGCAAGGGCGGGGGCGAGAAAGGGGTACGCAAGCTCGCCCGTAGATTTCTTCGTTAAATATTTAAACTACGGCAAGGTCGGCTTTTCCTGTGCCTGCCGCCCGACCCCGCAAGAGACGGTTGAAGCTTGCGTAAGTTGCGGCGGCTTCTGCTCGCTCGCCCACCCGGGCAGGATTAGTGCGGACGAAGAATGGGTTAAGGGGCTTATTACAAAGCTTAAATCTTTCGGGCTCGGCGGCATAGAAGCCGTCTATTCGGGGCATACTGATAGACAGACGCAGTACTATAAGGGGCTTGCGCAAAGTCTTTCTCTTTTGGTTACGGGCGGTTCGGATACGCACTACCCGGAAGGCAACCGTAGGATAGGCGACCCCTGTTTTTATCCGTCGGAAGAGTTGCTTTGCGCATTGAAAATTAAATGATAAAAAAACTATTTAAATTGACGGTTGAACTTGCCGCGCTCGTACTGCTTACGGGCGCGGCTATTTTTTGCAGCGGCTTTGCTCTGCACCTTCCTAAGGGGGTAATAATCAACGGCACGGACGTGGGCGGACTCTCTCGCGAAATTGCAGCAGAACGGCTAAGGCAAAATCAAGTCGAGTATTTATCGGGTAAAGCCCTGCGCATATGCACCGATGAGCAGGTGTACGAGTATTCCTATCCCGAAATCAATTTTACGGATAATTTCGCGCAGACGCTCAACGGAATTAAAAGGAAGGGGGAATATACCGCAGAAGTTCGCTATTATCTTAACGGCGAAAACCAAATAGTCGACTATATCTGTAGGGCAATCGAAAAAAACGCTATAGAGCCGTACTGCACCTTTAACCGCACGGGCGCGCCCTTTACCTACTACGTCGGCGAAAAAGGATACGTCTGCGACAGAGATAAGCTTATAAAAGATATCAACCGTTCGCTTGAAGGCGGTTTTGAAGAAGTTAAATTAAGCGTTACCGACCTTTCCCCCAAGGGCAGTTTAAAGGACGTTGAAAACAACACGAAAGAGCTGTATTCCTTTACGACCTATTTCGACGGCGCAAACGTGGGCAGGGCGGCGAATATCCGCCTTGCGGCAAGCAAAATAAACGGTACGGTTCTGCGCTCGGGCGAGATTTTTTCCTTTAACGGTACGGTGGGCGCAAGAACGCCTGAAAACGGCTTTAAGCAGGCAAAGATTATTCAGGACGGGCGCTACGTCGTCGGTTACGGGGGCGGTGTGTGTCAGGTTTCCACCACGCTGTATAACGCTGCGGCGCTTTCTGGCTTGACGATTTGCGAATACCACCCCCACACCCTAAAGGTCTCCTACGTCGCCCCGTCCCGAGACGCTATGGTCAGCGGCAGTTATTACGATTTACGCTTTAAAAATACGCGATTGACCCCGATATATATCCGCGCTAACTGTACTTTCAACAGCGTAACCTGCACCGTATACGGTAAACCCGACGGGTACGCCTATTCCTTCAACAGCACGGTTACGGGCAAAATTCCAAAGCCCAAAGCCGTAGAAATTTCAGGCGAAGAGAACGGGGTTATAAGCTACGGGTGGGAAGGTACGCTAAGCGAAGGTACGGTCATAAAGACCAAAAACGGCGTAAGTAAGGTTGCCTTTTTCCGCAAGGACAGCTACGCCCCTGCCGCCGACGTGGTTACAATCAAGCGCGGCGGCTGATTGCCGTAGTTTAAGCACGGATAAAAGCACCATTCAATAACTTGCGTTTAAAAAAACTTTATGATATAATCATAAAGACATTATTTTTTCAGTACGCATAAGGAGACTTAGATGGATAAAATTATTCTCGACGGTATGGGCGGCGATAACGCCCCTGCGGCGGTTGTGGAAGGTGCGACCATTGCATTGAACAAGGATAAAAATCTGTATATCATAATCACGGGCAGAAAGAACGAGATTGAAGCGGAGCTTGCAAAGTACAAGTACGATAAAGACCGTCTTGAAATTATGGACTGCCCCGACGTAATCGGCATGAACGACGTGCCTACGGTTGCAATCAAGAACAAGCAGACGTCGCTTGCGGCGGCTTATTGGGCGTTAAAAAAGCAGGACGATATCTGCGGTTTAGTCACGGCAGGCTCTACGGGCGCAACGATTGTGGGCGGTCAGCTGATTTTAGGCAGAATCAAAGGCGTCAAGCGCCCTGCGCTCTGCCCTGCAATTCCCAACGTTCACGGCGGCACGACCCTACTTTGCGACTGCGGCGCTAATGCGGAATGTAAACCCGTAATGCTCTGCCAGTTTGCCGTGCTTGCGTCCGTTTACGCTCAGGCGTGTCTTGGTAAGGAAAACCCTACGGTAGGTCTTTTGAACAACGGCACGGAAGAGCATAAAGGCGACCCTTTGCATCAGGAGACCTATCAGTACTTAAAGCAGATGAAGGGCATAAACTTTATCGGCAACGTGGAAGGCAGGGAAATTACATACTCAAAAGAACCCGTAGACGTAGTCGTATCCGACGGTTTTTCGGGCAACGTATCCTTAAAGGCGATTGAAGGCTGTGCAAAGATGATTTTAAGCGAGATGAAGTCGCAGTTCACGTCTTCTCTCCCTTCGCTTATCGGCGCACTCTTCTTAAAGGGTGCAATCAAGAGAATGAAGAAAAATCTCGACTTCAACAGGGTAGGCGGTGCGCTCCTTCTCGGGCTTAAAAAGGTAGTAGTTAAAACGCACGGCAACTCAACGGCGATAACCGTTGCGGCGGCAATCGAACACGCCGTAACCGTTCACCGCAACAATCTCATTCCTAAGGTGGAAGAGCTGCTTGCTAAAGTCGATTTAGATAATTTAATCCCTGCAGAGAGCGAAAATTCCTGATGGACTTTACAGAAGTTGAACGCGCTTGCGGATATACCTTTAAGGATAAGCGCCTGCTTGAAAGGGCGCTGACGCTCTCTTCCTACGATAACGATTTCAACAACGAGAGCTTAGAGTGCTTAGGCGATTCTCTTTTAGGGTTTATCGTTGCGGAAAAGTATTATCTTCAGGGCTTGAGCGAAGGCGAGATTACTCAAAAGAAACAGGAATATCTTTCCGACGACGCGTTAAGGGCGGTGTCCGAAAGGTTGGGCTTGCACCTTGCACTGTTGCACGATAAAGGCGACAACCGCAATAAAAAGGCAATCCCCAGCGCGTACGAAGCGCTTACTGCGGCAATCTATTTAGACGGCGGTATTAAGGCGGCAAAGGACTTTGCCTATTCCACGCTCTCGCCTGCGCCGCACGCTTTCAACTACGTCGGCGCCGTGCAGGAATTTTTGCAGGGCAACGGCGAACCGCTTCCTAAGTACGTTCAAAAGGATATAGGCACGCCCCGCAAGCCCGTGCAAAGGGTGACGGTTTTATTAAGGGGCAAAGAGTTCTGCGCTGAAGATAGCAGCGGCGCTTTGGCAAAGCGAAAGGCGGCAAAGCTCGCCTACGAGTTTCTAACGGGTTCTCACGATTGACTGCAGGGCTTAAACGGCTCGTGCAGTTTAACGCGGCTTGATTGACTGCTTAAAATTGATTTATTCGTTGCGCCGTAAATACTTTGGCGCGGCGCGAGATAAGGTTTGGAAAAAATATGGTTCAGTTCAAAAAAATTACTTTAATCGGGTTCAAGTCCTTTGCGGATAAGACCGAAATACCGCTTACCGACGGCGTAACCTGTATCGTCGGACCCAACGGGTGCGGTAAGTCCAACGTTGCCGACGCCGTTCGTTGGGTGCTTGGCGAGCAGTCCGCAAAGATGATGCGCGGCTCGCAGATGATGGACGTCATCTTCAACGGTACGGAAAAGCGTAAAAAGACTTCCTTTTGCGAAGTAACGCTCACTTTCGACAACACCAACCGTATGTTCAACTACGACGCGGACGAGCTTGAGATGACCAGAAGGCTCTATAGGGACGGTACGAGTGAGTATCTTTTAAATCAACAGCCGTCCAGGCTTAAGGACTTGACCGCGCTTTTACACGGCGCAGGCGCCGCAAAGGAAGGTTATTCGATTATCGGTCAGGGGCGTATTGCACAGATAATGAATTCCAGACCGGAAGAACGCCGTTCGATTTTTGAAGAAGCGACGGGTATCGTCGTATTTAAAGACAGGAAGTTAGACGCAGAGAGAAAGATTGAATATTCAAGGAACAATCTCTTCGTGTTTGCGCAGAAGATGACCGAAGTAGAGCGTCAGCTCGCCCCCTTGCAAAAGGCGGCGGAAAACAAGCGCAAGTACAACGCCTTGTACGAAAAACTGCGTGAAAACGAAATTAATACCTACATATTCCGCCACGATGGCGCCGCAGGCGAACGCGACAGGATAAACGGAAAGATTAATAAGATTAAAGAGCAGATTGCGGAAAATTCTAACCGCAACTCGGCGCTTTTAGCCGAATACGAAGAGTGCAGAGATAAGCTCGTAGGCGCAGACGCACTCTTAAAGAAGTTAAACGAAGACAGGTTGGAATATACCGTAGGGCTTGAAAGAAGCACGGGCGACAGCAAGCTGTTTAAAGAGCGTGCGCAGGCGGTAGGAGAAAAGCTCAGGCAGGCGCAGGAAGATTTGGCGTTTTCGGTCAAGCGTATGGGCGACGTGGATAAGGAAACGCGCCGCAGCGAGACCTACGCCGAAAAGAACAGAGAGAGAATTGAAAGATTACGCGGTCAGTACGCTCAACTGCAGAGCGAAATTGCCGCCCTGTCCGAGAGTATTGCAAGCTATGAAATGGCTACGGGCGAGCATAGAAAGCAGGTTTTAGACGCTTTCCGCGACCTGTCTGAATTAAAGGAAAACTTAGGCTCTCTCTCGGCAAAGAAAGAGTTTATAAACGAACGCCTTGCCGAAATGGATAAGACTATGGAAACTCTTCGTACGCAGCATACGCGTTTAAAGGAAGAGTACGACCAGACGATTAAGACGCAGGGCGAATTAAACGCATTTTTAGGCAGTGAAAACGAGCTCGTTGAAAGTGCGGCGGAAGCGGTAAGGGCGGCAAACGAAAGAGTGCAGGGCTTAATCCGCAAGGTGTACGACTGTCAGGCGAGCATAACTTCTTTGCAGCAATCGCTTAAGACCTATTCGGCGTTAAAGGACAGGTTTGAAGGCTACGTATACTCTGTAAGAAAGCTTTTATCCGAAGCTAAGGCAGAGATTGAAAGGGGCAAGACGGGCGATACGCTCTCTTCGCATATAATGGGTACGCTTGCGGACGTAATTGCGTGCGGCGAAGGCTACGAAACGGCAATCGAAACGGCGGCAGGCGGCGCGATGCAGAATGTGATTACTTCAACGAGAGAAGACGCGCAGTATTTAATTAATTACTTAAAGGCGACGCGCGGCGGTCAGGTGACCTTCCTTCCCCTTGACGCAGTCCGTCCCAAAATGGACTCCCCCCAACTCAAGTCGGCTTGCGGCGAAAGGGGTGCAATCGGGCTTGCGATTGATTTGGTCAAGTACGACAAGCGTTTTTCAAACGCCGTCGGCTTTATCTTGGGCAACACGCTCGTCGTCGATACGATTGACAATGCGACGGTAATTGCAAGGCGCTATCCCCGTGCGTTCAAAATCGTCACCTTAGACGGCGATATTATAGCAAGCTCGGGTTCTATGACGGGCGGCAGCCGCAGAGAAAATTCGGCTAACCTTTTGGCTAACGAGAGAAAGATTAAAGAGATTGAAGACGAAATAGCTTCCGCTAAGGCAACCTTAGCGCGTACCGAAGTTAAGCGTGCAGAAGCGAACGCCGAGCTTGAAAAGGCTAAAAACGAGCAAGCCGAGCTTGATAACAGCTTGCAGGGTAAGCGCATTGAGCTTGCCGAAGCAAGGCAAAAGCTCTCAAGCCTGACCGTGCAGATTAACGAGCTTGAGAGCGAATTTACGGTATATAAGCAGTCTAAAGCAAGTTTGCAGGAAAAGCTCGCCGAGCTCGACAGCGAGTATTCGGTTGCAGGCGAAGGTGCAACTGCGCTTTCAATGCAGTCGGATAAGACTTCGTCCGAAATAGATTCAATGAGCGAGCAGAACGAAAAGACGGTCAAAGAGCGCAACGCAAAGGCTGAAAAGCTGACGGCAATCCAGATTGAAATTGCGTCCTTGGAAGCGGCGTTAAAGTCCAACCTTGACGCGATTGAAAAGGCAAAGAAGGAAAGGGAAACACTGTACGAAAACTACGGCAGGCTCTCCGACCTTATCCCCGTTTTGCAAAAGCAAAGGGACGACTTTATGGAACAGTCCACCCGTGCTGCACTCACCGACGAAGAAAAGGCAAAGCTCGATTCAATCAACGCGTCTATTTCTCAGGTAGAAGACAACAAAAAGCAGCTCAATCAAAGGGTTGCGGAAATCGACGCAACGCGCGCGACGCTCGCTATGGAGATTGATTCGCTCACGCAAAAATTGCACGCTCAGGAATTGAACCTGCAAAAAGTGGACAGCGACTTAGAGTTTTTGCAACAGCGTATACAGGAAGAGTATAACGAAGACTACGAAGGCTGCCTTAAGTACAAGGTGGAAAACTTCGATATAAGCCTTGCTTCTTCCGAAATAATCAACTGCAAACGCCAGATAACCATGCTCGGCGCGGTCAACCCTACGGCTATTGAAGAGTATGAAGAAGTCAGCGAACGCTATAAGCATATGACCGAAGAAAAGGAAGATATGGAAAAGGCGTTGGACGATTTAAATAAGGGCTTAGCCGAAATCCGCGACGAAATGCTCAGGATTTTCAACGAAGGCTTTAACCTGATTAACGAAAACTTCAAGCGCACCTTTAAGGAGCTGTTCGGCGGCGGCAGGGCGGAATTGCAGCTTGACTACACCAACTGTGACGACCCGTTGGAAGCCGGCGTAGAAATTGCCGCTTGCCCCCCGGGCAAAAACCTTGCAAAGATTTCCCTTCTTTCGGGCGGCGAACAGGCGCTTACGGCTATTGCAATCTTGTTTGCAATCATTCAAATGCGTCCTATGCCCTTCTGTATTCTCGACGAGATTGAAGCGGCGCTCGACGACGCCAACGTAGACAGGTACGCAAACTACTTAAAGAAGTTTGCTCAGAATACGCAGTTTATCGTTATCACCCACCGTAAGCCCACTATGGAAAAGGCGGACGTGCTCTTCGGCGTTACTATGGAAGAGAAGGGAGTATCCAAAATCGTTTCGGTCAAGCTTTCGGAAGTGGAGTCAAGGCTGGGCGGCGATACGGTTGCATAACTGCGCTTAGGTCTCTGACCGTGCGAAGTACGGTTGCTTAAATATATCGGTTAATTTTTAAAGGAATTTATATGGGCATTTTTTCAAAAATTGCAGGTGCGTTAAAAAAGACGAAGGATAAGCTTTCGGGCGCTTTGAACGCACTTTTCAGTAAGAACAAAATCGGCGACGACTTCTACGACGAGCTTGAAGAAATTTTAATCAGCTCGGACATTTCTATCGGCTGTTCGGAAGAGATTGTCGAAGAGCTTAGGGAAGAAGTTAGAAACGATAAGATAAAGGAAAGAGAGTTCGTTACGGCTTGTCTTAAGGATATCCTGCAGGAAAAGCTTGAAGAAGCTCCCGTACCTGAGATTAAATACCCTGCGGTCATTATGCTCGTGGGCGTAAACGGCGTGGGCAAAACGACTACGGTCGGCAAGCTCGCCGCGTACTTTTTAAGGCAGGGCAAAAGCGTAACCGTTGCTGCCGCGGATACCTTCCGTGCCGCCGCAAGCGACCAACTTGCTGTGTGGGCAGACAGGGCTAAGGTTAGGATAGTCAAGCACGAAGAAGGAAGCGACCCTTCTGCGGTCGTATTCGACGCCGTCTCTTCCGCTAAGGCAAGGGGAACGGACGTAGTTATCGTCGATACTGCCGGCAGACTTCACGTTAAGGCTAACCTTATGGAAGAGCTTAAAAAGATGTCAAGGGTGGTCGCAAGGGAATATCCTGCCGCAAACTTCTACAAATTTCTCGTACTTGACGCAACTACGGGCAATAACGCCTATAATCAGGCGGAAGTGTTCGACAGCGCCGTTGAGTTAGACGGCATAGTGCTGACTAAGTTAGACGGCTCTGCTAAGGGCGGCTTCGTAATTTCTTTATGCGGCGAGCTCGGCATACCCGTCGTATTTGCAGGCGTGGGGGAAAAGATTGACGATTTAGAGCTGTTCGACCCCGAAGAGTTTATAGATAATATTTTATAAATTAAAATCTTAATACGGCAAAAAAATCCCGTTAAACCTTAGTGGCTTAACGGGTAATTTTTTTATTCTTCGTTTGCGTTTTCAGGCGGTTGCGCTCCGTCGCCCTTTAATTTTTCTTCGCTATCTTCCTGATAGTGTTTAAACAGAACGGTAAGTGCAAAAAACACGACCGCACCTAAAATGGTGCAAATGCCCCAAACTACGCCTGCGTAAATAAATACGAACACGCAAGCCGCTACGCATATGGCGGCAATAATACAACTGATAATTCTAAAAATCTTAAACATATCTTAATTATATCTCTTCAGCAGTCAAAAAGCAAACGTTTAAAAGCATTCTTAACTGCCATTGCCAACGCCTGTATGAAATTCGTCGGTTGAAACGGCGCGTAAAGCTCTTACATAATATATTTACGCGCATATACGCGTACGCGCGCGCGAAAAGGCAAAGATGGGCGTATGAATATATGCAAAGGTGTGAATATTTAACAAATTATTTAACAAATTAACCAATAAAAACTTTTTTAAAAAAACTTGCGACAGAAATTGACTTTGTTCGTAAGGCTTGATATTATATACAAGCTGTCGCACGGAAGTGACAAAACAAAACTCAGGTCAAGCCGAATTAACGGTTTAAAGCCGAAAATAAGAATTTAAAAATTCTTAAAAAAGTTTTGAAAAATGCTTGACAAAGTAATAACGGCTATGTTAAACTAAACAAGCTGTCGCCCAAAGATAGCTCGGCCAAAGCTCATAGGTCGATTTAAAACTTATAATTCAGGGCAAAAGCCACTGAAAAGAAATGAAAAAATTTCTTAAAAAAGTTTTGAAAAATGCTTGACAAAGTCTTAATGAATATGTTAAGATAGAAAAGCTCTCGCAAATGAGCACCGAACTGAAGTTCGGGTAACGCAGTTTAAAAATTGAATAGAAGGAAACGAATAAATTATCAATTTGATAATAAGTTTCTGTCAATAACTTTGAAGTACATTAGTACCACAAAGCAAAGTCAGCAAAGATAATAGACTAAATAGTCGAGATAGAGCCACAAACTTTAATCGGTTTGTGTTTTATACAAATTAAACTTAAGAGTTTGATTCTGGCTCAGGATGAACGCTGGCGGCGTGCTTAACACATGCAAGTCGAATGTAGTTTACTACATGGCGGACGGGTGAGTAACGCGTGAGCAATCTGCCCATATCTGGGGGATAACCGTTGGAAACGACGGATAATACCGCATGATATTATTAGAAGGCATCTTCTTTTAATCAAAGATTTATCGGATATGGATGAGCTCGCGTCTGATTAGGTTGTTGGTGAGGTAACGGCCCACCAAGCCTACGATCAGTAGCCGACCTGAGAGGGTGATCGGCCACATTGGGACTGAGACACGGCCCAAACTCCTACGGGAGGCAGCAGTGGGGAATATTGGACAATGGGGGAAACCCTGATCCAGCGACGCCGCGTGAGTGAAGAAGTATTTCGGTATGTAAAGCTCTATCAGCAGGGAAGAAAATGACGGTACCTGACTAAGAAGCCCCGGCTAACTACGTGCCAGCAGCCGCGGTAATACGTAGGGGGCAAGCGTTGTCCGGAATGACTGGGCGTAAAGGGTGTGTAGGCGGTTTGGCAAGTTGGGAGTGAAATACCTAGGGCTTAACCCAGGTGCTGCTTTCAAAACTGTTAGACTTGAGTGCAGGAGAGGTTAATGGAATTCCTAGTGTAGCGGTGGAATGCGTAGATATTAGGAGGAACACCAGAGGCGAAGGCGA
>JBJEVB010000012.1:18183-73088 GCA_051884155.1 Candidatus Coproplasma sp. | reverse complement strand
ACACCTATACAAAAATTTTTCAACCTCTTTGTGTCTACTTTTATTGTAGCATCAAGAACGGCTAACTTGTGAAGGTCTATCCCGTCACAATTTAACGTAATTAGTTTTTGATTTGGCGTAATCACAACTACTGCGGTATTGTCATAATTGAAATATTGCCCTGCAAATTCCACTGTAACTTTTACTTTCTCTTCCATAGCCGACCACACCTTTAAGCAATCATCAGCAAGATTGAATCTTCGAAAATGTGCATAACCAAAACTTGTGCTGTGCTCTGAAGCTCGTCAAGTTCCATTAATCTAAATAAAGGGGCTTCCATAGTTTTACTAAAGTAGGCGTTATCGAATACTTTGATTATGTAGTCGTTATCGTCAAGCTCTAAATAGTTATTGTCGTTTATCTCGCCGACAAGCTCGTCAACAGTAAAAGGCGCTAATTCGTAGCTAACTTTGTTAGCATTAGCCCTGTTGTCATAGATAATCATCTTATCACCCCGTATCCCAACGCTATACCCTGCAGGAGATATTCTGAAAAGTCGTCATAAAAGCGGAATGCGTCGCTTACGTCGCATTTGTTACCGCTATTATACAGATTAAACGCAAGCTTTAAAACTCTTGCGTCCGTACCTGTTACCCACCCCTGTCTTATTGCGTTGGGGTTAATTCTGTCGGTTGCAAAATCGAACACCCGATTTATATGGTTGCGTATATCTTCTGTTATACCCAACGTATAAATCAATGCACGGTGATAGCAGTCATTGTTACATTTTGCCAATTGTTCGGTATAGAACTGTTCGTGTTCTTCCGAAGCGAAAGTTAGTTGTTTCATTTAGTTTTCCTTCCCAAAAATTTATTTTAAACCCTTAACGGGGCTTAATCTTCTTTACCTTCCCACGTACCGCCCGACCGACAATCCGGACGGGCGGTTTTTGGGAAGTTGTCTGCCGATTGGCGGACTCGAACCGCCCGTGACGCGAAGAGCTCCTTATACCGAAAACTTCCTTAAACTTCGAAGAAGATTCCGTCAGACACCCTGTATCGGCATATTAAATTGCTATTACGCCCTGTTTAGGCAACGGCACAAGCTCACCGCTTACCGTTTCGGCTATGCGTTCACGCTGGGAATTTAGAATAAAATGCAACCGTGCCGCACTCATAGGCTTTAGGCAGCTAATGCCGTTAATTTCAACGTAGTAGTACTGCACGTCGCCGACAAGCTCGCAGCGTTCAATCTTAATTGACTTGTAGTCAAACTCAGGCTTTTTGCCTTCAATGATGGCAATTGCCGCCCTGCTCTCTTCAAGCACTCCACGTCGTTCAAACTTCCAAGCTTGACCTAAGCCATAATAAAAGTACTTCTTCCCGTCCTGCCCTATCCGTGTGTAGTTCATTGATTTGCTCTCCTAATTTTTTCGCAGATATAAGGGGCATAATCTATCGAATAAAGTTTTCCTTCAATGTAAAAAAACGAATAGACGTTTTCGCTATTTATATAAGCGTGACAATAAGGATATTTTTCCGATAAAACACTTTCCGAAACATCTTGATAATATTGAAATACTTCTAACTTGATTAGTCCTTCAATAAAAACATAGCCGAAGTTTTGGTCTTTCGGTTGAACAGTTCTTCCATAGAATTTAGCGGCTATTTCCATAGCAAGCTTTTTCGTTACTTTCTTTTCAATTTGTCTCATAACTTCCCTTTGTGGTTGTCTATCATTCACTCCGTTTTTGTGTGTATTTTATCACATATACGGAGTGTTTGTCAAGGGCTATTCACAAAAAAGGAGAATAATTGTAAAATTAAGTTATCAATTTGTGGAGGCTATGCTTTGACTTTTGCTCTAAGATTAAAAGAATTACGAGAAAATAAACATATTTCCCAAAAACAACTTGCAATTGATTTAGATGTTGGAATAGGCAGCGTTGGTATGTGGGAAAGTTCTGACAGAACCCCACCTGCTAAAAAATTGAAATTAATTGCGGAGTATTTCGGAGTATCAATTGATTATCTGCTTGGTGGAGAATGTACCAACGGAACAGCAGTTAAAGCGCCGATGGGGGCAAGCTCTACCGAGTATACTGCCGAAGAACGGCAACTAATTGAAGACTTCAGGAAGCTGAATTATTACAAGCAAAAACTTATAAAAGACAACATAAAAGCAATGCTCCCTGCAGAAGCAGAGAGCAAGAAAAAGAAAGATATTTAGGATAAACCTTAATGCTTATAAAGTATAGATATAGCTAAATAAAAATTGCTAATCCACCTAAAACAATACAAATTTAAAAGCAACAATTAAACTAATTAAAGTTGAAAACAATGCGTCTGTCGAAGCTAATTTGAATATAATTGACCATAGAAAAAAATAAATAAGGAGATAATTTATGATATTAACATTTAGAGAATTTAGATATAACCGATTAAACAAAAAGATGGGTGTACTTGAAGAAAAAAAGAAAAAATATAACGACCAGAATGACCCTCAGCATTCTATTAGAACCATTATTGACACGAGAATAACAAAGCTAAATGCAAAAATTAAAGTAGCAAAAAATAAAATGGATGGGAATAACAAAACCAGTAATCCCAGATATAAAGGATATTAAATCGACTATTGAACGACGCAAGGTCAATAATATGCCCCATACATTTAAGCGCATAAAAAAGAGCTCGGCGGTTACCGAGCAAAAAAAGTGGATAAATATATTGACAAACACGGGCGGTTTGAGTATAATTTAAGTGAACAAGGGCGAAACCGGTACGGCGGTTAGCCTAAGTTGAGTTACATTTTAAAATAACTGCCTCACTCAGGACACGAGGCAGTTATTTTTTTATACGAATGATTACGGTGTTTTGATTTACCGTTACGGAAAAGATTATCCCGTTGCGGACAAGCCGCAATAAAAGGTAAATTTCTTCATCTGTCATAAGTATCACCCCCTTTTATAGAGAGTGCTAACCGCCAGGTCGCCCTTGCCGATTGATATATTACTTTAAAAAGCAGCGTTTGTCAACGCATTTTTGGTACCCACTTTTTACATAAAAAAGTGGGTAATTTTTTACCGTTTTTATGCTGTAGAATTTACTCTGTAGGCGTATTTGCCGAAGGAGTAATTTTTTATGAACACTTATGAAAAACTGAATAGGCTTGGAGATATTATCTCCGAACTTGCGGAGCTTTACGGGCAACTGTCTGAAGAGCTGCCGCAGCTGCATTTCGTGGGCGCACCCGTGTCTGCGAATTCTGAAGTAAAAAAAATAGCTGTAACGTATTGAATTTTATTAAAAAGGGGGTAAATAATACTGAAGAACGGACGGCATTTCATTTAACTGAAAAGGAGATTAAGAAAATGCCTATAAAATTCAGAGATATCTTTAATGATGAGTGGTTTAAGGCACATACACGCCTTAAGCCCAACGGAAAAACGTATGAGACACGCTGCACAATAGATAAGGTTTCAATATCAGGTTCAGGAGCTTCCCCTGAGATTGCTGCAGAAAAGTTTATTGCACAGCTCGCCAACTTTAAAAGCAGGGCTAAGAATAAAGATAAAAAAATTAAGCCTGTTACGTTGACCGAATTTACCGAAACCTATCTTGAGCAGGTAAAAAAACCGACGGTCAAGCCGATAACGTTCGATTCCTTGGTCATATTGTATCGAGCACACGTTAAACCGTTTTTTAAAAAACAGCTTATAAATGATATTACGGCAATGCAGATACAGCCACTATTTACAAAGCTATTCAGCCAAGGCAAAACACGCACTGCGCAAAACGTTAAGGTTCTATTAAATCAGGTCTTTAAAGCGGCTATTGCAGAACGGCTTATCACCTTTAACCCTATGGACGGTGTAAAGGTTCTTAAGCATCACTACAAAAACGGTACCGCTTTAACGTATGACGAAGAACGAGAGTTTTTGAAAAAGCTTGAGAATAGCCGCTACAGGTTAACCTTTACGTTAATGCTTTTTTGTGGTATGCGACGAGGTGAACTCTGCACCGCCACTATTGACGGCGAGTTTATCGCAGTTAAAAACGGTAAAAAAAGGCTCTCTGACTTGGAGAGCGTGCGACGTATTCCAATTACGCCAATGCTTAAAAGGTATTTGAACGGCGCAACCGCTAAAGAATTTAAAGAAGCTATCAGCTTTAGTTCTGATACGTTAAGCCGTGCATTTAAGGAGCTTTGCCCTTCTCATCACCTGCACGAGTTACGACATACGTTCGTCACTCGTTGCCAAGAATGCGGCGTCGCCCGTGAAGTCGTTTCAGTCTGGGCTGGGCACGCTGCAGATAGTACTATGACGTCAACTGTTTACACTCATTTTTCAGCCGATTTTATGTTAAAAGAAGGCGCAAAAATTGACTATTATAATAGAGTAAAATAGCAATTCCCAAGTCGTTCCCAACTTTAATTTGTTTGAAAAATGAGAAAAATACCGCTTTTTTGGTAAAAAATGCCCATTTGCAGCGTTTTTTGCGTAATTGTCGCCTCTGGAGTGCTTCAGGTTCCTGTGGGCGACCGTGCAGGTTCAACTCCTGTCATCCGCACCAAATAAGCGCAATAGGTGTTAGCCTGTTGTGCTTTTTGTATATTAAAAAATTTTCGGGATTTAAACGAATGAAAACAATTAAAGTCGTCGCCGCAGTAATATGCGATTCAATCAAGGATAAAAAACGCATTTTTGCCACCGCAAGGGGTTACGGCGATTTTAAAGGTTTATGGGAATTCCCCGGCGGAAAAATCGAGCAAGGCGAAACGCCTGAACAAGCCCTTGTAAGAGAAATAAAAGAAGAGCTTGATACCACCGTTAAGGTATACGATTTAATCGATACGATTGAATACGACTACCCCACCTTTCACCTTTCAATGGATTGTTTTTTGTGTGAAGTTACAGAAGGTAAATTGACGCTTAAAGAAGCACAGCAATCAAAGTGGCTTACAAAGTCAACCTTATTCGACGTTCAATGGCTACCTGCAGATATCACCTTGATTGAAAAAATCAAAGAATTAATGAGCGAATAAATATTTAAAATTGAGAGCATTAGCCAAAAGCGGCGTCTGCACCCCATCAACATCCTATAATCCGCACCAAAAATTACGCAAGTTGAATTACCTTCAGCTTACGTTTTTTTACGTATTGACATAACTTATATTAGCTGATAATATTTAGATAAGCAATATACTATTTGTATAACAGGGAATGAATTTATGAAAAAGAAGTTTTCGTATGCGATTAAGCTATTAACCGTTCTCCTTTTAAATATCTATATTTTATCATCATTAAGCGGATGTTTTTTGTTTAACTTCACTTACAAGTACAGCGGGGAATACAAAGAATTATATACCGTTGCCATATACAGCATCCCTGACGCTGATGGATATATGTATCACGGAGAAGGCGCATACAATTCAGACATATACGTTTGGGAACAGGACGATTACGGCAGAGTATTATTTGCCTATTGCGAAGATTATCAAAACTCTGTTTTTAATATAGTAATTAGTCAGGGTTATAATGAAAAGTCTGTATGGTTTTATCCGGAGGTAAACTATATATCAACTTATATCAAATCCGAATATTTATACGAGCATGTTGAAAAAGAACATCTCAAAAATATGACCGAAGACTTATACAATAATCGCAGTGCCGAGCTAAAGAAAGCAAATGATTGGGGTAAACCTGTAGATATTAAAAAATGCGTTTCATATGACGTTGTCGACCACAAGGTATTTGAGCCAAATCCATTTAAGCTTACCGAAGAGAAATGTAAACAAATTCTGATAGACTATTCAAACACATTAAATTTACCCAACCCTGAAGGCAACCCTTATAGATTACATTCGGTTTTGCAAGTCGATAAAGATGGAAAAACTCTTCATAAAATATGTGGATTGCATAGGAATTATGATAATCAGAATAATACTCTTTATATCATTCTTTTGGTGATAACGGATGCAGACGGGAATATCAATAAGGATAGCGGAATACTCACAATTAAGACCGATGAAATTCCTTATTGGAAAGTTGACGCATTATATAATCCCGAGCAGGTTGCAAAGTTTAAGCAATCCAACGGTTGGGAATATGGGTTCTGTAAAGAGTAACTTTTAGCACACAAAAAGCGGTAAAAGGTTTTTTAATCTTCTACCGCTTTTTTCTTTTTTATTTTAATAACAACGTATCCGTTGCGACGGTTTCTTCCGTAGGCACTTCTTCGTCACCTGTTGCAGTTTCTTTAATTATCTCTTCTTCAATCGCTACTGCCGTTTCACTCTTTTTATGTTTGAAAAGGCTTTCGAGCCTGCCTATAACCTTATCGTTGAATACGATAAATTTATCCCAGATAAACTCGGTTGCAAAGTTTATAAGCATCATAACTACCGTGGTAACTATCCCGAGCTCTTCGCCGATTGCCGCAGTCATTGCGTTGCCGCCGAATACCGAAATAGGCGTAAACATACAGTAGTAAATTACCACAAGCCCCATTGCAAGGGGTACGTTTGCCGCAGACTTAAACGTGAATTTGCGGTTAAACGTAAAGTTCCACAGCACCGAAAGCGTCAAACTTATAAGGTACGCAGGCCACCAAGGCAGCCAGTGCGTCCAGTCGTATAAAATAGCAAACGATAAAAGCTGGATAGCGCCTGCCGAAAGCGAAAAGCCCGTAAACTTTAAAACTTGCAAAAACTGCTTGAGCTTAGGGGACATTTCTTTCTTCTTTTCGCCCTGCGAGCAATCTACTTCCACTTCTTCTATATTCTCTTCTTCTGCCATAATTTTTATCCTTATTCGGTTATCATATCGATATACTCGTCGTAGGTTACGTTTTTATCGAATTTCTTCGTGCCGTTTATTTCGATTATTCTGTTTGCAACGGTGTTCATAAGCTCTTGGTCGTGAGACGTGAATAGCATACAGCCCTTAAAGTTCTTCATACCATTATTGAGCGAAGTAATAGATTCCAAATCAAGGTGGTTGGTGGGCTCGTCGAAGATTAAGAAATTACTGCCTTCAAGCATCATCTTTGCAAGCATACACCTTACCTTTTCACCGCCCGAAAGCACCTTTGCTTCCTTTAACGCTTCTTCGCCTGAGAACAACATTCTGCCCAGCCAACCCCTTAAATACTCTTCGTAATGGTCGGATGAGTACTGGCTTAACCACTCAACTAAGGTCAGGTTGCAACCTTGGAAATACTCGTTGTTGTTTTCGGGGAAGTAGCTTACGGAGATGGTTTTACCCCAACGGATAGTTCCTGCGTCGGGCTGAACCTTGCCCGTTAAAATATCGTACAGCATAGAAATAGTCGTTGATTTATCGCTGACTATACCTATCTTTTCGTCGTGCTGAACGGTG
Organism: Candidatus Coproplasma sp.; assembly: GCA_051884155.1. Lineage (GTDB taxonomy): Bacteria > Bacillota > Clostridia > Christensenellales > Borkfalkiaceae > Coproplasma. The sequence goes on along the minus strand of JBJEVB010000012.1, from coordinate 65,728 downwards.
AAAGATACGTTTTCAAAGTAGCCTTCCTTAGTCAACCCTTCTACCATTAAAATATCGTTGCCGATATCCTTTTCAAACTTAAAGTCGATATAAGGGTATTTGCGAAGAGACGGCTTAAAGTCTGCAATAGTCAATTTTTCAAGCTCTTTTTTACGTGAAGTTGCCTGCCTTGACTTAGAAGCGTTAGCCGCAAAACGTGCAATGAATTCCTGTAATTCCTTTGCTCGCTGTTCGTTCTTCTTATTTATATCGCGCTGTTGGCGAGCTAAGAGCTGACTCGTTTCGTACCAGAAGTCGTAGTTGCCGAGCATCATATTAATCTTGCCGTAGTCCACGTCGCAGATATGGGTGCAGACCTTGTTTAAAAAGTGCCTGTTGTGCGATACGATAATTATCGTATTTTCAAAGTCCAAAAGGTAGTTTTCAAGCCAACGGACGGTTTTAATGTCTAAGTTGTTCGTAGGCTCGTCCAACAATAGAACGTCGGGGTTGCCGAAGAGCGCCTGAGCAAGCAACACCTTGACCTTACGCTTTGCGTCTACGTCCGCCATTAATACGTCGTAGTACTCTTCACCTATGTCGAGTGCATTTAAAAGGGTCTGCGCTTCGTATTCCGCATCCCAACCGCCCAGCTCGGCAAACTCTGCTTCAAGCTCGCTTGCGCGGACACCGTCCGCTTCGGTGAAGTCTTCTTTTGCGTACAGAGCGTCCTTCTCGTCCATAATCTGCACTAAACGCTTATGACCGAGCATAACCGCACGAAGTACCGTTACGCTATCAAACGCGCTTTGATTTTGCATAAGCACGGACATACGCTCGGTTTTGTCAAGCGTTACGTCGCCCTTGTTGGGTTCGATTTCTCCGCTTAACACCTTTAAAAAGGTCGATTTGCCTGCGCCGTTTGCGCCGATTATGCCGTAGCAGTTGCCCTTTGTGAACTTTAAATTTACGTCCTCGAAGAGCTTTTTACTGCCGTATTGTAATGAAACGTTGTTGACCTGTAGCATTATTTCCTCCGTTAAATTGCGAATTGACTGTTATATAAATTACTGTAGAAGCCACCCTTTTCCATAAGCTGTAAATGAGTACCCTGTTCTATTATGTTGCCGTCCTTCATAACCAAAATAAGGTCGGCTTCTTTAATCGTTGATAATCTGTGGGCGACGATAAAGCTCGTCCTGCCCTGCATAAGCGTTGCAAACGCCCTTTGTATCTTCATTTCGGTACGCGTGTCGATAGACGAAGTTGCTTCGTCTAAAATGAGCATAGGCGGCAATGCAAGCATAATTCTCGTTATACACAAAAGCTGTTTCTGCCCCTGCGATAAAGAGCCGCCGTCTTCGCCTATTACCGTATCGTAGCCGTTTGGCATCTGCATTATAAACGAGTGCGAGTGCGTCGCCTTTGCGGCGGCGATTACTTCTTCGTCTGTGGCGTCTACTCTACCTATTTTTATATTATCCTTTATAGTACCGCTCTTGAGCCAAGTATCCTGCAACACCATACCGTAGCTCTTTCTAAGCGACTTGCGGGTGACCGAACGGGTTTCATTTCCGTCAACGTAAATTTCACCGCCGCCCACGTCGTAAAAGCGCATTAAAAGGTTTATAAGCGTAGTCTTACCGCAACCCGTAGGACCGACGATTGCAATTCTCTGCCCTGCCTTTGCGCTTATCGAAAGGTTTTTAATAAGCGGTTTATCAACTTCGTATGAAAAGCTTACGTCTTTAAATTCAACGCTGCCTTTTACGTTTTCAAGCGTTAGCGCGTCGTCGCTGTCGGGGATTTGTGCGGGCTCGTCAATAAGCTCGTAAATTCTCTCTGCGCAGGCGATTGCGTTCTGGAATTCGGTTACAACGCCCGATATTTCGTTAAACGGCTTGGTGTATTGGTTAGAATAGCTTAAAAGCGTGGTCAGCTTGCCGACGCCGAATTTAACGGGCAGTACCGACGGATAGATAAGCGTCAACGCACCTGCAAGCGCAACCGCCGCATAGACTATTGCGTTTACGAAACGCGTACAGGGGTTTGTTAGCGAAGAATAGAAAATGGACGAAAGCGAAGCCTTAGTAAGTCTGTCGTTAATCTCATCGAATTTCTCTTGGTTTTCATCTTCCCTGCCGAACGCCTGAACGACCTTTAAGTTGCCCGTCATCTCTTCAATAAACGCCGTCTGTTCACCCCTGATTTTAGAAGTTTTAACGAACATCGAATAGGTATGCGAAGCAATGAATTTGGCAACAAACAGCGACAGCGGCGTAATGAAGAACACCGCAAGCGCAATTATCCAGTTATATACGAACATTATGACCAAAGTTACGACTATGGTTATAACGCCCGTAAAAAGCTGAGTAAAGCCCATTAAAAGTCCGTCTGCAAACTGGTCTACGTCGGCAACGCAACGGGAAACTATATCCCCGTAAGAGTGACCGTCGATATACTTAAGCGGTAAATCCTGCAAATGACTGAACGCTTCTTTGCGGATATCGTTTATAACGCCGTACACTATGCGGTTGTTTATAACGCTCATAAGCCACTGAACGACGGCGGTTACGGCAATTATTGCGGCAATGACGAACGAAATAACCACAAGGGAAGCAAAATTTACGTTACCTTGTTCGATTATGCAGTCAATTGCATTACCGAACATTATAGGCGGGATAAGGTTGCCTGCTACGGTTAAAACGGCGAGAAATATTGATAAGACTATAAGCGGCGTATACTTTTTAAGCTGCTTTAACACCCTTTTCATAGTCTTTTTGCTATTAACTTTTTTTACAGTCTTTTTCATATTACACCCCTTCCCCGTTTCCGTACTGAGACGAGTGTATTTCTTTATAGACTTCGCAGGACGCTAAAAGCTCTTCGTGAGTGCCTTTCCCGACGAGCTTGCCGCCGTCTAAAACTAAAATCTTATCGGCAAAGCGGACGGAGCTCGTGCGCTGTGATACGATAAACACCGTAGGATTATAGTCAAGAGAACGCAGATTTTTTCTCAGCTTTGCGTCCGTTGCATAGTCAAGCGCGGAAGCGCTGTCGTCTAAGATAAGCACCTTAGGTTTTTTGACGAGCGCACGGGCAATAGTTAAGCGTTGGCGCTGACCGCCTGAAAAGTTCTTGCCGCCCTGCTCTACTTCTTCGTCTAAACCGTCGGGCTTAGAAGAAACCACGTCGGTTGCACAGGCAAGCTCTACTGCGGAATTAATATCTTCGTCGGTGGCGTTCTCGTTACCCCATTTGATATTTTCGCGTATCGTACCCTTAAAAAGCACCGCACGCTGGGGGACTATGCCGCACATATCGCGCAAAGTTTCGTCGCCGACCGAGTTGACGTTTACGCCGTTTATAAGTATTTCCCCGTTCGTCGCGTCGTAAAAGTGGGGGATTAAATTTACCAAAGTACTTTTACCCGAACCCGTACCGCCGATTATGCCGACGGTTTCGCCTGCGTTGACGGTAAATGAAATATCGCTAAGCGCATCCGAGCCGCCGCCACCGTAACGCATAGCAACGCCCTTGTATTCAATAAAAGGCACGCCTTCCTTACTTTCGCAAGGCACGATTTCGCCGTGCTTTAAGGCAGGGGTCATCTTTAATACGTCGTTTACCCTTCCTGCGCACGCAAAGCACTTGGTTACGGTGATTATAAGGTTTGCAAGCTTGATAAGCTCTACGAGCACTTGCGTCATATAGTTATAAAGCGCAATCACCTGACCCTGCGAAAGTATACCACCGTCCACCTTGATTCCGCCGACGTAGATTAAAACTATTATGCCCACGTTGATTACCGCGTAGGTCAAAGGGTTCATTAAGGCAGAGATTTTACCGACGAACTTCTGCGAAGCCGTAAGCTTATCGTTGCGCTTTTTAAACTCTTGAATTTCGCCGTCTTCCTTACAAAAAGCCCTTACGACTCTCGAACCGACGAGCGTTTCTCTCGTTGCGGCAGTCACCCTGTCCAAATCGCCCTGCGTCTTTTTATACATAGGGATTGTGACGAGCATAATTGCAAAGACGATTATAAAGAGTACGGCAATCGTAACCGCAAATATTATACCTGCCGTAACGTTTATTAAAAACGCCAAAATCATTGCGCCGAATACGATAAACGGCGAACGCATAAACAGGCGTAAAACGAGATTGACGCCCGTCTGCACTTGGTTGACGTCGCTCGTCATACGGGTAATTAATTTAGACGTACCCAGCCCGTCGATTTCGTAATAGGATAGCGAGTGAATTTTTTTAAACAGGTCGCTGCGAAGCTCTTTTGAAAAGCCCACCGCCGCCTTTGCCGCAAAATACTGTGCGGACACCGCGCTTATAAGCCCCACCACGCCGAGTACGACTAAAATTACGCAGGCAATAACGACGTAGCGAGTACCGTCCGCAGTAGTCACTCCGCCCGCACTCACTGCGTTGATTTTATCGACTATCGCCGCAACGATTATGGGGATTAACAATTCAAAGCTCGCTTCTAAAAGCTTAAACAACGGAGCAAGAATACTTTGCACCGTATAGTGCTTTAAATACTTAAGCAAATCTTTCATACCGTAAAATTATAGCAAAGTAAAAAATAAAAATCAAACCTGTGACCCCACATATTTGCATTTATTGATATTAACTGCTAAAATAATTACATGGCTTACGAAATTTATTTAAAAAAAGGTGAAGAAAAACGAATCGTTGCAGGGCACAGTTGGGTCTATGCGAACGAAGTTGCTAAAATTGAAGGCAAGGATAAAAACGGTTCTCTCGCGTCCGTCTTTGCGCACGACGGCAGATTTATCGGCAAAGGTTATATCAACCACGCGTCCAAAATTCTCGTGCGCATATTTATTAGAAACGACGCGGAAGATAACGAGCAATACTATCTTAACGCCATAAAAAAGGCTAACGATTACCGCAAAAAGCTTGGATACGACGACTGCTACAGAATGGTGTTTGCAGAAGCCGACAACTTACCTGCATTAATTGTTGACAGGTACGGCGATTACCTTGTTATGCAATGCCTATCTCTCGGTATAGACAGGCGCAAAAAGCTTATATGCGATTGCCTTGTTAAGCTGTTTAACCCCAAAGGAATTTACGAACGCAGCGACGTTGCCGTAAGAAAAAAAGAAGGCTTAGAAGAAGTTAAACAGCTTTTATACGGGGAAGTGCCCGACTACTGCGAAATAGTTGAAAACGGCATTAAAATGCTCGTAGACGTAAAATGCGGACAAAAAACGGGGTATTTTCTCGACCAAAAGGAAAATAGGTTCGCCGTTCGAAAGTACTGCGTTGGCGCGGAAGTTTTGGACTGTTTTTGCAACAGCGGCGGCTTTTCCTTAAACGCGGCTACGGTTGCAAAGCAAGTTACCGCCTGCGATATTTCCGCACTCGCATTAAAGAACGTTGCCGACAATGCTGACCTTAACGGCTTTAACAACGTTACCACATTACAGGGCGACGTGTTCGAAGTTCTGCGCAATTTCAGGCGTGAGAAAAGGCAGTTTGACACGGTTATTTTAGACCCCCCTGCCTTCTGCAAAACCGCCGACGAAGTTAAGGACGCGTACCGCGGCTATAAGGATATCAACCTTACCGCAATGAAGATAGTCAAAAGCGGCGGCTTTTTAATCACCTGTTCCTGCTCGCACTATATGACGATGCCGCTGTTTGAAAAAATGCTTATAGAAGCGGCGAGAGAAAGCGGAAGATGCGTGCGCAGCGTAGAAGTTAAAACTCAAGCCCCCGACCACCCTTCTCTTCTCTGCGCCGAAGAGACGAATTATTTAAAGTTCTTCGTATTGCAGATTGATTAAATTATTTGACCAAAACAAAAGCGGAAGCCCGTAAAAGCTTCCGTTTTTTTATTATAACTCTTTTTTATAAACTCGGCTTGGGTTACCGTGAAAGTCGCTTTCTACGCCTTGAAAGGTAAAGCCGAATTTTTCGTACAAGCCGATATGCTCGGTCGAAATATACACGGACTTAAAGCCGCTTTCCTTTGCAAAAGCACAGGCGTAATCTAAAAGACTTTTGCCGTAGTGGTTGCCCCTGAACTCGGGCACGGTATAAAAGAAGCCAAGCCAAGGCGTTAAACCCGTTTTTGCAATATCGTCACGGGCAGAAAAGTTGATAAAGGAAATAAGCCTGTCCCCTTCGGTCAGCATAAACAGCTTGCACCAACCGCCGAGAAGTTCTTGCAATCCGTTTTCACGCAAGAGCTTTGCCATAAATTTGGCTGGCTCCCACTCACACTTCTCAATCTGCTTTAAGTACTTATCTCTTTCGTCACAGGAAAAGTATTCGATTATTTGCATATTACTGAACGCCGTAGGTTGCACGGTATTCCTTCATCTTCTCAAGGTATTCCTTACCTTCGATAATGCCGTCTTCGATAGCTTCGATAATGTCTGCCATCGTAACGATTGAATATACCTTTACGCCGAACTCTTCGTAAACTTCCTGAACGGCAGACTTGTTGCTCTCTAAACCCTTTTCCATTCTGTCTACGGAGATAATCATACCTGCAATTTCCACGTTTGCGGTTGCGGCAAGCTTGGGAAGCATTTCCCTTAACGCCTTACCAGAAGTCATAACGTCTTCAATTAATATGACCTTTTCGCCGTCGACGAGCTGTTTACCCACGAAAAGTCCGCCTTCGCCGTGGTCTTTAGCTTCCTTACGGTCGAAGCAGTAGTTTAAATCTACGTTATACTCTTCAGCGAGCGCAACTGCCGTAGTTACCGCAAGGGGAATACCCTTGTAAGCAGGACCGACAAGCGTTTCTGCCTTTAAGCCGTTTTCCTGAATGCAAGCAGCGTAGTACTTGCCAAGCCTTGCAAGCTGAGCGCCCGTCTTGTAGTTGCCCGTATTGATAAAATAAGGGGCTTTTCTGCCGCTTTTAAGCGTGAACTCGCCAAAACGAAGCACACCGCTATCTACCATAAATTTAATAAACTGCTGTTTGTAAGTAAGTGCCATTTTTTCTATCTTCTCCCGTTAGTTTAACTTTAAAGTATCAACTATTTCGTTGACGTCTTTTATATCGTGGGCGTTAAGCCACTCGTCCATTTCCCTAATAATTCTGGGCATTGCGTTTACGTCTGCAAAGTTTGCAGTGCCCACCTGAACCGCCTTTGCGCCTGCGCACATAAACTCTAACGCGTCCTTGCCCGTCATAATGCCGCCCATACCGATTACGGGTATCTTAACGGCGTGCGCCGCTTCGTATACCATCTTAAGCGCAATGGGCTTAATGCCTGCACCCGATACGCCGCCCGTATTGTTTGCAATTACGGGCTTTCTTCTTTCAAGGTCTATTACCATACCCGTAAAGGTGTTTACGAGCGAAACACAGTCCGCACCGCCGCGTTCTGCCGCCTGTGCGTTGATTGTAATGCTTTCAACGTTGGGCGAGAGCTTGACGATTAACGGCGTCTTTTTAAGGTTGCCCTTTGCAAGCGAAGTTACTTCTTCGATATTTGCAGGCTTGATTCCAAGCGCCATACCGCCTGCACGCACGTTGGGGCAGGAGATGTTGAGCTCAACCATATCCACAAGCCCGTCTAAGGTATTACAGATTTTGCCGTAATCTTCCAACGTACTGCCTGCAACGTTGGCGATTATTACTATTCCCTTTTCCTTTAGAAAGGGTAAATCGTATTTAATAAAATGCTCCACGCCGGGGTTTTGCAGACCGACCGCATTTAAAATAACGCTGTTACCTTCTGCAATTCTGGGAACTTTATTTCCAAGACGGGGCAGGTTGGTCATACCCTTAGTTGATATGCCGCCGATACAGCTAATATCGTAAACTTCGTTGAATTCTCTGCCGAAACCGTAAGTTCCGCTTGCCGCTATAACGGGGTTTTTAAAGTTTACGCCGCAAATATTTACGCTTAAATTTGCCATTAAAGTTCCACCTCGTTAATATCAAACACGGGTCCGTCTTTGCAAACCCTTGCGTTGTTGCCGTCCGACTTTTTGCAGACGCACACAAGGCAAGCGCCTATGCCGCACCCCATACGCTCTTCTAAAGATACAAGGCAAGGCGTAGTGTCGTTCTCTTCTTTAAGCTTAGCTTTTAACGCCCTTAACATTACGGGCGGACCGCAAGCTATTATCATATCCGCTTTTACGTTTTGTTTATCCTTAAAGTATGCGTTGACGGCGTTGTCCCTTTGACCGAAGCTTCCGTCGTCGGTTACTACGGTAAGCTTTTCGCTCTTTTTAAATTCGTCTAAAAGGCACACGCATTTATCGTTTCTAAAGCCTATGTACGAATAGAAATTCTTATCGGGGTTAGTCGCAATTACGGGAATAAGGGGAAAAATGCCCACGCCGCCGCCTAACACTACGATATTCTTTGCGTTTTCGGGCAGATTAAAGCCGTTACCTAAGGGCAATAACACGGCGAGCTTGTCGCCCGACTTTGCCTGAGATAGTGCAACCGTACCTTCTCCTTTAACCTGAAAGCAGACGGTTATATCCAACCCTTCCGCCTTAACGATGCCGAAGGGACGCTTTAAAAGACGGGAATTATCACCCGTAGCGATATTTAAAAACTGTCCGCCCTTAATCTCACCAGCACTTTCAGGTAGGGTGACGGTCAAAGAATAGACGTTCTCCGCAATGAGAGAACAATTTTTTACAGTTGAAAGTACTTCTTTCATTTGCCCATTTTACCTATAGTTTTTGATAAATCTTCCTGCATATCTATGCAAGCTGCTCTTGCCGCTTCTGCATAGCCCATACCGCAATAACGGGGCTTTTTATACGCAGTTAAGATACCCCTTGAATTGTTTACGATACCGCCCAAGCCGTTTTTATCGAAACAGCATTTAAGCATTTCTGCGTTAGCGCCTTGGGCACCGTAACCGGGTATAAGGAAGAAAGTGTTTTTCAACTGCTCTCTCAGCCTTGCCGCTTCTTCAGGGTGGGTTGCGCCAACTACCGCGCCTATGTCCGAATAGCCGTATTTGCCTATGCAGTCTTTACCCCATTCTGCAACCAAAGCGCCCATACGCTCGTAGAGATATTCGCCGCTTTCAAGCTTTAAATTCTGCAATTCGCCGCTTGAAGGGTTAGAAGTTTTAACGAGCACGAAAATGCCCTTATCGTTAGCCTTGATATCTTCGATAAAAGGCGCGATTCCGTCGGTGCCGAGATAGCCGTTTACGGTAAGCATATCGGAAGGGAATGCACAAATCTTTTTACCGTTTACGTCCGTCTGACCTAAAAACGCCGTAGAATAGCACTTTGCGGTAGAGCCGATATCGTTGCGCTTGCAGTCTGCAATAACAACCATATCCCTACCCCTTGCGTAGTTTACGGTGTAGTTAAAAGCTCTTAAGCCTTCAAAGCCGTACTGCTCGTAATAAGCAACCTGCACCTTTACGGCTGGAACGATATCGCATACCTTGTCGATAATGTTCATATTGTATTCGATTATCTGCTCTACAACGCCTTCAAAGGTTGCCATACCGCTACGCATTTCGTCGGGAAGATACGAAAAATCAGTATCAAGCCCAACGCAGGTAGGATTTTGCATTTCGATAATTTTGTCAATTAAATGGTCAATCATTTTCATTTCCCTCACTATGATTTCAGTTGTTCAATTATACTTTTTATTATTGTTTTCAGTCTGCCTGAATTAGTTGACATTCTGATATTTTACTTCGCCGTCAACGATAGTCGTGCAGACTTTGCCGTACACTTCGTATCCGTTGAAAGGCGTATTTTTGCCCTTTGAAATAAACTTTGAACCGTCGATAACGTATTTAGCGTTCAAATCGACGATAGCAAGGTCGGCAACTTCGCCCACCTTTATCTCACCGCCTGAGAGATTGAGCGTCTTTGCAGGATTATAAGCCATAAGCTTCATAAGCTCGTTCAAGCTCATAATGCCCGACTTTACGAGATAGGTGTATGAAAGAGCAAAGCTCGTTTCAATTCCGCTCATGCCGAATGCGGCAAGGTTGTACTCAACTTCCTTATCCTTTTGAGAATGGGGCGCGTGGTCGGTTACGATGCAATTGAGCGTGCCGTCCTTAAGAGCTTCGATTATCGCAAGCCTGTCCTTTTCTTCTCTTACGGGGGGATTTACCTTAGTAAACGTATCAAAATTCGTAATGATATCGTCGGTTAAAATAAAGTAATGGGGACAGGTTTCAGCAGTTACCTTAACACCCCTTTTCTTTGCGGAACGGATAATATCCACGCCGCTGTACGTTGAAACGTGACAGATGTGAACGGGTACGTTTAAGCTTTCTGCAAGCGAAATATCCCTTGCAATCATAATATCTTCTGCGGCACGGGGACTACCCTTAAGACCTGTCAGTGTCGAGTTCTTGCCTTCGTTTACGACGCCGCCGTCAACGAGAGCGATATCTTCGCAATGGCAAAGGCATTTTAAATTAAAGCCGCTTGCGTATTCCATACCAAGTCGCATAATGAGCGAATTCATAACCGACCTGCCGTCGTCGGAAATTGCGACTGCGCCTTCTTTTGCCATTTTGCCGATATCTGCAAGGCTTTCACCCTGCTCGCCTTTCGTTATCGCGCCGATGGGGTTGATTTTGCAAAGGTTTACTTCCTTTTCTCTCGTCTTTATATATTTTACGACTACCGCGTTATCGCATACGGGGTTGGTGTTGGGCATACAGCAAACTTGCGTAACTCCCCCTGCTACCGCCGCTTTAGAGCCGCTTTCTATATCTTCTTTGCCTTCAAAGCCAGGCTCTCTCAAATGAACGTGCATGTCGATAATTCCCGGAATAACCGTCTTACCGCTCGCATCTATGATTTTATCGGCGTCTGCACATTCAATTTTTTCTGCAAGTTCTGCGATTTTATTATCTTCTAAAAGTAAATCGCACTTTTTAACGCCGTTTAATAAAACGACTTCGCCGCCTTTAATTAAAGTTTTCATAATGAATTCTTCTCCCTGTACTCGTTAAGCAGTTTTAAGACCGCCATTCTTACCGAAAGACCACTCGTAACCTGGTCTTCTATGCGGCTTGTTTCGCCGTCGATAAGCGAAGGCGGCAGCTCTACACCGCGGTTTACAGGTCCGGGATGTACGATAATTGCGTTTTTATCCGCATATTTCATCAACGAAGGATTTATGCCGTAGAAACGAGAGTACTCTGAAAGCGAAGGGAACAAACCGCCCGACTGCCTTTCAAGCTGAATTCTAAGCCCCATTACGGCATGAGCGCCTTCTACGCACTCTTCCCTTGACGAAGCAACGTGAGCGCCCAACTCGTCAAAGCCCTTAGGGATAAGCGTTTGGGGTGCGTATACCCAAACTTCCGCGCCCATTTTGGTCAAGCCGAAGAGATTTGATTTAGCTACCCTTGAGTGCTTTATGTCGCCTAAGATTGCGACCTTTAAACCCTTTAAAAAGCCGTAATGCTCTCTTATAGAAAGCATATCTAAAAGAGCCTGAGTAGGATGCTCGTTCATGCCGTCGCCGCCGTTTATAATAGAGCAGTTTACGGTTTTAGCAAGCAAGGCAGGCGCACCGCCCATAGGATGACGGATTGCAATAAAATCGGTCTTTAAAGCCTGAATGGTCTTACCCGTATCAATCAGCGTTTCGCCCTTTTGCACCGAACTCGTTGCGGCGGCAATATTAATTTCGGTTGCGCCGAGATACTTACCTGCAAGCTCGAAAGACGTTCGCGTTCTCGTGCTGTTTTCATAGAAAAGAGTGACCAAAGTTTTGCCCTTTAAAAGGTCAAAACTCTTTTCACTCTTTCTCAAATGGTTCTTCATTTCTTCTGCGGTATCAAGAATAAGACAAATTTCTTCTGCCGATATATCTCTCAAACCTAACAAATCTTTTGAATTAAGCATATGTAAATTATCGCCTTTAAGTTACTTAAAAAAGTATATCATACCAAAAAAATATTGTAAAGGAGATAAGCAAAATAAAATATAAATATTTTACCAAACCTTATAGTTAATAGCTCTACGACACTTATATATCTAATTAAAAAATTAAGTTAATCCGAGTAAACTTTTTACAGTATGGTCTGCAAAGTGAACCCCACTTTATCGCAGGAAGTCAAAATATATTCTATTCCATCTTTTACTGTGCGGAAAGGGAAATACGCCTGACCGTGTATATGACCGAATACTACCTTGTCCACCTTATTTTCCTTAAACATATCGGTAAAAAGCGTATCCGAAAGCTTAGGGCTCATAGGCGGATAATGTATAAGCGCGATAACCGTATCGCCATCTTCCCTGATTTTTTCTACCGATTTAAAACAGAGCTTAAACCTTTCCGATTCTCTTAAATAGAGTTTGTAATCCTGCTCGGTATAATCCGCGCTGCCTGGGCACGTCCACCCACGCGACCCGCAAATTATTACGTTGCCGAATTTAACGCAGTCGTTTTGCAAAAAGAAAAACGTTTCGTCGGGGGCAGACGAACGCAACTTTGAAATACCGTTCCACCAAAAGTCGTGATTGCCCCTTATAAAGACCTTTTTGCCCTTGAGCGGCTGCAACGATTTTAAATCGACCAACCCTTCGTCAAGGCAAGTCCCCCAGCTCGTATCACCGCACAAAAGAACGACGTCTTCGTCCGTAACCTTTTTATTCCAGTCGGCAACGATTTTATTAAAATGCCCTTCCCATTCAACGCCGAAAATATCCATTGGCTTTTGAGTTGAAAACGAAAGGTGCAAATCGCTAATCGAATAAATCTTCATAGCACTATTATACCACTAATCAGCGCTATTTTAAAGCGTTTTAAGGCACTTTAAGTTTTTTGAACTTTTTTGTTAAAATAGACCTAAAATCGCTTAATTATGTGTCACATAGTACATAAATCAGGCTTTTATGTGTGACATAATATATTAATTTTAGCTATTATTAACAAATTATAATGCGGCGGAACCCACTACTGCTCCGCCGCCAAAACCTGCAATTCACTTTATTTTATGCAGTTATTTTAAGTATTCATCCCTTATTTGCAGTTGCAATTTTTGCCCTTGGGATAGAGTGGCAATTCAAAAAATCCTGCACACACTTCCTTTGAATAGTCCTGTGCGGGCGGTATTGCGCAGTAGCCGTAACTAGGGATTAAAAGCTCTACGTCAATCGCAACTTTAAGTATTGCCGTTATGCATACGTTGACCGTGAACGATTTTGCACACTGGTCGAAGCTGCCTTCCGCCGCCACTGCCGAAGCTTGAGCTTCTATGGTAAAGGGCATTATTGAAGGTGCAGGTACGAACAACAAGACGTCTTCGTTGAGCGAGATGCTCGTTGTCATTATCCCTTCTACCCCGTTTGCGTCGGTATAGACGACTTCTACGGGAATCGATATGGTCGCCTGCACTCTTGCGCAACCTTGCTTATCTGCAAGCCGTTCGACGTTGACGTTTGTTATCGTAGGCTTTTCACCCGTAGAACGCGCACTTATAAAGTTAAGGGGCATTGCGCACGTTTCAGGGTCAAACGTACCGCTTGCTAAGGCGTAGTTTTCTATTTGAACCTGTTTAATACAGGCGTCGAATATCTTTTTTGCCTGTATGCACACTTTTTCACACAAACCGTTAAGCGGATTGCCGTTTACTGTGCCCGGGCATTTATCCGATTGAAAATTTGAATAAAACGACATTTTTACCTCCGTTATTTTTAATACGACGTATTATTTACGGTACATTGACGGCAATTTCGCCGTTTTTTGCCCGTATCGGTTACTTTAGTATATGCCGCTTCTCCGCGTTTAGTTACGGCAGCCAAATTCTTTTTGTCGGATAAATTATTGAATTTTTATTCAATTCAATAAGCGTTTTCAGGTTGCAATTCTCTCTGTTTGCAATCTTTTCATACGAATCGCCCACTTGAGCGTAACAATATCCCGAGACGGGCAAAATCTCTATAATTTTGCCTTCATACAAGTCGCCGTCTATGGGCATTTTATATATATCCATTAGCTCGGTTGCATTTACGCCGCCGCGTACGACGATAAATTTACCCCTTTCAACGTTAAGCGAAAACATATTAATAATATATTCATTCAAATAAATTGCGGTTAATAATCGTGGCAATTAGCGCATATTCGCCAAAATTCCCCTGTAAAATATGTTGATGAGAAAAAATCTTTACAAGTCTGCGGCTCAGGTTACTATATTTTCTATTATTGAAAAGACGCTTAGCTTTATTTACAGAATTATTCTATCCCGTACGATTGGTGCGGAAGGGTTGGGAATTTATCAAATATGCCTTTCAGTATTTTCAGTCTTTTTAACCGTTGCGGCAACAGGTATTCCCGTGACCGTTTCTCGCCTGATTGCCAAAAACAGCGCAACGGGCAAACCGCACGCAAAACACGCGGTTGTAACTTCGGGCGTACTGTGTTCTCTTATTTTTACCGTCCCCGTAGCCCTATTCCTGTTTTTCGGTAAGGATTTATATTCCTTTCTCTTCCCCGACAGAGATTACGTTAATATCTTTCTCATTCTATTGCCGGGACTTGTGTTAACTTCCGTTTATGCCGTTATAAGGGGTTCTTTTTGGGGTAATATGCAATTTTTGCCCTATAGCATAATTGAGCTTGCCGAAGACGCGGTTATGGTCGTATGCGGTTGCATTTTGATAGGCTTTGCTTCTTCTGCCGAAGGCGGCGCTAAAGCCGCCGTTATCGCGGTACTTATTTCCTATATTTTCTCGTTTGCCGTTTCGCTGTTTTGGTATTTTTATACGGGCGGCAAGTTCGTCAATCCTAAAGGGCAATTCAAGCCCCTTTTTACGGCGGCTCTGCCCGTCACGGCAATGCGCACTTCAACGTCGGTTTTAAATTCCTGCGTTGCAATGTTCTTGCCTGCTCTGCTTGCCTATGCTTGCGGTTATAGCAACTCTCAAGCGCTTGCAATATACGGTGCAGTACTCGGAATGAGCGTTCCCGTACTGTTTATCCCAAGCCCAATAATCAGCTCGATTGCCGTCGTAGTTGCACCGCAGATGAGCGAAAATTTTTACTCTAACCGCACGGACTTACTCAAACGCGACGTTGAAAAGACGCTGAAAAGCTCGGTTTTGATTGCAACCGTTTTAATTCCTTTGCTATTTACAGAAGGCAAAGACGTCGGACTGTTTCTATACGACAACGCCTTAAGTGGCGAGATTATCAGCAATTTTTCGGTTATGATGCTGCCGATGTGCCTTTCTATGATAACGACTACGGTGCTGAACTCTATGCACTACGAAATTAAAACCTTAATTTACTACTTTATAGGCGCAGCAGCAATGCTTGCCTGCATTTTCGGCTTGACGCATTTTTGGGGAATTTACGCCTATATGGTCGGGGTTACGCTTAATTTTTTAATCACGGCGATATTGAACTTGCGGTTGTTAAAGAAAAATTGTCCCCAAATAAATTACGCAGGATACGCCGTGCGGTGCGGTATAATCTGCCTATTCGCCTGCATTTTCGGCGTGCTTTTTTCAAACTTATTAAATGGCGTATTACCGCTTATTGTTAAGATTTTGCTCTGCGGCGGCGGTTCAAGTCTGTTTGCCCTAATTGCTTTTTACGCAATGGAGATGGTTTCTGCAAGACCTATTAAAAAGATTTTTTCAAAAAATTAAAACTTAGGGCGGTTTTGTTTAAATTTACTCTTTATAACAAACGCCTGTTTTACGGCAAGCACGACTAAAAATACGCCGAAAGCTTTTCTCAGGGCGTCAGTAGGAAAAACTGCCATTATAAGGCTGAAAATCGCAGTAGAAATTAATGCGGGAATAATCAACGCCAAAACGCCGTCCGTCCTTAATAGCCCGTTCTTTTTATGTCTTGGCAAAACGAGTGCCGCCATCGGCAAAAAGGCAATAACGTTAGTCGCCTGCGCAAGGCGTTGTTCCACGCCCAAAATCAAGGTTAAAGCAGGTATTAGCACCGTGCCGCCGCCCATTCCCATACCGCCGAAAATACCTGCGGCAAAACCCGTCAATAACAATAGAATAAAAGACATATTCGCTCAAATAGTGCCTAAATAACCATCTTTACGCCTGCAACTATAAGCACGGCTATAAAGATTAAATCCGTCCAGATTTCGGGTATTTTCCCGAGTAATTCCGCCCCCACAAGTCCGCCCGTAACGTTGCCTATCGTTGCGGGTATAATTACGTCAGCACGCGTAAAGCCGCCTATTATATAGATTATCGCGCTGACCAGGCACACGGGAGCTATTACGAGTATAGCCGTTGCATGCGCTTGCTTGTCCGTATAACCAAGCGCACCCGAGAGCAGCGGTACCGCAATCATTCCGCCGCCACCGCCGAAAAAGCCGTTGACCGCACCTAAGCCCACGCCGCTTATTATCGCTTTTTTGTAGTTGCTTTTCATTTTCCCTGTCTTTAATCCCCCTTAATAAACTAAATATATAAAAAGTTTTTGCATTTTTTTATTAATAATGAATTTTTTTATGTCAACGGCAATGATAATCAGTTGCAAAAAAATCGCTTTTATATTAAAATAAGTAGGCATGAGAACAGACGGGCAAAAAATATTTTTTCGTTCGTTCGTTTTTGAAGAAGACACTAACTTTATTAAAAAGGTGAAAAATGAAGGGTAAATTCAGCTCCAAATTTAAAAAAGCAGCGTTCGGCTTAACCGCCATTACAACGTCGCTTTTAATCGGTATGACGGCGGCGTGTGCTCAGAACACTACGGACGACGATGACGACGATAAAGTAACTACCAAAGAAGATTTGCAAGTTATTAAAAACGGCAACTTCGAATTCTACGACGATAACGATGGTTTATACCCCATCAGCACGCCTGACAGCTGGGACTTTTCCTACAGCGGTACAAGCTCTTCATCTATGTCGGGTATTATAAAGACGAGCAAAGAAGGTTGGGATTATCTTACCGACCCCACTCTGCCTGAAACGCTTGAAACTAACGACGATTTGTCAAGCGACGACGAGAATAAGAAGGACTATAACGGTGCGTTAACCGACGATATGCTCTATAAGAACATGCACGACGCTCTCGAAGATAGCACTACCGACGAAGAAGAAAATGATAAGAAGGCGTATATCGCTAACCCCAACACCCACAATCTTCGTTGGGACAGCAAAAATAATAAGTACGTCTATGTAAACGAAAACGGCGAAACGGCTGACGTTTACACCAAGGACGGAAAGGTCTATTCCGACGCCGATTATAAAAACGAAATCGGTACGAGCGTTTTAATGCTTCACAACTTCCGCAACAACTACTTCCGCGGTACTGAAGGTTATTTCGAATCAAATACTACCGTTTCGCTCGAAGCCAACACAACCTGCAAAATTTCCGTTTGGGTTAAAACGGCTGAGCTTTACTGCGATAACGGTGCAGGCGAACGCACTAAGTCAACTTCAGAAAAAGGCGCCTACATCAAAGTCAACTCTTCGGTCGGCGGCAACAGCTTAGACAGCTTTACCATTAAGAATATCAACACCGAAGTTCTTAACCCCGATACGGTTGACGGCGAAGGCAACGTTACTGCGCTTGCCGCAAATAACGGCTGGGTACAGTACACCGTATTCGTTCAGGCAAGCAGCTTTGCAACTACCGAAATTAGCCTTACACTTGGTTTAGGCGACAACAGCAACAACGGCACTAAGACGGTTGAAGGCTACGCTTTCTTCGACGATATTACCTTTGAGAAGTACCGTAACCTTGATTTGCTTAAAGAGAGCAACACGACTTTCGATACCACAATCAGGGCAACCGACGGCGCAAACGATATTGCAAACACCTGCTATCCCCTTGCCGCCGACGCTAAGATGTCTTTCAGAGTCGACGTACCCGTAAGCCAGACCAACGCCCCCGACGGCAGTCTTACCGAGTACGTTGGACCTAATAACTCGCAGGATAAAAACTTCTTTATCAATTTTGCAAGTACCCAAGCAAATACACTTAACTTAAATTCAAGCAACGTAAACTCCGGTCTTACCGTTGACTCGGATAAATATATCTCTTCTAAAAATACAGGTATTACGACAATTGGCGTCGGCTCGTTGAATAACGGTGCAGAAAACGCTAAATTGCCCGCAAATATTAAGAATAACGGCATAACCGTAAGTTCCGACTTGCTTACGTTAACCGACATAACCAACGATTGGTCGCTTAACGTCAGTGGTTTTGAATATAATCAACTTCTCACCGACTCTCTTAAATCGGCAAGCACCTTACCCGGCGTAAAAGACCACTCGGCTAAGACGTTGATTATGCTCAGCGCAAACGGTGCGGCATACGAAACGAGAATAGGCGATTCTGTATTTAATACTTCTAATGCAGACCCCATCCCCACCGACCCTACGTTCATAATTGACGACGACGAGTACAAGCTTGTTTCGTTCTGGCTTAAAACTTCCGACTTCAGCTCTAAAACCGCCGCTACGATAACGGTTTACGACCAGATGGACGAAGATAATTCTTCAAGCTTTAATCTTGACACCACAACCCAGACCGCTACCGACTTCGGCGACGAAAAGGATATCTACGACGGTTGGGTAAGATGTTATTTAAGAATCAGCAACACTTCCGGCGTTGACGGCAAGAGCTTTGGTATAAAGATTAATCTTGGTAACACCACCATTAAGGGTACGACCGCTAACGATTACAAGTACGGCTGGATTGCTATTGCAAACCTTTCCGTTATGAACCTTGACAAGGACGTATACGGTTATACTTCAGGTCTTTCTAACTCTGCCGATATCAACTTTGCCGAAACGAATGAAACCTTCTCTCAGGCATTTGACAGCGAGCAGGGCGGCACGAACAGTCAAATTAAAACCGACCTTGCCACCCCTTCTAACTTCACGGGTGCAAACGGCAACAGCGTTGCGGTTAAGCCCACAGGCTCTTCGGCAACCGATTACGATACCACTAACAACAACGACTACGCCGGTCTTTTAAACAGAGAAAACCTTGACAACTACAAGGATAAAGATTGGTATAGCAAAGTATATCCTCATCTCGTAGGCGCACCCGTAGAAAACGAAGATATTTGGAATGCACTTGCAGGCAAGTATTCCTACCAACCCCTTCTTATAGTAAATGCTGTAAGAGATATTGAAAATAACCGTCCTTACAACTACGGCTATATCGGAAACACAAGCTCGTTCTCTGCCGACAGCTATAGCAAGGTAAGCGTAAGGGTTAAGGTCAGCGAAGGTGCAATCGCATACGTTTATCTCATCGATACCGATTCCGTGAATAACGACGTGCTTACGTTTAAGACGCCCGACGTAAACTTCTTCTATGACGACGACGGCAACATCTTAATGAAAGCTGCAGACAGCAACGATACCGCTGAGCAAGCTAAGGCTAAAATTGCCTATACGTTGAGAGACGACGGTCTTTACGAAAACGGCGACGGTAAGCTCTATGCAAACATCTACAACCTTACCAAGTACTATGATTATAAGTACGAACACGAAAACTTCTTTGATGAAGAAGGAAATGCAGTAACGTTTGAAAACTTAGTAACAGGCGCAACCTACTATGCTGACGCTAACAAGACCAAGCTTGCACCTCACTACCTGATTGCAGGCGGTAAGGAAAATAACAAGGTCTACGAATACGCAGGCGAAATCGACGGCAAGTCCGCTTACTACTACGTTGAAAGCGGACTTGCAAATAAGGATAAAGTTGTTTACGGCGTAGATAAGAACATTGCAAGCTACACCTACGACCCTTCTACCGCTACCCCTTACTGCTTTGTAATAGACGGCAACGACTCAAGATACGCAGACAAGTGGGTAACCGTAACCTTTAACGTTCATACGGGCAATGAAGACAAGAATTACAGGCTTGAGCTTTGGTCTGGCGAACGTGATAAGGAATACACGGACGGTATTGCAAACAACAGCTACGTGCTCTTTGATTACAGCCCTGAAAGCGAGTCGTCGCTCGACAGCAGCACTTATGAAAGCAAGCTTGCCTACTACACCAACGCTATCCGCGCAGACTTGATTGAAAACATTGCAATCAAGAAGCCCGACGCTCAATTGCCCGATAATGAGCAGAGCATTCCCCAGCTTGAAGAAATTCTTGCAGGAAGCGAATATAACAAGATTTACGATTACGACGCAACCTACTACACCTTCTCGCTCTACGATTCGCCTGCATTCATTCCTTTCAATGCAGAAACCGCAGAAGAAGGTCAGACGGGTTACTCATATCTCTACAGCGACTACGAAGAATCGCTCGGTCTTTTGAAAGTAATTGATACCGACGATAGCAACAACCTTACGATGACGGCTTTCGTTGACTACTCGATAACCGATAAGGAATTCGAAATCATCGGCGAACCCACCGTTGATACCGACGACGATACGGATACCGATACGACGGATACGAATAATTCTAACGTATGGTTGCTTGCGGCGTCTATCGCAATCGTAGTTGCAATCTTAGTTGCAATAGTTGCAATTCTCGTTAAGCAGTTTATCAGTAAGCACGGCAAGAACAAGAAGCACGTTGGCAAGAACACCTACAACTTCAACAAGAATAAGCGTTACGTTAAAAAGTACGTTAAGGCAAACGGCGAAGCGCCCGAAGTGAGCGATGAAATCGAAAGCGAAGCTTTAGACGAACAGCCCGTTGAAGAGATTGTTGAACAGCCCGTAGACGAACAGCCTACTACCCCTGCCGAAGAGCAGTCGGAAGTCGTTGAACAGTCGACCACAACCGAAGAGACCACTTCTAAAGAAGATGCGCCCGTTGAAGAAAACGGCAATGAAGGCGAAGACAAAAAGCCTGAGTAATTCGGTTAAATAATTTATCAAAGCGTTAGCGGCATAGCGAGTTCAATTCGCTATGCCGCTACTATTTTAAAGCATTTTTTTCATTAAACAAGGCGGCTTAGTAAGAAACTAAGCCGCCTTGTTTAATAGTCGTTTTAAATTCTTATGCCCTTAGGCAGATGATTTTTGGCGGTGCCGTTTACTGCTTTGCACCAACCAAGCGAATACCCTAAATATGCTACTAAACACCAACCGCTTATATTTTCTACACAATCAAATGTCAAGCCCCTAAGATAGTTTATTGCCGTATTCTCGTCGACGTCAATACAATTCGCCTGACTAGCATTTAAACACATTGCAAGCGAATGTGACGGCTCGAACCTCTCGCCTTTAAATTCACCCAAAGGTACGCCTGCGCGCAGAATCTGCATGCTATCTAATTGCGGACAATTATCGGGAAGCGAATACAATTCATCCCCTACTATGTGCAGATTATTGAATTTAATCTTTAAATTTCGGCTTTCAAAATCGCGGTAAAGCGCAACCCTTTTTAAAGGGGCGTTAGGGCGGATTGTGCGCACGTCACACTCATTTTCGTCGCCGTTATTATTTTGCAAAAGCGCTACAAAATGCCCTTCACCCATAACTTCGTGGGGGAACAATTTATGCTGTTCAACGAGCGAAAAATCGGGAAATTCTTTGAGAAAATTTTCAACCTGCAGCTCGTCTTCCTGCGGTGCAAAAGTACAAGTCGAATAGACCATTCGTCCGCCTGACTTAAGCACCTTTTGCGCGCACTCTAAAATGCCTTGCTGCCGTTTAGCGCATATCTCAACGTTATTCTCGCTCCACTCTGTCACGGCGTTGGGTTCCTTTAAAAACATTCCTTCGCCAGAGCAGGGCGCGTCTACGAGCACTTTATCGAAGTAGCCTGCAAATACCTTAGCTATCTTTTCAGGCGGTGCGCAAGTGACTATTGCGTTTTTAACGCCAAGCCTTTCCACGTTTCGGGCTAATATTTTAGCCCTTGAATAATCTATTTCGTTTAAAACGATTAAACCTTCGCCATTTAGCGCCTGTGCAAGCTGAGTGCCCTTTCCGCCGGGTGCAGAACATAAATCTAAAACCTTTTCGCCCGGTTGAACGTTCAAAAGCGGTGTGGCTGACATTGCAGAAGGTTCCTGAACGTAATAGAGCCCTGCCGCGTGAAAGACGGTCTTGCCTGCCTTTTCTTCCGAAACGTAAAATCCGTTCGGTTCCCACTTAACAGGCGAGAGAGCGAACGGTGATATTTCTATAAACCGCTCAGGCGTAATCTTTAACGTATTGACACGGATAGCCTTATAAGGTTGCCTGTCATACGAATTTAAAAACGCACGAGCATCGTCCTTTAAATCTTTTTTTACCCTGCTAATAAATTCTACGGGCAACTCAATCATTTAAAAGTTCCCCCAACTCGGTAAGGTTTATTATTTTTAAATTTTCAGCATCTTTTGCGTTTTTAGTTCGTATTGAATCGTCGCCGTCTTCACAGACGTAGACGCTGCATTCCAAAACCTTATCGGTATATTGTCCGCCCGATTTGCGGATTTTTTCAACAAGCGGAATAGAGACGTCCACCTTGTCTTCTAAGACCCTTGAGAAGTTGAACGTAACGCCCTTGAGCTTTTGGTTTTCAACCTTGCACCTGCGGCTGATTGCGTTGTAGAAAAGCACCTTGCGCTTAGCACGCTCTTCCTTCTCAACTTCTTTCATCTTCCTGTACTGTGAAAATTTAATTGAATCGGGGCGCGTGACCTTATAATCTGATATTTTACCGCGCTTAATACCCAAGAATTTTTCAAGCTCAACGCCACTGCAATCGTGCTTTGCCGCTAAGGCTTCTACCACTTTCATAGTTGCATATGCATCGTCTGCGGCGCGGTGCGGGGTAAATTCAACGTCTAAATTTCGGGTTATGTATTCAAGCCCGAACTGCCTTGTAAAGTCGGATATGGAAGTCATATACATAAGCTGACTATCCGAATAGGTAAATGAAAACGAAGGCAGCTTAAAACGCTTGGTTTCTAAATTCAAGTAGTTGACGTCGTTTAAGGTTGCATGCCCGAAAACTAAATTGTTCTTATCTTCCAACAGCTCTTTAATCTTTGGATAGACGTCGGTAAAAACGGGATAATTTTTAAAATCGGCATACTCGTACGGCAAAACAAGACCGCGTTCACCCCTGCCGTCCGTCAAGTGGAATTTACCCTTAGGATTGATTAAAATATCTTCCTTTTTGATAATATTGAATTTTTCGTTGCACAAGACGTAGCCGAAAGCACAAATCTTTGCGGTGTATTTATAGACGCTTGCACATTCTATATCAAAGAATACGAAATTCATAGACAAAATACGGGCGCAAGCAATTGCGCTTACGCCTTAATTAAATTAGTTTTTATCAGTTTTTCTTGGGTAAGATATATTCCTTGCCGCCCATATACTTTCTAAGCACTTCGGGAATATATACGCTGCCGTCTGCCTGAAGGTGATTTTCAAGGAATGCAATCAACATTCTGGGGGGTGCAACGACGGTATTGTTCAAGGTATGCGCATACTGGTTTTTGCCCGTTGCGGTGTCCTTATACCTTATACCGAGCCTTCTTGCCTGTGCGTCGGTCAAATTAGAGCAGCTGCCCACTTCAAAATACTTCTTCTGTCTGGGACTCCACGCTTCTACGTCCAAGCTTCTGTACTTAAGGTCAGCCAAGTCGCCTGAACAGCACACGAGAGTGCGGACGGGAATTTCCATAGACACGAAGAGCTCTACGGTGTACGACCAAAGCTTTTCATACCAATAATCGCTCTCTTCGGGTTTGCATACGACTATCATTTCCTGCTTTTCGAACTGGTGAATACGGTAAATACCCCTTTCTTCCAAGCCGTGCGCGCCCTTCTCCTTTCTAAAGCAGGGCGAATAAGAAGTGAGCGTATAGGGAAGTTTATTGCCGTCTAATACGGTATTCATAAACCTGCCTATCATAGAGTGTTCCGAAGTACCTATAAGGTATAAATCTTCACCTTCTATCTTGTACATCATACCTTCCATCTCTTCAAAGCTCATAACGCCGGAAACGACGTCGCTTCTTATCATATAGGGGGGTATGCAGTAGGTAAAGCCCTTGTCAATCATAAAGTCACGGGCATAGGTCAATACTGCCGAGTGCAGACGGGCTATATCGCCTGTGAGATAGTAGAAACCGTTACCAGACGTTCGGCGAGCGCTATCCAAGTCTATACCGTCTAAGCTCTCTAAAATGTCGAGATGATAGGGAACGTCGAAGGGCTTTTCCTTTGCTTCTAAATAGGTATTCCACTGCACGTTTTCGCTATCGTCCTTACCGATGGGAACGTCGTCGGCGATAATGTTAGGAATAGCCATCATATCCTTTTTAAGCTTTTCGTCAACTTCTGCAGTCTGCTTTTCAATTTCGGCAACGGCGTCGTTATTTTCCTTAGAAAGGCGTTTAATCTCTTCCGCTTCTTCCTTCTTGCCTTCACGCATTAACGCGCCGATTTGCTTTGCGTAGGTATTACGCTTTGCGCGCCTATCGTCGCCTTCTCTCTGCAAAGAGCGCTTTTTCTCGTCGAGTTCAAGCACTTCGTCTACAAGGTTAAGCTTATAATCTTGAAACTTCTTTTTTATGTTTTTCCTTACTAAATCGGGGTTGGTTCTTAAAAGATTGATGTCTATCATATTAAAGCCTCGTTAAGCATTTGATTTACTGTTGTTGTTAATTTAAATTCCTAATAATTATACGGCAAAAATATGGCAAAAGCAATTAATTTAAGCTAATCTGTTGAAAAATCGGAATAAGCATGATATAATTATAATGATTTAATATTTACCAATAAGGTGTTTAATGAGTAAAATAGTCTATAGAGGAAAAAAGAACAGCACCGCGCCGTCTGACGAGCAGGTTCTGCCCGAAGGCGTTGCGGAAAATAAGGTTACACCACCCGCCCCTGTTCAGTTTGAAGAAAGCGTAGCAACAAGTTCTACCACGCCCAAAAAACGTACGACTACAGAAGCCAAGACGGAAACAAACGAAGAAAAGCCTGTAGCGGCAAAAGTTACGCCTAAGAAAAAAGACGGAACGATTACGGTTAAACGTACGCGCACCGTTACGCCTAAACCTGCTGCGGAAAATAACGGCGAACAGGCGGCTGAAGATATTTCGGATATACAACCTGCAAAGGAAGAGCTTGCCACAGCCGAAGCGGTTTTACCTGCGGAAGAAAGTTCTGAAGAGCTTGCCGCCCCCACCGTAAAGAAATACAGCGACAGCGAAAACTTTGATAAAAAAAGAATTTTAAAGTACTTTAAGCATCACCCCAAGATGCAGATAAATACGAAGGTTGACAGGTTTTCACCCGAGCTTTCTAAAGGTCTTGACAGAGAACAGGTTGAAACGCGTTTTACACAGTTCTTATTTAACGACACCAACAAAAAGTACTCAAAATCCTATGCAAGCATATTCCTTGGAAACATCTGCACGTTCTTTAACCTTTTGTGCTTATTGGCGTTTGTAGCTCTTCTCATTTCAGGTATACAGGGTATTACGAACTATCTCGTAATTGTTATCACCGCCGCAAACATCTTCATAGGTATATTCCAGGAAATCCGTTCAAAGCTTGCAGTTGATAAGCTATCGATTATGGCGACTTCTACCACTAAAGCCGTACGCGATAGTGAAACGGTAGAAATTCCCACTAACGAAATCGTTTTGGACGACGTAATTATTCTTGAGCTTGGCAATCAGGTACCTGCCGACTGTATACTCGCTGAAGGCAGCGTTGAAGTAAACGAAAGTCTTTTGACGGGTGAATCGATATCAGTTAAAAAACAGATAGGCGATTTACTCTACGCAGGCAGCTTTATTGCAAGCGGTAACTGCAAGGCAAGGGTTGAAAAAGTAGGTAAGGAAACCTTCCTTGAAAAGCTTACGGCAAAGGCAAAGAAATATCAACGCCCTAAGTCGGAATTAATGAATTCCATCAAGGCGATTATTAAGACAGTTTCTATTCTTATCTTCCCAATTGCTATCGGCGTATTCTTCGTAACCCGTTCCAACGGCGGATTTGGCGGCGTCGCGGTAGAAGCTTGGCTTTTATCTTTAACCGACAGTCTTGCGCTTGCAAAGACCTGCTCGGTTGTAATAGGTATGATACCGTCGGGTATGATGCTTTTAACTTCGGTTGCACTTGCCGTCGGCGTTATCAGGCTTTCAAAAAACAATACTCTCGTTCGAGATTTGTATTCACTTGAAATGCTTGCCAGGGTTAACGTACTCTGCCTTGATAAGACGGGTACTATTACCGACGGACGAATGAAGGTCAACGACGCGGTTATTTTAAACACCGTCGGCGACATTTCGTTAAACGAAATAATGGGCAATATGCTCTCTGCATTGGACGACAACAACCAAACGTCTATCGCACTTTCAAATCATTTCGGTCACAACGAATCACTTACCCCCATTACAAAAATCCCCTTCTCGTCAAAGAGAAAGCTTTCGGCAGTATCGTTTGAAGACATAGGCACTTTCGTTATGGGCGCACCTGAATTCGTGCTTCGCCCTATGCCGCCAAAGGTTGAAAGAATCGTCAAGCAGTATGCTCAGCTCGGGCTTAGAGTTATAGTGCTTGCACACTCTTCCACCAACATTATGAACGACAAACTGCCTGCAATTTTAAAGCCTATTGCCATTATTTCTATTGCAGACAACATTCGCGACGACGCTATTGAGACCATTAAATGGTTCAAGGATAACGATGTGCAGGTTAAGGTTATTTCAGGCGATAACCCCATAACCGTATCGGAAGTAGCCAAGAGAGCAGGTATTGAAAACGCCGACAAGTTTATTTCCTTAGAAGGTTTAAACGAAAAAGAAGTTGCAAACATTGCAAATAAATATACCGTATTCGGAAGAGTTACACCCGAACAAAAGGCAATACTCGTCCGTTCAATCAAGAGTGAAGGCAATACCGTTGCAATGACGGGCGACGGCGTAAACGATATACTCGCATTGAAGGAAGCCGACTGCGCAATCTCGGTTGCGTCGGGAAGTGAAGCGGCGAGAAACGTAAGCCACTTAGTGCTTATGGATAACAACTTCGGCAATATGCCTAAGGTCGTTGCAGAAGGACGAAGAGTTATTAATAACATTAAAAACTCTGCGTCACTGTACCTAATGAAGACGTTATTTACCGCAATACTTGCAGTAATTTGTATCATATTTGCAACACAAATGGGCGGCTACCCCTTCGTACCCAGCAATATGCTTTTGTTGGAAGTTTGCATTATCGGCGTACCTTCCTTCTTCCTTTCGCTACAGCCCAACAACGAACGAGTGCAGGGCAAGTTTATCTCGCACGTTATGTCGCGAAGTATACCAGGTGCGTTAATAATGGTAATTTGCGTTATGGTTATGCACCTTGTCTGCAACTACTCAGGCGGCGACTTTAAACAGTTTGAAACGGCAATGTGTACGGTTGCGCTTACGTTTGCTGGCTTAGTAATGCTGTTCAGAGTTTGTCAACCCATCAATCCTTTCAGGCTCGTGCTATTTACGCTTATGGTAGCCCTATGCGTTCTTGCGTTCACGCTCGGCAATATAAGCTTCTTAGGAAAGAGCTTTGCCGAAACGCTTGTTTCCGGTTGGGATAGCCTTGAATGGGATTACTCGAAGCTGTTGATTATCGCTTGTACTATTGAAGCGGCGTTCCCGATATCGTCGTGGCTGATAAAGATAATGCAGATTATCCTACCTTCTTCAACGGAAAATCCTACTGCTAAAAACGCAGAAAAAAACAAGGCTAAGTAATATTTTCTCTAACTAAAGATTAAGCCCCCGAAGCTTTCAACGCTTCGGGGGCAATCTTTTTACAGGAATTAATTTAAAGAGTTATTATTCTTCGCCGTCGTTTACTTCCGTATCGTCGGTAACGTCTGCCGCAGTTTCTTCAGGCACTTCGGCTTCAGCTTCGTTATCACGCTCGGTCAAGGCTACGGTTGCAACTGCACCGTCCTTAAGGCGCATCAATCTTACGCCCTTAGACGCCCTGCCTATCTTTGAAATAGTGTCGCAGTGCATTCTAATAATCGTGCCGCCGTCCGAAATAATCATTATATCGTCACATTCTGCGTCTACCTGCTTAACGGATACTAAGCTACCCGTAACTTCGTTAAACGTGCCGATTTTAATGCCCTTACCTGCACGCCCCTGCGCGCGGAAGTTTTCGCTTGCACAACGCTTGCCGTAGCCGTTTGCGCTTACGGTTAAGACGTCCTTATCTCTGTCCATAACGAGCATATCAACAAGCTTATCCGTTTCGGCAAGCTTCATTGCCTTAACGCCTGCGGTATCCCTACCCATCGACCTTACGTTTTCTTGTGCGAAGGTTATGCACTTGCCAAAAGAGCTTGCAACCATAATTTCGTCGCCTTCAGAGCAGTACTGTACGGATATAAGCCTGTCGCCTTCATTGAGCCTTATTGCAATCTTACCGTTGCGGTTAATGCTTTCAAACTGCGAAATATCTGTCTTTTTAATCATGCCGTTCATCGTAGCAAAGCAGATAAACTGCTTTTCCTTGTTGAAAGGTATTACGGCTTCTACCTTCTCGTCCTGTTCAATTTGAATGATATTGACGATTGCCCTACCCCTTGAGGCCCTTGCCGCTTCTGGTATGCGGTAAGCCTTAACGGAATATACCCTGCCGAGATTTGTAAAGAGCAAAATATCGTCGTGAGTCGAGCAGACGAACATATTCTCGACGAAGTCTTCGTCCTTAGGCTTGTGCGCGGTTATACCCATACCGCCGCGATTCTGCGCCTTGTATTCGGTAACGGGCAATCTCTTGACGTAGCCGCTGTGGGTTATTGAAATTACCACGTCTTCTACGGGAATTAAATCTTCGTCGTCTATATC
Source organism: Candidatus Coproplasma sp. (assembly GCA_051884155.1). Classification (GTDB taxonomy): domain Bacteria; phylum Bacillota; class Clostridia; order Christensenellales; family Borkfalkiaceae; genus Coproplasma. The sequence continues at coordinate 37,007 of JBJEVB010000012.1, read as the reverse complement.
GCCGTAGTCAAGTGCAATTTCCGTCTTTCTTTCGGTGGGGTACTTACGCTTGATTTCAAGCAAGTCGGTCTTGATAACTTCAAGCACTCTGCTTTCGTTGGCGAGAATGTCCTTAAAGTCTGCGATAGAGTTTTCAAGCTCGTTCAACTCGTTGGTAATTTTATCCACTTCAAGGTGAGATATTCTGTAAAGCCTTAACTCGGCAACAGCCGTAGCCTGCTTTTCATCAAGTGCGAAGCTTGCGGTAAGCTTTGATACGCAGTCGCTCTTATCAATGGCGTTACGGCAGACTTCTACTACTTCGTCGATGGACGCCTGTGCGATTACTAAGCCCTTTAAGATATGCGCTCTTTCCTCGCACTTAGCCAAATCGTACTTGGTTCTGCGGCGGATAACGTCCTTCTGGTGCTCTAAGTAATAATAGATGAAATCTTTAAGCGTACAGATTTTGGGCGCGCCGTCTACGAGCGCAAGCATTATAATGCCGTCGGAAATCTGCAAATTAGTATGCTTATACAAAAGATTGAGTACGACCTGTGCGTTTGCGTCTTTTTTAATTTCAATGACGATACGCATACCGTCGCGGTCGGATTCTTCTCTTATATCCGAAATACCTTCAATTTTCTTATCCTTAACAAGGTCCGCCATTGTCTCAACGAGCTTTGCCTTATTGACCTGATAGGGAATTTCGGATACGATTATTCTTTGACGGGTCGTGTTGCCGCTTTGATAATCTTCTATTTCGCAACGGGAACGGATAATAATACTGCCCCTACCCGTTTGATATGCCTTTCTTATACCACTCCTGCCCATAATGAGTGCGCCCGTAGGAAAGTCGGGGGCAGGAATGTACTGCATAAGTTCGTCTATAGTTATATCGGGGTTGTCTATCATTGCGCAGACGCCGTCTATAACTTCGCCTAAGTTATGGGGCGGAATGTTGGTTGCCATACCGACGGCTATACCGTCCGAACCGTTAACCAACATATTGGGGAAACGGCAGGGCAAAACCGTAGGCTGCATGCCTGTGTCGTCGAACGTAGGATAGAAGTCAACGGTCTCTTTATCCAAGTCCCTGAGCATTTCGGACGCGATTTTTGAGAGCCTTGCTTCTGTATATCTCATTGCCGCCGCAGGGTCGCCGTCTACCGAACCGAAGTTACCGTGACCTTCAACCAACGGCATATTGATTGTAAAGTCCTGAGCAAGACGAACCAACGCGTCATAAACAGAGCTGTCGCCGTGCGGGTGATATTTACCAAGGCAGTCACCGACGATACGCGCACATTTACGGAACGCCTTATCGTTATACAAGCCCAAATCGTGCATTGAGTACATTATTCTGCGGTGTACGGGCTTAAGTCCGTCCCTTATGTCGGGTATTGCACGCGAAACGTTTACTGCCATAGCGTACGCTATAAACGATTTTTTAAGCTCTTCATCTACTTCAACCTCTAACATTTTTGTCATTGCAAGGGTTTTTGTAAATTCTTCCGTCAGCTCGGGGCTGGTTATTCTTTTAGCCATTTCCGTACTCCTTTATGCTTTTACTTGAATTAAGGGTTGCCATTAAACGTCCAACTCCTCTACGAGCTTTGCGTTCTCTTCTATGAACTGTCTGCGAAGTTCAGGCTGTTCACCCATTAATAGGGCAAACATCTTGTCCGCTTCTACCGCGTCTTCAACCTTAACCCTGACCAAGGTACGCTTGGAAGGGTCCATAGTAGTTTCCCAAAGCTGTTCCTTGTTCATTTCGCCAAGACCTTTATAACGCTGAAGCTCGAACTTGCCGTCGGGGTGTTCCGCCCTGAACTGTTCAAGCGCCTGGTCGTCGAAGAGATAGGTGTCTTCAATGCCCTTGCCAGAAACTTTATATAACGGGGGCAATGCCGAATAAACGTGACCGTTTTCAACCAACGGTCTCATATAGCGGAAGAAGAAGGTTAAAAGCAATATTCTTATGTGCGAGCCGTCTACGTCGGCATCGGTCATGATTATAATTCTGTCGTAACGAAGTTTGCTCTCATCGAAGTTTTCCTGAATGCCGCAACCGAAAGCCGTTATCATCGACTTAATTTCTTCGTTTTCAAGCACGCGGTTGATACGCACCTTTTCAACGTTCAAAATCTTACCGCGAAGGGGTAAAATTGCCTGGAAACGCCTATCGCGCCCCTGCTTTGCCGTACCGCCTGCAGAGTCGCCTTCGACGATATAGATTTCGCACAGCTCGGGGCGTTTATCCGAACAGTCGGCAAGCTTGCCGGGAAGCTTGGTCGATTCCAAAACGCCTTTACGCCTTGTCTCTTCCCTTGCAAGTCTCGCGGCGTCCCTCGCCCTTTGTGCGGTTATACAGCGCAATATAAGCTCTCTCGCTTCGGAAGGGTGTTCTTCCAAATAAGTGCCGAACTTGTCGGTTACAGCCTTCTGCACGAACCCCCTTACGTAGGTCGAGCAGAGCTTGCTCTTGGTCTGACTTTCGTACTGAGCGTCTGCAATCTTAACGGATACGACAGCCGTAATACCTTCCCTTACGTCTTCGCCTGAAAGCTTTTCGGAATCCTTAAGCACGTTAAGCCTGTGACCTGCGTCGTTAATAACCTTGGTCAATGCGGCTTTAAAACCGTCTAAGTGAGTGCCGCCGTCAGGCTGACGGATATTGTTGGAGAAGGGGAAAATCTGCTCTACATAGCTGTCGTTATACTGAATGGCAACTTCCAAGAATTTGTCGTCGCCTTCGCTTGCTTCAAAATATACGGGGGAAGCGAACAAAACGTTTTTACCTTCGTTGATGTCCGAAATGAAGTGAACTACGCCGCCTTCATAGCAGAATGTATCGCTTCTTACGTTTTCTCCGCGATAATCGGTTAAGGTAAGCGTAAGCCCCTTATTAAGGTAGGAAAGCTCCCTTAAAAGGGTTTTAAGCGTATCGTAGTTAAAATCTACCGTCTCGAACATAGTAGGGTCGGGATGGAAACAGATTGAAGTACCCGTTTCTTCCGTATCTTCAATAATTGCTAAAGGCGCTTCAGGCACGCCGCAGTGATAGACCTGACGGAATTTATGCCCCTTTTGGCACACTTCTGCAATCAGCGTATCGGAAAGCGCGTTTACGCAAGAAACGCCGACGCCGTGTAAGCCTGAAGAAATTTTATAACCGCCTGCCTTATTGCCGCCGCCGAACTTACCGCCTGCGTTAAGGTTGGTGAGCGCAAGCTCTACGCCCGAAATGCCTTCTTCTTCGTTTATACCCGTAGGGATACCCCTGCCGTTGTCGGCAACGGTGCAAAAACCTTCCTTAGAAACTATCACGTCAATCTTATCGCAATAGCCTGCAAGGGCTTCGTCTATAGAGTTGTCGATTACTTCGCGCACGAGAGTATGCAGACCCTTTTCGTCAGTAGGTCCGATATACATACCGGGGTGTTCCCTGACGGGCTCTAATCCCTTTAACGCCTTTAAGCTGTTCGCATCGTAATCTGAGTGTACTTTTTCGGGCATAATTCCACCTCGTTAAAAATCTTTATATTATTATACCATATTATTAGAAATTAGGCAATTGTTTGAAATAAATTTAGTTGAAAAAATAAGTATAAAATAGCCCGTTTAAAGCACAATATTTTTATGAGAAAATGCGGAAAAAGTATTGAATTTTTTGAAAATTGCAACGGCGAAATTTTTGAGTGCGAAGGGTGTGGAAATCACGTCTGCAAAGACTGTTATAAATCAAATCGCGGCGTCTGCCCGAACTGCTTTTCAAGGCTTTTAAGAATTAGCTAAAAACCTTAATGCGAGTTAAAAAATAAGGCTTACGGTTTTGCCGCAAGCCAAATCACTCGTTTATTTATTTTTATCCTTACCCGCTTTATATCCTGACGGAAGGTACTGAATTAGCTGTTGATAGCGCATAAAGTACTTATACGCTTCACTGTCGTTGTTTTTTGCAAGATAATACTCGTAGCGAAGCTGAGTCATAATTATAAAGTTTAAATCATCTTCAGGCAACTGCGGCACGTCCAAAAACAAACTCTCGTCGATATCCTTTAAAAATACGCCGCTACGCAAATGCCCTTGAATTTTCAAGATGTTTAGTAAAACCTGTGCGGTGGACTCGTTTTTAATAACTTCTAATGCAACTAATGCGTCGGTTTTGCCCGTACCATACTCAAGCGGCGCACCGTTTATAATAAGCGAATAGAGCGCATACGGTGCGGCAAAGCCTACGATTGCAGGCACGGACGGCACGGCAAAGGCGATTATACCAAGCACAACGAGCAAGAAGTCAAACACTAACCCTGCAACGACGGTAGCAAGAAAACGACCTTTAATACCTTTAACCCCTTTAGGGCATAACTCTATTGACGAGCTTTTAAACAGCCTTATTTTAGGAGCTTTTACGCCCATTTGACAGATTGCGCCAACCAAAAAATGTGCGCCTTCGTGAATAATATCTTCAACGAGCGCACCGAGCATTAACGACACGAGATAGACGGGTATTATCGTGTACAGCTCGGCTTCTATATTCGATTGCGTACAAAAGACGTAGCCGCCAGCCGCCGCAAATAAAATTGCAAGGACTGCGGCTAATGCGGTCACTAATTTGTTTTTCATCATTTATCCCCTTAAAACGTTAAAACGCCGTATTTTGCGGCTTTTACTGCTTTAAAATTTTTTCGGTTAAGTACCCTTCTAAGTTATCACTTTCGGAAACGGTTATACTCTCAATACTAAACTTGTCCATAACCATAGCGAGCAATTCCGCACCGCCGCCGATTAAATCCGCTGAATTTTGGCAGATAGTAGTGCGCTTAATCTCTTCAACGGGTAAGGTCGTAAGTTCTTTTGCAAAACCGTGAATTTCACTCGCCGAAAGATTAGTTCCGTTTATTATCTGCGGCTGATAATCCGTTAGACCGTGCTTGACCGCACCTAAACGCGAAGCAGTGCCGCCAACCGCATAGAATTTTACGGAAGGAAATTTCTCTTCACCGTACTCTTTAATCTTGCCCGAAACGAATTCTCTAATCTTATCAAGGTCGCGACCTGCCGCGTCAAGTATGCGGACCGTACCTACGTTTGCACTGTGGGAATAAACGACGTTGCCGCCCATGCGTACGGTTACTTCCGTACTTGCACCGCCGACATCGATAATACCGCCGTCTCCGCCGCCTAAAGCGCCTGCTAAAGACACAGCGGCTTCCTGCTCGCCGTTCAATACGTCCACTACTATGCCGCAACTATTGAATACTGCGGACACGAAATCGCCGCCGTTTTCTGAAGAGCGAACAGCGGCAGTTGCATAAGCGTAAATCTCTTTAGCGCCGTCTTCTTCCGCCTGTCTTTTAAAGTCTGCAACGGCGCAAACCGTCCTTTCAATCGCTTCTTTTTTTAGCCTTGTAGAAAACGAAAGCCCGTCGCCTAAACGCGTTGTATGCAGTTTTTTATATAAAGTTTTTCCGTCCGCCCATAGCATAAGGCGAACGGAATTTGAACCGATATCTATTACACCTAATTTCATTTGATTACTACGCCGCCGGGAAGAACGTTCAAAGGGTCCTCATCGCCGTAAACTTTGATATATTCCAAAAGCCACTTCGTATACTTTTCGTCCACTTCCAAGAGTTCTTCCGTAGTTTCAGCTTTTTCTTTTTCAACCTGTAAAATAGCATAAGTCTCCTGTAACTCCTGCTTGCGACGGCTGAGTACAGAAATTTGAACTATTTGGGCAATAATTATGGCAACCAAAATAAAGACAAGCAAGACCATATTAACGGTTATTGCCACGGCTATTTTGTTGCGCTTTTCGTCCTTCATAGCTACCTTTTTTACCCCTTATACTTTTGTTTATACTATTATACACTCTTTTAATTAAAAAATCAATACATAAATGAAAACTTTTTAAATAAATAAGTACGCCGAACGCCGCACCTATCAACATAAACAGCCTGAGCGTGTAAAAATCAAAGCAAATGCACATATAGACAAACGCTAATGCAAACACCGCAAAATATATTAGGTCGCAAAAAAACGTAAAAATCTTGTCCTTAACGGTATACTTTTGCTTATCCACGCCGCACACAATAATTCTGGCAATATACAATACGTCGTACAAAACGCCGCTTGCCACGCCGCAGAGTATGCAGGTTAATAATATAAACGCCTGCATTATTTAAATAAGCCTTTTATACCCGAACTCTTGTGCGAATACTTAACGCCGTCTATAGTGCCCTGCGCAGTAAACTGTCCGTTTGATTTTGAAAAGGCTGTAATCTTCATATCGCTTCCTGAAACTACAATCTTTCCGCCTTGATACTGTAAGACTATCTGCGACGCGGAAAAAGAATTTACCGCTTCTATCTGCGTTGCCGTAATTCTTTTTCTGTTCTCAATCGAAAGGATATGCCCTTCTACCTGTTCCATATCTTCACCGCCTTGATTTTTTTACTATCATATGCGGCAAAGCTTGCTAATATGTTTTTTAACTACTCGATGTTTATCCTTAACTTCATACTCTTACAGTCGCTCTCGCTTAAGCCGAGTTTTTCGTAAAAGCCTACCTTATCGGGTCTTGAACACAATTCGATAAAGACGGAAGTGCCTTTTACAGCTTTAGTTTTTACAAAATTAATAATTTGGTTTATAAGCAGTTTGCCTAAACCTTTATTTTGATATTCGGATCTTACCACTACGTCTTTGATATAGTAGCAAAGCCCTAAATCACCTATAAGCCTTGCCATTGCAACCACCCTTTCGCCGTCGTAGACAGACACGCGAAATAGTGAGTTTTGCATTGCAAGCTCGGTTTGACGTAACGAAGGCGGATTTCCCCACTCGACAGGCCAAAGCTCTATGAACTCTTCGGCGGTTAATTTATTGTGTTCAACAGTATACTTCTGCATTGATTTCATTTCCTTTTTTTAGGCAACGGCGAAATTTCCTTTAAAATTTGAATAACTTCTTGAGTCAACTCTTCGTTTTCCACGTCTAAAATATAGTGTTCCTTTGCGCCGTCGTAGGGATAACCGCAGTCGGCATAGCACAAAACGTCTGTTAGCTCAGGATATTTTTTAACGAAAACCGTGTTATCGCAAACCAACAATACGGGCTTGCCGTCTAAATACACCAAATATTCACCGAACATCTTTTTATAGGTCGGGCTTTCACCCTTAAGACGTTCACAGACAAATTGAACGTAGCTTACGTCAGTAGCCATAGCTTATTCCCCAACGGTTTGCGTTTCGGGCTGTACCACTTCTTCGGGGCGGTATTCGTAAAAACGCTGACAAGGTCCGTCGTCACATGTGAGCACTGTTGAGTTAAAGCGGAAAATAAGCATAAAAGCAACCCACATATCACCAATGCAACCGCCAAAGTGCAGACCAAAAAGAATTATTATCATCAACGCCCAAATATTTGCAGGCAGAAAAATAATGAGCAAAATCATCCATATGCTATGTATGACAAGCGGGGCAAGTACTGCCAAAAGACAGGTCTTTTTATTGACGTACCCTTCTTTCAATCCGCAATACGCAACGGACAAGGTTAAGCCGAAACGCAATTTCTGCCTTGTTAAAATTTTATAGAATAGACCGTGAGTTAATTCATGGACTACCATATAGGCAATTAACGTAACACATAATGCAAACAAGCTAAGAGCTGTTTCCAAACCGAATTCTATATTTAAAGGCAGTTCAAATTTAGCAAAGCATATACCGACGATTAACGCCAAAGCAACGGCAAACGCAATTACATTCATAATTACGCCCACCGAAGTCTTTTTTGCGTTTATGCAATAGACTTCCTTATAGCCTTCGGGAAGTTCCTTATAGTAGTTTAACGTATTTTGTTTACTCATCTTTTTCTTTCGAAACGTATTTACTCTATGCCTTTTTTGAGCTTTGCGTTTGCCTTTGCACGAAGCTCGCTGTCTAAAATACGCTTTCTTATTCTTATATTTTTAGGGGTGATTTCCAAGAGCTCGTCGTCAGCGATAAATTCAAGGCACTCTTCCAAGCTCATACGCTTAGGGGTAATCAACCTTAACGCGTCGTCGGACGACGATGAACGGGTGTTGGTAAGGTGTTTTGTCTTGCAGACGTTTACGTTTATATCGTCGGATTTGGGGCTTTCGCCAATGACCATACCTTCGTAAACGGGCGTACCTGCGCCGATAAAGAGAGTGCCCCTTCCCTGTGCGTTGAAAAGTCCGTAGGTTACGGCGTCGCCCGTTTCAAATGCAACGAGTGAACCCGTACTGCGCCTGCTTAAATCGCCCTTGTACGGTTGATATTCGTAGAATACGCTGCTCATTATACCTTCGCCCTTGGTCGAAGTTAAGAATTCCGACTTATAGCCGAACAAGCCTCTTGCAGGGATTAAAAATTCCAGACGGGTACGGGTGCCGATTGCGGACATATGCAAAAGCTCGCCCTTGCGGTTGCCCATACTCTGGAATACCGCACCCGTAGCGTCGTCGGGTACGTCCACTATAAGTCTTTCAACGGGCTCGCACTTAACGCCGTCGATTGTCTTGTACATAACCTTAGGCGTTGAAACCTGGAACTCGTAGCCGTCGCGGCGCATCTCTTCGATAAGAATAGAAAGGTGCATTTCGCCCCTGCCACAAACGCGGTAGGAATCTGCCGAACCCGTCTCTTCTACCCTTAAGGATACGTCGCGAAGAAGCTCTTTAAACAGCCTGTCCCTTAAGTGACGGGTGGTAACGAACTTACCTTCCTTACCTGCAAACGGCGAATCGTTTACCGAAAAGGTCATTTCAACCGTAGGTTCGGTAATCTTTACGAACTTATGGGGTTCGGGACAGGTAAGCGAACAAACCGTGTCGCCGATATTAATCTTTTCAAGTCCGCTAAAGCATACGATGTCGCCCGCCTTAGCTTCTTCAACGGCAACTCTTTCAAGTCCTTCAATCTGATAGAGATTGACGATTTTACCCTGCTGTTTATAACTCGGGTTATTATAGTTGGTCACCGTAACGGCAGAGCCTGCTTTAACAGAACCCCTTTCAATACGACCGATACCTATTCTGCCGACGTATTCATTATAGTCGATTGACGAGCAGAGAAGCTGCGTTTCGCCTTCCGTATCTACTTCCATAGGCTGAATATGATTTAAAATAGTCTCAAAAAGCGGGGTCAAGTCCTTACCGGGGGTGTTTAAATCTAAGGTTGCCGTGCCGTCCCTTCCCGAACACCATACTACGGGGGAATCCAACTGCTCGTCGGACGCGTCAAGCTCTAACAAAAGCTCTAAAATCTCGTCCTGAACTTCGTTTAAACGGGCGTCGGGACGGTCGATTTTGTTGACGACGATAATAAGTCTATGACCCATTTCCAATGCCTTTTGCACGACGAAACGGGTTTGGGGCATAGGACCTTCTGCCGCGTCCACGAGCACCAAAACGCCGTTTACCATCATCATAACTCTTTCAACTTCGCCGGAAAAATCTGCGTGACCAGGAGTATCTACTACGTTGATTTTTACACCGTTATAGTGCAACGAAGTATTTTTTGCGAGAATGGTTATGCCCCTTTCTCTTTCGATATCGCCAGAGTCCATAACCCTTTCTTCAACCGCCTGATTTTCGCGGAAGGTGTGGCTCTGCTTTAACATTGCGTCTACAAGCGTCGTTTTGCCGTGGTCTACATGTGCAATTATTGCAACGTTTCTTAAATCGTTTCTTAACATATATCTTCCTTTTTTGAATAAAGTTTATTATCAAATTTAGTGTCTGTAAAAATAATTAATCGTAAAACTCAGGTTTAATCTTCCTGTCGAAAAGTTGCAAAATTATATCCATACTATCGAGCAAGCCGTCCTTATTAAAACCGTGAGAATTGAAACAAATTTCGTACACGGCACGGGTTATGGGAAGGTCAACTTTGAGCTGTTCGCCCAAAAGTACCATCGCCTTAGAAGTCATTACGCCTTCTGCAAGCTTTGCAAACTTTTCGCCTTTTGCAAGCATTTCGCCGTACTTCCTGTTATGAGAATAGGGTGAAAACAGCGTCGTTTCGTAATCGCCTAAATGCGCAAGCCCATAGGCAGACGTCGTATTGCCGCCCATAGCTTTAATAAGCCTTGCTACTTCGAACGCACCCCTTGCCATTAATGGACCTTTAAGCGTAGTATAGCCCGTTCCGTCCAAAAGCCCTGCGGCAATGCCTAAAACGTTCTTCGCCGCCGCACCGACTTCGGTTCCGATTAAATCGTCGCCGTAATAAAAGCGGATGAGATTAGAGCTGAATTGTTCGGCAAGATATTTCTTTAACTGCTCGTTCTCGCTGTCGATAACCATACAGTTAGGCACGCCTGCAATAAAGGACTGAATGTGACCGGGACCTACCCAAACGGCAACCCTGTCTTTTGATATGCCGCTTTCACACATAACCTGAGAAAGTCGTTTACCCGTCGTCTCTTCTAATCCCTTCATACAGAGAATAAAGGTCTTATCCTGTACGGGGTGTTTTACAACCTTTGCCATAAAATCACGCAACGCCTGCGAGCTTATGGAAATTATTATATAGTCGCTGTTATCAAGGGCGTAACCCAAATCGGAAACGAGAGTTATGGATTTATCCAAAGCGACGTACTCGTTTTTGCCGTCTTTTTTTAAAACGTCAAAGGACTGCCTTCCTTCTTCGCCGTATAATATAACGTCGTTTTTTAGTACGGTTGCCTGATACCAGGCAATAAAACTGCCCCATCTGCCGCAACCTAAAACTGAAATTTTCATGTTTAGCCTCAGATTTGTTTCCTTTCAAGGAAGGCTCGGGATAGCGTAACTTCGTCGGTGTACTCAATCTCGCCGCCGATGGGTATGCCGTGTGCAAGTCTCGTTACCTTGACGCCAAGCGGTTTTAAGAGCTTGGCGATATACATCGCCGTCGCGTCGCCTTCAACGTCGGGGTTGGTCGCAATTATAACTTCGGATACGCCTTCGCCCACCCTTGCAAGCAATTCCTTGATTCTTATATCGTTAGGACCTATGCCGTCCATCGGGGAAATGACGCCGTGCAGAACGTGATAAACGCCCTTGTATTCGCGTAGTTTTTCAAGAGCGACTACGTCCTTAGGCTCTTTAACCACGCAAATAACCGACTTTTCCCTGCGCTTACATATCTCGCAGGTATCTTCTTCCGAAAAGTTGCCGCAGACCGAGCAATAGCGTACCTTTTTTTTGCACTCTAAAATGCTCTCGGCAAAGAGCTTAGCGTCTTCTTCGGACATGTCGATTATTTTATACGCATATCTCTGCGCCGTCTTTTTTCCTACGCCGGGCAGCTTTGTAAACTCATTTATTAATCTTCCGATAGGTTCTATAAATGCGTCCATTAATTACCTCTTAGGTATCGATTATAACAAGCCTTTAAGCGAAGAGTTTACACCCAAAGGACCCATCTTTTCGTCGTACGCCGCGTCGGCTTTTTTATATCCGTCGTTGATTGCCGCCATGATAAGGTCTTCCAACATTTCAACGTCGTCTTCGTCGGAAAGGTCGACCATTTCGGAAATTTTACTGCCGAACTCTATGCCGTTTATGACCTTTTTGCCGTTCATATACACGCAGACGGTTTCATCGCCTTCTTCGCCGCCGCCTGAAAAGCCGAGTACTTCCATCTCGTCCAATTCCTGCTCTGCAAGCTGCATTTGCTCTTGAATCTTCTGAGCCTGTTTCATCATATTTTGCATTCCGCCGTTGTTGCCGCCCCTATAAGCCATAATTAGCCTCCATAATGTTTCGTTATTTTATATCTATATCTATTCCGTCAAAATTGTTACGAAGCTTGCCGATTGCTTCTTCGTATTTATCCACGCCCTTAGCTTTAAGGCGAATATCGAACGAGAAAACGCCTAAGCTCTGCAAAGCGTCGGCAACGTACTGCCTGTTATCGTCCCTGCATAAGGACTTATAGACCGCTTCAACTTCGGTCTCAAGCACGAAGGTGTCGCCTTCGAAATAACTGTCTAAGTCCATACACAAGGTGAACATAACGGCGTTTCGCTTGGTCGTACGGAAGAGCTTTATAAACCTTCCGAACATAGTCGACTTATCCGCATCCGAAAGAGAACTCACTTGAGAAGGTGTGGGTGCGCTTTCAAAAAGCGTGCCTTGCTCTTCGTTAGTTGCCGTCTCTTTTACAGGCGTATCTTTTATAACCGTATCTTTCACAGGCGTTTCATAAGAAGCCGTAGGTATAGCGCTGTCAAAAGGCGAGCTGTCGTCAAAGGCAGACAAGCTATTTTTAGGCTGTTTCTTAACTTCTTCTTTAGCTTCAACCTTTGCAGCCCTATCAACGGGATTTTCGTAAGCTACGGTTTGGTCAGGTTTATAGTTTTTAGGCGCAGGTTGAGCCTGAATTGCCACCTTAACCCCTTCCTTGACCTGACTTTCAAGCTTTTCAATTCGGGCAAGCAACGCTTCGATATCGTAGTCGGAAGCAGGCATTGCCGCCTTTAAAAGAGCCGTTTCTAAGGTTATGCGCGAATCAACCGCATAGCGCATATCGCCTTCCGCCTTGGCAAGAAGCTCGGTAGTGCGCAAAATCGTGTGACCGTCCGCACCGTCCGCAATAGCTTTAATCTTGTCGTACTGCACTTTGGGAATATTTAAGATTTTTTCCGCATCCCTGCAGACCTTTACTATTGCAAGATTGTTTACAAAGTTTAATAAGTCCCTTAAAAGTACTCCCACGCCTTTGCCCGTAGACAAAACGGCTTCCGCACAAGAGAGCGTTTGACCGCCGTCGTGAGCCATAATTGCAGAGACTATGTCTGCAACGGCGTAGAAGTCGGCTTTACCTAAAACGGTATTGACGTCTTCGTAGGTGAGCTTGCCCTGTGAGTAGGACGCACACATATCGGCAATGGATAAGCTGTCCCTTGCGCTGCCGTTTCCCGCCCTTGCTATTGCAGCAACCGCTTCTTCTTCGTACTCTTTTTCCGTCCTGTCGAACACGCTCTTTATAAGCCCTTCCAAGTCGGACTGGGGAATGAGCTTAAAGTCGAAACGCATACAGCGTGAAAGTATCGTTGCAGGTATTTTCTGCGGTTCGGTCGTTGCAAGAATGAATACTGCGTGACGGGGCGGCTCTTCAAGCGTTTTAAGCACCGCGTTGAACGCCGACGCCGAAAGCATATGAACTTCGTCTATGATATATACTTTATACTTGCCGTTTACGGGGGGATATTGCACCTTTTCCCTTAAATCACGCATTTCGTCTACGCCGTTATTCGACGCGGCGTCGATTTCGGAAATATCTAAGGAAGCGCCGCTTGCAAGAGCTTTGCAGGTTTCACACTTACCGCAGGGCGAGCCGTTTACGGGATTTTCGCAGTTGATTGCCCTTGCAAAAATTTTGGCAAGAGTGGTCTTACCCGTACCCCTTGGTCCGCAAAAAAGATAGGCGTGACCTATTTTGCCCGTCTCTATTTGGTTTTTTAAAATCTTAACTATATGCTCCTGTCTTACGACCGTATCAAAGGTCGTAGGGCGGAAAGCACGGTAAAACGCAAGGTACGCCATCTTTGCCCCCTTTATTGATTTTTGCGGTTTTTAAGCTTTCTCTTTGCACGGGAAAGCGCGTTATCTAATTGTTTATAAGTCAAGTTGAGCGCGGACGCAATTTCGTTCATAGTCGAACCTTCAACGTACATCTCAAGCGCCTTAAGCTCTAACTTAGAGAGCGAAGACTTCATTGCTTCTGTAAGCTCTCTGCTCTCTTCGCTGTTGATAAGCGCGTCTTCGGGATTTAAATCCGAACTTGCGCCCCCTTCTTCATCTTCAGAAAAAGACTTGATAACCAAAGTCGGAACGTTGCCCGAAGAATGTTTAAGCCCGTCAACTATTCTGTTTCTTATACAGGCATAGGCAAACGGTGCAAAACTTCCTTCGCCCTTAAACGCCATTATTGCCGAATATAAGCCGCACATACCTTCCTGAACCAAATCTTCTGTATCGCAGTCGGTCAAGAAGTAGCCGCGCGCAATGGCGAGAACTTTGTTTTTATATCTTAATAAAATCTCTTCGCAGGCTTCGCTGTTTCCGCTGCGGAATGCGGCAATAAGCTGTTCGTCCGAAAGATAACCGTCTGCCATTTATTAAAGCCTTTTCCTTAATACTTCGTAAGCCGCAACACCCAAAGCAACGGACGCGTTAAGCGAGTTTACCTTTCCGCACACGGGAAGAGCAACGACGAAGTCACACTTTTCTCTCGTAAGCTTTTTAACACCGCAGTCTTCGCCGCCGATAACTAACGCGACGTTGCCCGTTAAATCCGCAGAATAAATATCCGTACCGTCCGCTTCTAACGCGTACAGCCAATAGCCCTTCTTCTTTAATTCGTCTACGGCGCGGTTGATGGAATTGACTTTAGCCACCTTAACGTGGTTTGCCGCACCTGCGGAAATACGGATAACCGCTTCGGTTACGGACGCAGAATTCGTAGACTGAATAACGACGCCGTCCGCACCGACCACTTCTGCAACCCTTATGATTGCGCCTAAGTTATGCACGTCTTCTATGCAGTCGCACAAAATCACGAAACCGCCTTTTTCGCCTTTTGCGGCAATTATTTCGTCCAAAGAGCTGTACTTATAGTCGGTTGCAAAGGCAATACAGCCTTGGTGCTTGCCCGTTACGCTCTCTTTATCGAGCACACGTTTATCGACAAACTGCACCCTTATTCCCTTTGCCCTTGCTTCCGCAAACACTTTATTCAAAGAGCCTTGCGGGTTCTTCTCTATTAAAAGTTTATCTACGGTTTTATCCGTTTTTAACAGCTCTAAAACGGCGTTTCTGCCTTCAGTCTTCATTTAAGTCACCGCCTAATAAGTGCGTTATTCTATCTAATCTGCCGCAAAGATACAAAAAACCCAAAACGGCTTCAAAGCCCGTCGAGCGATTATAGTCGGTCACCGACGCGCTCTTACTGCGTGTGGTCTTTTTTGCGTTCCTACCCCTGTGGTAGATTTCTTCTTCTTCCTGAGTGAAAAGGCTCTCAATTCTCTTCAAAAGCTCGCTCTGCCCAACTGCCGAAACCTTTTTTGACGTACGTTTTTGCAGCTCTATAAGTTTTGCGTCGCACGAAAGGACTTCGCCTTCCCGCACGAAAAGCGTATAAACCGCATCGCCTACGAACGCAAGCGTAACGGGGCTTAATTGCTTTGCTTTTTCTGCACTGATTGCTTTAAAAAATTCCGACACCAATCTACCGCCAAAAGTTATTTTCGTCTTTTGTAAACCCGTTAAATTATGCCTTTATTTCAGCCCTTTTATCAACTGATTTACCACAAAAAACAATACTTGTTTATACTGATTTATTATACCACTATAGCATAAAAAAAGCAACAAAACAGTAGTATATAGCGTGAAAACCTTGTTTATAAAAAAAAGTTTTATTATCGCAATTTCGGTTATTATCCTTTGCGGCGTCTGTCTTGGCGCGTTAGTCGGCTTCAGCGCAAACCAAGCTTCTAAAATTAACCCCAAAATGCCCACTATCGTAGTTGACGCAGGGCACGGCGGAATTGACAACGGCGTTCAGGGCGTAAGCTCCGGAACGGACGAAGCGGATATAAACCTTGCAATCGCAAGACTTGTAAAGGGCAACTTTATAAACGCAGGATTTAACTGCGTTATGACGCGCACTACCGAAGCAGGGCTTTACGGCACGACCGAAAGGGGCTTTAAGGCAAGGGATATGCAAAAGCGAAAGCAGATAATTCAAGAGAGCAACGCCGACCTTGTAATTTCAATACACCAAAACTTTTGCCCACTGCCTTCTAAACGCGGCGGTACGGTTTTCTTTGATAAAAACAGTCAGACGAGCAACGCTCTCGCCCAAAAAATTCAGCAGGAATTAAACAACCTGCCACAGACCGTTAAACCCAACGAAGCACTATACGGCGACTACTTTATGCTTAAATGCACCGAGAGCCCGTCGGTTATAGTCGAGTGCGGATTTCTGTCCAACGCGGAAGAAGATAAACTTTTAAACACCGCCGAATATCGAAAGGCGGTTGCTTACGCCGTCTATAAAGGCGCGGTCGAGTATCTTGCCACGGCAAATTGAACGGCACATACAACGCGCATATAAAAGGAGAACCAACCATAAAAGAAACCACCGACTGAGTCGGTGGTTTTATATTGCTCAATAGTTTTATTTATCAGCGAAGCGCAAATTACGCCATCTTTTCCAAGAGCTTGAAGTCTACGCCCTTTTCGCCGATTTTGATAATCTCTACCTTAACGGTATCGCCGATATTAAGAACGTCGTCGACCTTGTTTACTCTCTTGTTGGAAAGCTTAGAAATATGAATGAAACCCGTCTTACCAGGCGCAAATTCAACTACCGCACCCTTGTCGCTGAAGATTTTGGTTACGGAACCAATGAACATATCGCCGACTTCAGGCTCGTGAGCAATTGAAAGAACGATTGCCTTTGCCTTTTCTGCGTTTTCGATAGGACCTACGCAGGAGATATAACCGCGACCTGAATCGTCTTCGTTGAACTCAATCTGCGTCTGCGTTTCTTCCATAATCTTCTTGATTACGCAGCCCTGCTTACCGATAACGTCGCCGATTTTGTCGGGATTGATTTCAAAGCCGATAATCTTAGGCGCATAGTCGGAGAGCTTGGGTTCAACTGCGGGTACGCACTCGAGCATCTTGTTCAAAATGAACTGTCTGCCTTCGTTTGCCTGTTCGATTGCAGTGTGCATAATCTCTTCGGAAATACCCTTAATCTTGATATCCATCTGGATAGCGGTGATACCGTTTACAGTACCTGCTACCTTGAAGTCCATATCGCCAAGGAAGTCTTCCAAGCCCTGAATATCCGTCATTACGCGGAATTCGCCCGTTTCCTGATTTTTAATCAAGCCCATAGCAACGCCTGCAACGGGTGCTTTAATGGGAACGCCTGCGTCCATCAACGCCATGGTAGAGCCGCAAACGGACGCCATAGAGCTGGAACCGTTGGACGATAAAATATCGTTTACCACCCTTATTGCATAGGGGAATTCTTCTTCGGAAGGAATAACGGGAACTAATGCTCTTTCAGCAAGTGCGCCGTGACCGATTTCACGCCTGCCGGGTGAACGGATAGCCTTTGCTTCGCCCGTGCAGTAGCCGGGGAAGTTATACTGGTGCATATATCTCTTGTACGTTTCTTCGTCCAAGCCTTCAAGCTTCTGAGCTTCGCCAAGCATTGCCAAGGTACAAGTGGTCATGGTCTGCGTTTGACCCCTGGTGAAGATTGCGGAACCGTGTGCACGGGGTAAAACGTGGCGCTCGCACCAGATAGGACGAACGTCCTTTAAGCCCCTGCCGTCGGGACGGATACCCTTATCGAATATCTTTGCACGAACCTTTTCCTTAGTGAGATAGTAAAGGCTGTCGCCAACTTCTCTCTTGTTTTCGGGATAGATTTCAGCGAAGTGTTCCTGAACTTCCTTTTCAACCTGAGCCTGACGGGTTTCCCTTTCCTTCCTGTCGAAGGTATCGATAGCCCATTCAACTTTTTCGGAAGCGTATGCGCGAACTTCCTTATCAAGCTCTTCGGGAACGTGATAGAGTTCCATCTCTAACTTCTTCTTGCCGACAGCGGGTACGATTACGTCGGAAATGTAAGCACAAATTTTCTTAATTTCTTCGTGACCGAACATAATTGCGCCGACCATCTGGTCGTTGGTCACTTCGTTTGCGCCTGCTTCTATCATCAAGATTGCGTCCTTAGTACCTGCAAGGTTAAGGTGAATATCGCTCTTTTCGCGCTGAGCAAGGTCAGGGTTAATGACGTACTTGCCGTCTACCATACCTACTACTACCGAACCCGTAGGACCGTCCCAAGGAATGTCGGAAATTGCGATTGCAACGGAAGAACCTATCATTGCAAGGGGTTCGGGCGATACGTCGGGTTCAACCGAGATAGCCTGTGCGATAACCACTATGTCGTTGTAAAGTCCCTTAGGGAAAAGGGGACGAAGGGGTCTGTCGATAAGACGGGAAGTTAAGATTGCCTTATCGCTTGCCCTTCCTTCACGCTTTTTAAAGCCGCCGGGGATTTTACCGATTGCGTACATTTTTTCTTCATAGTCAACCTGAAGGGGGAAGAAATCCATTCCGTCCCTGGGGGATGCCGACATACATACGGTTACCATAACGGCAGTATCGCCGCAGCGTACTACGCACGCGCCGTTCGCCTGTTCTGCATACTTACCCGTTTCGATAATTACTTCCCTACCGCCGACGGTAAAGGAAAACTGCTTGAAATTTTCTGCGTTTGCCATTGTTTAAATTTTACTCTCCTTACTTTCTTACAATATCACTCGTGCCGATTGCACGTATAAAATAGAAAAAAAGGCGCACAAAGCTTATAAAACGCCTGCCCGCCCTTTTTTTAATTACTTTCTCAAACCGAGAGCAGCGACTATCGCACGATATCTTTCGATATCCTTATCCTTGAGATAGTCCAAAAGACCTCTGCGGCGACCAACCATCTTTAAAAGTCCGCGACGAGAGTGGTTGTCGTGAATGTGAGTCTTAAGATGCTCGTTAAGGTGATTGATTCTTTCGGTTAAAAGCGCTATCTGCACTTCGGGTGAACCGGTGTCACCTTCCTTAGTTGCGTATTTTGCAATGATTTCCTGCTTTTCCATTTTAATTTATCCTCCATATGGAAATATTTATTTGCGGTAAACAAAGTCGGGCGTAGAGTATTCGCACCACTTTGTAGCCGTAACGAAGATATTTTAGCACATACTATTATAAATGGCAACTGATTTAACGGACTTTTTAATAAAGA